>CAZECX010000176.1:0-5556 GCA_964510965.1 uncultured Nitrospina sp. | reverse complement strand
GAGACCTTTTATAACCCGTCATTGCGAACGTAGTGAAGCCGTAATATTTAACATTAGTTCTTGTGCCCGGAACGGGTAAATCCAGAAAACCTCTGGATCGCCACGCCGCTTTGCGGCTCGCGATGACGATCCTGTGGGGTTTGGTTTGTACCAAAATACACTCAATCTCATTATTTTTAGACTTATGCAAAGCTCTCCCTCTAACGAGGGTGGATGCAACACTCTAATTCGTCATTCGCCGGTTTTTGAAGGTAGTTCATTCCATTTTTGGCCTGCTTCCGACCCAAAGCGGGCATTGATCCAAAAAATATCAATTAATAAAATCTGTTTTCTTCTCTCCACATAAAAATCGATAATCATGCTGTTACAGGATCCCACCCCTATTTATATGATGCATATTCATCAATCCTCAAAAAGCAGCTAGCCAAATACCGGTTTGAAGTAGTATTAACCCACTTAAATTATCTAGATATTTTAGATTTTATTGAATTATTTTGCAAAACTCCCTCCCAAAAACTAGAAATTTCGCCGTTTTTATAATTTTTTAAAAACTATTAATCCTTTATTTATAATTGTTTAGATGTATAACTAGACAAATAGTTAGATTTTATAAAGAAATAATTGACAAATATTAGATATTTGTTTATATTATGAAAGTAAGATAATAAATACCTAGACATCAATTTAGATTTTTATAAAATAAAGGAGATTCAAAATGACCAAAACACAAAACATTTTCAACTCTATCGCAATCGCAGCCACAATGATATTCACTTCTACTGCAGCAATGGCCCATTCAGCTCACGACCATTCAACAGTTTCTTATAAATGGGAAATGTCCAAAAACCTCCAATCCAAAATTGACAGAAGGTTGAATTCTTCCAACCCGACCTCCTTGATTGGATTGAACCCCTTCGAGCAAAAAAAGCTGGAGCATTACGACATCAATGTTGGAAATAAATTTAAGACAGAAACTCGCGGAATAAATTTTTTGATGGAGAGAACAACTGCGGGTATGAAAATTGTTAACGCCAGTCGAGCTGAAAAAGTGACTTACACGGATCAGGTTCCCATCAAGAAGGCCAACATATTTTCCAAAGCTTCCATGATTCATAAATCACATGTGGGTCACGATCACGCATTTCTTCCTTATGAATGGACATTTGGTACAGGAACACAAGATAAGATCGTAAGAGGAATGTTTAACAATGAAGTAAACGTTTTAGTAGGTCTCAATGCTTTCGAGCAATCTCTTTTAAGTGAATATGGTATTAAACCCGGAAATACTTTTCGAACTACGATCTCGGGTCACCAGTTTTTGATCGAGAAGAATTCTTCCGGAATCAAAGTTGTTAGTCATGTGGAAGCACAAAGTTTAGCAATGGCTCCACATAGCAACTCCAACATGTAACAAATAATTAAACGAAAGAGAAGTTAATGAATAATGTAATAAAAATGGAAGATTACCTGTCGATCGGAGAACTTTCAAGTATGACAGGGGTTAGTATTCATACGCTGAGGGTGTGGGAAAAAAGATACGGAGCCCCACATTCTCAGCGCCTTCCTTCTGGACATAGAAGATATCCAAAAGAAGAGGTTCCTCGACTAAGAGCTATTGCGAGTGCCTTGGAATCGGGTTATCGGGCCAGTAAAGTTGTAACGGCAACCTTGGAAGAATTGCAGAACCTGATGGGGTTGAAACCTTTTGTTGAAAAGAAATCAGATGCTGAAGCAATTGATCAGAACGAGATAGCATCGAATGAAATATTGATCGAGAGCTGGGTCCAATGGATTCATAGTTATAACGATGATGCTCTTCTTAGTGGTTTTCATAATGAATGGGGCCGTCATGGTTCTTTGGAATTCATACTAAATTATGCCGTACCTCTTTTGCATAGGATTGGCAATGGTTGGGAAAAAAAGGAGTTGGATATCTCTCATGAACATTTTGCTTCTGAATGCTTGGTTAGTTTTCTCAGTGAAAAATGGAGACAATTAAACATTAGAAAGAATGGTCCAACAGTTCTAATTACTACCCTTCCGGGTGAGGGATATAGCCTAGGAATACTAATGTGTGCCTTGATTACTTCAGTAACAAATTCCAAAATTATCTATTTAGGGGTTGATAACCCTGTTGACGTTATTATTTCCGCAGCAGAAAACCACAAACCCGAAATAATCACCTTGAGCATATCTCATGTGTTTGATCCTATAACCGCTGGAAACCTGCTTTCAAAAATAAGAAAAGAAATAAGCCCTAAAACTTCTATTGTTACAGGTGGGCTGGGAAGTCCAAATAAAATTTCTGGAATTTCATATATCTCATCTTTTAATAAATACTACGATTTTTTGAGCAACATCAATCAGCCCGAGAAAGTATAAGTTTAGTTGCTCACAAAATATATAAATCAAAAAGGAAACTATCCGTTATGGAAAATCAAAAAAGAGCAGTAATTCTGGTGGGACATGGAGGCTTGCCTCGCGACATACCTTCTGAAATTGTTGAAAAATTCATGAGAGTTCATAAAACAAGGATAAAGGCCGGAGGCGCAATTACGCAGCATGAAGTGGAACTCGATACAACTATTAGAAAATGGCAAAGAACTCCAGAAAACGACCCCTATAAATCTGGGCTTGAGTCTCTGGCTTCTCATATGAAACCAATGTTGAAGGGTTATGTATTAAAAACGGCTTATAACGAATTTTGCTACCCGGCAATTGAAGATGCAGTGGATGAGTTAGCTAAAGAAAATTTTTCAGAAATAATTATCGTGACAACCATGATTACTCGTGGTGGATCTCACTCTGAAAATGAAATTCCTGAAGAATTACATGCCTTAAGTTCAAAGCACCCAGGTATCGATATTCAATATGCATGGCCATTTAGTATGGATGCATTCGCATTATTCTTAACGGACCACATAAAAACCTTTAACCCTGTTCCCGAGCTAAACACAAATTAGAGGTCAAAAATGAAAAGGTATAAATACTATTTTAAGGGAACGGATCTTGTGAAAATTCGTAAGATTGTCGGGCGAATGACAATGATAGGTGCTTGTATATTTTTGCTAATCCTATTTGCATATATTAATTTTGCATCTGCTTTGAGTTGGCAGGACAAAGAATGGAAAGATGCTAATTGCCCAAACACTGGCATAGGGACATGGATATCTGAAAATCCAAATTCCCCTAATGGAAAAATATTGAATATTCAGAAAAATAAAATCAGCATCATTGGAAATCATGATTCTGAGGATAAAATTTTCTATAAGAAAAGCTCCATTCAAGTGGGAGGAAAATTCATCGAAATGGTTCTTTCGCCTATGAAACAAGAAAAGAACATTTACTTGAAAATGCGGCCTCATTTAATTACTTCAAGAAGTGGTCAGGGAAATAACAAATTAAGTACCTACAATTGCCTGATCAAGGTTTTTCAATTTAATTCTCAAAAACACGCGAAATTCGATAAATATTCGAGTTGGGACATCTATCAATTAAAGAACAATTGAATAAAAGAATGCCTGAATCGCGGTCTGAAAGGTTTGAGTGTATGCCTCATGGCTTATGAATGCAAAATTTACGATAAAAATGGAAAGCTAAAAAGAATATTGCGCAACGACGAAGTAATTTCCAAAGAAAATCAAAGTTTTCTCAATCAATCATCTACAAAAAAAGCGGTCTCTTTTATAAAAAAACTGAAAGAACCTCAAAAGGAAGCTAATTACAGCACGAAGTTTTATGACAAAAAATGTCTGGTTTGCGGACAAGATTTTCATCCTAGACATCCTCAATCCAAATATTGTTCCCATGAATGCCAGAAAAACTTGTATTTGAAGAAAAAAAAACTGAAAGGAAAAAGATAATTCTGGGGAACTTTTTTAAATTGGGGGTCCCGGTTAAAACTTCTGGGGTTGGGAGCATATCCGATTTTCATTTTTCTGCAAGTGCTTTTTGAGAATCGGGGAACCGGGATTTCCCGCTATATTTTAGATCAGAACCAATCAAAATTAATCCTTTAAAATAGGACCCATTATGGATAGAAAAAATATATCTTTGAGGTCATCATGAACAGTACTCCGATTTTAGATATAACTGGGATATTTTTGTTGTCCTTGATAATTGGTGGAATGTTCTTTTTTGCGGCTATCATGACTCCATTGGTATTCACAAAACTTCCTCCTGAAATATCTGGACCTTTTATTAGACAGGCGTTTCCGGTATACAGTCAGGTAATGGGAGCCATGACCCTGGCCGCGACTTTTTTCCTATGGAGTTTTTCCGAATCAGCCCAATTACTTACGGTTTTTATTCTTTTTATATGGGCTTGGTTATGGCTGATGCCCAGAATCAACCGTTATCGAGATGCTCAATTACAAGGAGACCAAAACGCTGGCAAAACATTCAATTTTTTACACAGGTTGAGTGTGGTAATAAATCTAGCGCAGATGTGGATTATTGGATTCGTGCTTTATAGAGTGGTGATTCAATCTTAACTAATAATTCCTTTTAACAACATAAAAACTTGCGGGGTCATTTCGGTACTTTTTATTACAAACATATTTCATACTCAATCCACCAATATTTATGTAAAGTATTTAGAAATTTTATTCTAAAATTAGCGATCATGAAAACTTTCCCATCAAAATTTTCCTTTGCAATTTTCCTTTTGGTATTTTTACTTTCATTTTTGATTACACATCAGGTGTGGGCAGACCTTTTAGATCAAGGTAAATCGGACAGCACTATAAAAATGTTGGTGTTTCCAAAATCTCTCAGAGTAGTTGAAAGTCATGAATTTGAGGAGATAGATGCTGCTTTTTATGATCCAAAACAAATTCGAAAAACACTATTGAAACTCGATCCGGCCCGAGTCGCACCTGCAAACACAGGGGAACCTATTAAAGGACCTGTTTCCCGAGATAGCCTAAAACAACTCGCCCAAAAATATAATGAGGATATCATTTTCATTTTCAGGCGAAAATTGGGCAACGATAAAAAATCAATTCTTCATCAGGGATTGCTTTACCTTGCCAAACAGAAAAAAGTACTCGCCCTAAAAGAAATTTTGAGTTCAAGTACTGGAAGTTTTGTGGAAATGGATATGGCTGGACTTAAAGCTTTGGCGCAGGAAGCAAGGCAAGTTATTCATTTTCACAAATTCGAAAAACGTCAATCCGCATATTGATTGTATAAAAGTATGTTTATTTGATAAACCACTAAACCTTAGACAGGTTCAATTTTAATTTTGAAGGCCTTTCGTACTTGTAGCTTAAAAGTCTATTTGAAGGGACATTCTCTTTGGTCTTTTATTGATTTTTTAAACGTCCGCTTTCGGCCCAGACTGTGTGAAAACGCAGAGTCGTCAATATTATTAAGCAATGTTATATTTATTGTATTGTTATCGTAATAGAGGCGAGGAAATAAATGAAGCGTTTTGTTGAAGGAGAAAGTCGCCAGCAATCTACCCTGTTTCCCGATCAACTTGATGATTATATTGCAGAAGATAACCCTGTCCGAGTTATTGACGTGTTTGTTGATGAGATGGACTTGTGCAAG
>CAZECX010000175.1:0-5616 GCA_964510965.1 uncultured Nitrospina sp. | reverse complement strand
AGAATATTTTTTTGGATGTAATCGTGTAATCGAGAGAGATCCAATCTACCGCCATTACTCGTTATTTTTGTATTACGCTTCTATAAGTGTTCTATAAGTGGTTGTTCGGATCGGAATAGTCTAGAAAATACTTACTAGTGCCGGACTTAGTTGATTTTAACTTACAAAATCAGTCCATATATATGTATTTTAAGTCCCTTGTTTCTACCAATTCTACCACCCCGGCTCGGCTGTTCTTGAAACGGTCCCAGCTTAAAATGGGGGTTACCAGAAAACCTTTTAGACGAGGGATATTAAAAGTTTCTTTCCTAAATTCCAAGTAGGTTTGATTGCATCAACTTTTTCTAAGGATGGTAAACTCAGCGAAAAAATCAGATACACGGGAAAAACTATGAAAGCTAGTTTCCCCGTATATGAACAGTCAGCTTATCAGGATTAATGCAGGTGTGTAATTCACAAAAATATATTTTCTGCCGTATAATTTAAGTTTATAACCATTTGTTACGGCTTTAACTAGTCATGAACCTAGAATAGTTGTTATTTGAATATGAAAATTGCGATTTTATCAACTCTTATGTTTGATAACTCTATTGGAGGTGTTGAGAATCATATCCGTTTTATGTGCAGGGAAATGATTCTACAAGGGCATGAAATAATGCTATTTAAGCCCGTATGGTCTGATAAATATAATACAGAACCTAGGAGAATTAACGGAATCCCCATAACTTTGATTAATGCTGGAAACCGTATTTGTAATCTTAATCAATGGAGCGGAGAAGGAATTGTTGGTTTGCTTGCCGCATTTTTTGAAAAATCTCAATATACGTTGGGAAATAAAAAAGTTGTTCAAATAATTTCTGAATGGGGTCCTGATTTGGTCTGGCAACATGATTTTTCGTCCAGCTGGCTGGCATCTAGAATTCTTTCCAGGAAATTTCCGGTAGTGTTGACTAACCACACAGGAGAGTATCTTTTTTTAAATAAGTGGATTATTGGACAAATTCTTTTAGGTTTTTTGTTGAAACATTATCACGCGGTAATAGGCCCCAGTAAGGAATTAACTCCCAAGTTCATAAAATATTCTTATACCATTCATAATGGAGTCGATCTTGATTTTTTTAAACCCATAAAATCTTCATTAAAACCTGATTTGAAGGAAAGGTTGTTTGGGGTTAAAGATAAATATATTGTTTTTTGTCCGAGGCGTTGGGCACCCACGAAGGGAATTATTATTTTTGCAAGAGCTATAAAATGGATAAGCGAAAACTATAGTCATGCTTCGGATATTTTGGTCGTTTTTGCGGGAAGTGACGACCCCCAATACCCCAAGTATGTCGATCAAATTAATAATATAATCAATCAACAAAATGTTCCTACTTTAAAACTAGGAAACCTTGACCCTTATGATTTAGTATCTTTTTACCAGGCGGCGGATCTGGTGGTAATCCCATCGTTAATGGAGGCCGTGAGTCTTGCAGCACTTGAATCCATGGGATGTGGAGTTCCGGTATTATCATCCTGTGTCGGGGGTATGCCGGAAATAATTGAAGATGAGAAAACTGGCTATCTTGTTGAACCTGGGCAACCCATTCCTCTAGCCAAATCAATAATTAAACTTTACGAAAGCAAGAACCAGGAAGATGTGGTGGAACGCTCTTTAAAGTTGGTACGTAGTAAATATGACTGGTCGGTTATTGCGAGAAATACAGAAAAAATATTGAATGACGTTTTTGAAAGGTCACAATAAAACACAGGATATGAACTCTAAAAGTTTATGATAGCTCCTCGAAAGAAAAAAATTCTTCTAGTTTTGGGTACTCGACCCGAAGTGATTAAACTGGCACCCCTCATTTCTATTTTAAAGAATAAAACCTTTTGTGAAGTTCGGGTTTGCGTGACGGCCCAACACCGTACCATGCTTGACCAAGCTTTAAAAATATTTAACATTCAACCTAATTATGACCTGAATCTAATGAGGCCCGGGCAAGATTTAACGGATATCACTAGCGGAGTGCTTTTGGGTTTGAGAAATATTTTACGAAATTGGCGACCAGACTGGTTAGTGGTTCAGGGTGATACTAGTACTACATTTGCTGCAAGCCTAGCTGGTTTCTACGAAAAAATTAATATTGGTCACGTTGAGGCAGGGTTAAGGACTGGGAATATTTATTCCCCGTGGCCAGAAGAAATGAACCGTCGTCTGACGAGTTCATTGAGCACCCTTCATTTTTCTCCTACTCAATGGGCAAAGCAAAATTTAATAAATGCAAATATTCCAGAAGATAAAATTCATGTTACGGGTAATACGGTAATCGATGCGTTATTACAGATGTCTGAAAAAATTAAGCGCGATGCTACTTTGAACGACTCGTTGAAAGAAAAATTTTCTTTTCTGGATTTGCAAAAAAAATTGATCCTCGTCACTAGTCATAGGCGAGAAAATTTTGGAGAGGGTTTTGAAAATATCTGCCACGCGTTAAAGAAATTAAGCCAAAGAACCAATTTGCAAATCATTTACCCGGTCCATCTAAACCCCAATGTTACCGAACCGGTAAACCGTATTTTAGGTGCAATTGATAACATTTATTTAATTGAACCATTGGATTACCTGTCTTTTATATATCTGATGAATATTTCTACACTGATCTTGACAGATTCTGGGGGAGTTCAAGAAGAAGCTCCTTCTCTTGGAAAACCAGTATTAGTCATGCGGGATAACACCGAGCGGCCTGAAGGGGTCGAGGCAGGAACCGTTAAGCTTGTTGGTACTCTAACAGATGTGATAGTCGAAGAAACTATTTTATTACTTGAAGATGATACCCGTTACGAGAAAATAGCACGAACCCATAATCCCTATGGAGATGGAAAAGCCGCAGAGAAAATTGCTAGAGTGTTATTAAGTTAGGGTAAATTCATGGCATCTAGAAACTGGTAATGTCAAACAGAGGTTTAATACTTAACAGATGAAGGAAGATATAGCATATGTATAAAAGATCATTAAAAAATATAATGAATATTTTTTAAAAATCGGTTGAGCACAGCTATTTTCAATATTTGTAAGAATTTTGATCTTTCGATAGGAATTTTGTTTGCGTAGGTACCTCGATATTTCAGGTGAGATAGGTAATAGTTGGTTAAATCAAATTATGACTGCTGAACAACTGGTAAAGAATTCTATTTGGCTTTTTGGGGCGGAAGCCACTTCCAAGCTTATTGGTCTTGCCACGCAAATCATTGCTGCGCGATACCTGGGCGATAGAGGTTATGGAAATTACTCCCTAGCTTTTGCCCTTTCAGGAGTTTTTATCATATTTCTTGATAACAGCCTCAGTGCTTATTTATGCAAACAGGTTTCGTGTCACCGAACTAAAGCTGATCAATATTTGAAAGGCGTATTTGGTCTCAAAAAATTATTGGCATTTCCAATTATTGCAATCTTGATATGTTTGGTGATTTTAATTCCAGGGGAAAGAGAAATAAAAGTAGTGGTTTGTGCGATAGGTCTGGCACTCATTTTGAATGGTTTTACAGATATGTACCTAGCAGTTTTCCGAGCCTTTGAACGGATGTCTTTAGTTTATGTTTTGATGGTTGTCCAGAGAGCTCTGTTTTTTTTATTTGGGTTTGCGGCTCTCCTTATGGGTTATCTGATTGTTCCCTTCGCTATTTTATTTCTTGTGGTTTCTGTTTTTAGCCTAATCCTAGCGCATTGGAATATGCAAAGGAGGAATGAAGAAAAGGAAGTCCTCACCGAATTTGGACTTTCAAAAAAAATTATGAAAGATTGCTTGCCGGTTTGTGGCATTTTTCTATTTTCATATGTTTATTTTCGAATTGATGTTGTGTTTATTTATTTTATGCTAGGGGAGGCAGAAACAGGTTGGTACAACGCAGCTTTTAAATGGTTGGAGGTATTAGCCTTAATGGTAGCAAGTATTCGCCTTGCCTTGCTTCCTGCCTTATCGAGAGCTTATGCTGGTCAAGATGACCAGTTTCAGGGAATTAGTAGGGAAGCAGTTCGTTATTTGTTATTGATTGGGCTTCCTTTGACCGTTGGGACATTTACTTTGGCTCCGAAATTGGTTGGGCTGCTTTATGGGGATTTGTATGTGATGACGGTTCAAATTCTGCAAATTATGGCCCTTGGTTTTTTCCTAATTTGTTTCAATGAGTTTGCGATTTATTTATTGATCTCAGCGGATCGATTTAGTGAGGTCTTAAAAATAGTTTTTGCGGGTGCAGTTTTAAATATAGTATCGAATTTTTTGGTTATTCCCAAATGGGGTATTTTAGGGGCTGCAGCAGTTGCTGGATTCACAGAGCTATTTTTATTTTTCATGTTGTTGAATTGTATGAACCTAATTTCAGATAGGATACCTATTTTTAGTTTGCTTTGGAAACCTGTTTTAGCAGCCGGGGTAATGGGAGTTGTTCTCGAACAAATTTCATGGCCCCTTATTCCTTTAATCTTAGTCGGTATGGGAATTTATTTTCTATCATTATTTTTTTTCCGGGCATTTAATGACCAGGATTTATTAGTGATGAGAAATATTTTTAATCGAGAGGGTTAAATTGTTTTACTTCTGGAGTGATACCAAGTCATGCTTGCGAGCCTTTTTCATTACTGAAATCAGAAATGCGTGATCCGAAACGAATTTTAAAAAAGTTGATTGGAGCAGATATCCAGATCGGACCCTTTGATGCTAGTGGCGAATCTTTGGAACAAGCAGTAGAAACATTTCGTGATGTGGCTAAATGCAGAAAGATTCGCGATTTTATCAAAGCAAGTTTTGGAATCGACCTGGCCATATCCCCAGAAACCTTTTATCAACTTCTGGAGATTGGCCCGATCAATTATATTGAAACCACGCAAAGGGACCTAGTTGTCGAGACCATTTCCTTAAAAGATACCCGGCATCTCGACGACCCAGTCTCCATTGGCAATTTAAACTCGGTATTACGCGAGCTATATAAAGACCTGCAATTGTTGCATGAAAGAATCCACAAAGAATTTCCCGATGCTTTATTAATCCGCGACATGCGCATAGAACTGATTGATCGTTGCTTCGATTTCGCAGATCGATTGGAAAGTATCCACCACAAATGGTCGTTATTTAGAGGTGGAAGGGTGCGCGATATTGAAAACGAGTTTTCTATCCTCTTTCCCAACTCTCCCAACGCCAGGCCACTGGAGAGTAAATTCCCTCTAATTCGTCGCGAAATGGAGCTTTATCAGAGTGTTGCGCGGACAGAAAAAAAATGGCAAGCTCTTGGGTTGGACCTTTTCTATATTCTAAGAGAGAATGAAACCAAGGATCTAGGACTGTTGTTACAAAATGCGCAGGAGATGGGGAACCGACTCTGGCAAATTATCTATCAAAGTTCTGAAATCAAAATTTGTGTAGAATTGATAGGAATAGACTTTGCAAATATCCAGTCCCTTTTCGATAACGAGACTGTTCCCTTAAACATAAATGGCTAACTCACCCTCTTAGTATTGATGATCTCCCAACCAATTCTGAGAAGCCAATTAATTTTAGAAAAAACTTTGAAGTATTCGTAGATTCGTTACTTCCCACTCAGCGGATTAGGATTTGACCTGAAATCCTTCTACTT
>CAZECX010000174.1:0-5639 GCA_964510965.1 uncultured Nitrospina sp. | reverse complement strand
CACATCACGGATCACCCCTTTGGCGTTCATGCTGCCAAAGGTGATGATCTGCGTCACGTTCTGGTTGCCACCATATTTTTCTGTTACATATTTGATAACGTCATCACGCCCATCCATACAAAAGTCAATATCGATATCCGGCATACTCACCCGTTCCGGATTCAAAAACCGTTCAAACAGCAGATCGTATTGCATGGGATCAATGTCGGTGATCTTTAACGCATAAGCCACAACACTGCCCGCTGCCGAACCTCGCCCCGGCCCAACAGGAATATCTTTTTCCTTAGCATGCTTGATGAAATCCCAAACAATCAGAAAATACCCGGGATAGCCCATACGCTTGATGATTCCCAATTCCTCGTCCAATCGCGCTTCATAAGTGGTTTTATCGAAATCGGTTCCCAAACGTTCCAATTCCCCGAAACGTTCTTTAAGCCCTTCGCGCGATATCTCTTCGAGATACGATTCCAAGGTATAAGATTCCGGCACCGGGTAATCCGGCAGGTTGAGTTTGTCGAACTCCAATTCCAATTCACAGCGCTCAGCAATTTTTACAGTATTCTCGATGGCTTCCGGTGTTTCCTTGAACAACTCCGCCATTTCTTGAGGGGATTTGAAATAAAACTCAGATGCTGGATACTGCATGCGATAAGGATCATTGATCGTTTTTCCTGTCTGCAAACAAAGAAGGATTTCATGGGCGCGAAAATCTTCTTTATCGAGATAATGGCAGTTATTGGTCGCAACGATGGGAATATCGAGTTTCTTTCCGATGCCAACAATATCCTTGTTGATGCGATCCTGATTTTCCAGTCCGTGATTTTGTAGTTCGAGATAGAAGTTATTCGGACCCATGATCTCGGCATATTGAGCCGCTACTTTGGTGGCACGGGGCACGTTCTCACGGTTGACATTATGCGCCACCTCTCCGCGGATGCAGGAGCTCAGGGCAATCAATCCTTCACAATGCTCGGCGAGCAGTTCCTTATCAATACGCGGTTTGTAATAAAATCCTTCCAGATAGCCCTTGGTGATCAGCCGTAGAAGATTCTTATATCCCGTTTCGTTTTCAGAGAGGAGAATCAGGTGGTAAGACGCATCGCGCAGGTTGTCTTTGGATTTTTTTTCGTGCCGGCTCTCAGGAGCGACATATACCTCACAACCCAAAATGGGTTTTACACCATGTTTTTTAGCCGTGTTGTAGAACTCGACGGCGCCAAACATATTGCCGTGGTCGGTCATGGCGACGGCAGGCATCCCAAATTCCGCCGCCCGTTTGATCAATGGTTCGTGACGAATGGAAGAGTCCAACAATGAGTAGGAAGTATGAAGATGCAGGTGAACAAAATTACTCATAATTCAATTTATAACTCTTTGTGATTTCCAAATCAACTACACCTGAAAAATGGGAGTTTTAACACCATCATCAACAATCCATTTTCCATAAGGAATGCATATGGAAGAAAAGTTTTATCCAACATAAGCTGTAAATAAATCAAAACATCCTCCTCTTTTACAGGAAGGAATGGCATTTTTACTTTTATAATCTGTTTTTTTGATCCCCAATCGAAAAACTCAAAATCATGAAATTTATCGATCTATGGATAAAAACTCCTTATTAAAACAAGGAACTAGAAATTTATCCCCCAACCAAATAAGTTTACATTGATAGTTAGTAAAATACATTGAAATGTAAATTAAACCCCCTTACACTTTTATATATACGTTCCTAATATTCTGGCGATTTTCTTATGCATCCTATTGGGGCAAAAGCGTGGTATGGAAGATTTATTGAACAGTCAAAACATTGAAAGCCTAAAAGGCCGTTTAAAATGGATGCAGGCTATTGTTCAATTTGTACCCATTGGAATTTTCCAAATTGACGGAGACGATAAATACATCCTTGTCAATCCTGCCTGGGAATCAATAACGGGTTGCTCCCTAACAAAAGCCTTGGGAACCAACTGGTGGAATGTGGTTCACCCCGACGATCAAAATATGGTTTTTAATTATTGGGCACAAGCTGAAAGGGATGGAAAAGAACTTTCTGTGATGTGCAGAATTAACACTCCCAAAAAAGGGGTTCGTTGGATCCATTTACAAACAAATTTCCTATTCGATGATTCTGGAAAAACCATTATTGGAAGCATGGAAGATATCACCAACAAAAAGCTTAAAGAGGAGGAAAAAGAAAAACTAATTTCGGAACTTTATGAGGTAAAAAAGAATCTGGAAATATCTTCTCGGACAGACCCTTTAACCAACCTTTTAAATCGTAGGGGTATGGAGATAGAACTGGCTTCCGAGCAAAACCGATCAGAAAGAAACAAAAAACTCTTTAGCTTAATACTTTGTGATATTGATTTCTTTAAAAAGATTAACGATAACTATGGACATGATGCTGGAGATTTTATTTTGACCCAAGTTTCAAGAAACATTGAAAAGCACTCCAGAAAACAGGACATTATCTGTAGATGGGGTGGGGAAGAGTTTCTTTTGATGTTACCCGAAACAGAATTGTCGGGCGCAGCAGAATTAGCTGAAAAGTTAAGAACGGTGATTAAAGAAGATGTTCAGGTTTTCAAGAGCCAGAAAATTTATATCACCTTAAGCTTTGGCGTCGCACAAATGCACAAAGGTCGTGATATAAACGATTGCATTAAAAGTGCAGATATAAGATTGTATGCTGCTAAAGGAGGAGGCCGAAATAGAGTCGTTTCCACTAATTAGGCAACAAGTCTTCTTTCTATAAAAAAGTCCAATCGTAAAAATTGCTCATAATTGAGTCTTAAATCCACTACCCCGAATAACAGCCATTAAATCAACTTATCAGAACTGGCCCGACAAAAAAATACTAGAGTAGCCTATTCCTCGAATAAATCCTTGCCAAAAATTTCTTCGGGTGTTTTACCTTCCCATCTGGACAAACTTTTTACGTCGATGCCGAAGACGCTGGCCATTTCCTTTAACACAGCGTTTGTTTGCTTCTTTCCGGGCGACGCTTCAAGCTTGGCTTTTAAAAGAGCGTAGTGTTTTTTAAATATTTTCTTTTTTAAACGTTTTCTCATTAAAGATCCGGATGAAAAAAAATTTCATTATGCAACTATTTAGCAGGTTAAATGAACTAAAGCAACCACCTTAAATAACAGCCAATAAATCAATTAATCAGAAAGAAGATCTCTTTAACCTTGATAAGTGAAAATTATTTCCAGCGCGAAACCTTCATTTCCATCAGGACCGACCAGCTTGTTGCAACGCGGCGATGCGTTCTTCCAGTGGCGGGTGGCTGGCAAACAGAGCCTGCACCTTGCCGGCATTGAAAGCGAGGGCGGCCATTTCTTCCGGCAATTTGGGTTTGTCATGAGCGGCTTGCAGCCGTTGCAGGGCATGGATCATATTCTCGCGGCCCGCGATTGCGGCTCCGCCTTTATCGGCACGAAACTCTCTCCTGCGTGAGAACCACATGACGATCATCATAGCGAGGACACTGAACACCATCTGCGCCACCATCGATACGATCCAAAACGCCGGACCGTGACCGCGTTCGACTTTGAACACCAGACGGTCTACCAGAAAACCCACGACACGGGAAAGAAAAATGACGAACGTGTTGACCACTCCCTGAATCAGGGCGAGTGTTACCATATCACCGTTGGCAACGTGGCTGATCTCATGTCCCAAAACTGCCTCGACTTCTTCCCGACTCATGTTTTCGTACAATCCGGTACTGATTGCTACCAGAGCTTCGTTTTTATTCCATCCGGTAGCGAATGCATTCGGTGAAGAACTTTCAAAAATACCTACTTCCGGTTTTTCAATTCCCGCCCAATTGGCCTGACGGCCCACGGTGGAAACCAACCATTGTTCCATTTCGTTACTGGGTTCGGTTACCACCCTAACCCTCATGGCGGCTTTCGCCATCGTTTTTGAAAGTAAAAGGGATATAAAAGAACCCGCAAACCCGAACAGGGAGGAATATATAATGAGCGCGGTGATGTTGAGGTCGATGCCATTTTGTTGCAGCAGCCCTTCAAAACCCAACAAACGAAACGTCAGGCTGATTAGAAAAATTACCGCGATGTTTGTTCCTAAAAATAAAGCTATCCGAAGCATTTTTTCTCCTTAACTCAAATAAAAAATTCCTATCATAATCTTTTTTACCCATCAATCGGGCCCACATTTCCATTCAATCATTCAAAACCTGATGTAAGATAAATAAGATGCCAACCTGAATAGTCATGGAGACGCAGGATGAAAATAATCGCCAATGTTTTAGCTGCCCTCGCTATCATCATCGGCGTCTATTATGGAAATTTCAGCGCTCCAAAACCACCTCCTGAGGCGATTTCAAATCCCACTCGCTCTACATCCTTACCTAATACCAATGTCTGGCAAGAAACTTATGCCTGGGGACAGTTACAAGAACTATTCAACAACTGCAAAATGTACTGGGAAATAGAAGGCACCCCCTGCACTCTGGAAGATATAGAAGAAAAACCTTATTACTATCAGGAAATACCTTCAGACCGCGATCCCGAAGAGGGATGGGTAGAGGTAAACTTAATCTCTGGCGATCCAGAAAGTTTCGAGGCCACTGGCCGCCACGTGAGAAGCCAAATCATCTGGACCATCGATGCCAATGGCGAAACCACCTGCTCTTTGGGAAGTACCGATGCCTGCTGGAAGGCCAGCCATTTTTCCAGAAAAGAAGTTATGGATGAAGTTAAATCCGTATTCGGCGATGACGTTCCCAACAATGCCCGTTCGGTAGAATTCAAAGGAACCCTGGAAGAACCTTATGTTGAATTCAAATAAGACGGATAACAATCCACTAAGTTTTAGTCGGCGAGGGACAAGAGATGCGTAGCCAGACATAACCGGATATACCGGCTACGAGAGAGGCTAGAAGTATCCCCGTCTTTGCCATCAAGAGGTCTTCAGGGTGATGCGCGAAACCCAGTTCAGCGATGAAAATCGACATGGTAAAACCAATGCCAGCGATGAGTCCGGCACCGACAATATGCTTGAAGTTCAGGCCGAGGGGTAATTGACAAAGTCCCCATTTCACGGCCACCCATGTGAACCCGGTGACTCCAATCAGTTTCCCCAAAACCAGTCCTGCCATAGCGCCGAAAGCCACAGGGTGCATGATACTGGTTCCGAAAGACTCCCATTCAATAGGTATCCCCGCATTGGCTAAAGAAAAAATGGGAATGACCAGATAAGCTGAGGGTAAATGCATTTTATTCTCTAAAACCTGGGCGGGAGCCTGAACCAGTTGAACCCCTTCGCTGAGAGTATCAATTTTTGATCGCATTTCCTCATTACGAATGATGTTATTTTCTCGTTCGTAAGACTCGCGGATTCCTTCAACTAAAGCTTTTACCTGATCCAAAAATTGCCGCGGGTCGTATTTAGGTCGCATGGGAATGGAAAAGGCCAGAAAAATGCCCGCCAACGTAGCATGAACGCCACTTTTAAGCATAGCGCCCCAAAGAAGCACGCCCAATAAAATATAAGGAAGCGGTTGGCGAATGCCACCCAGGTTGAGACTGGTCAAACATCCTAAAAGGAGAAACACCGCCAGCAGAGCATTCCAATCCAATGACTCGGTATAAAAAAGTGCGATGACAACCACA
>CAZECX010000173.1:0-5670 GCA_964510965.1 uncultured Nitrospina sp. | reverse complement strand
AAAAGATAGCGAACACCGCCTTGGCTCGATATCCCATTGTGCTCTCGGCAATATCTGCAATGGAACTGCCGCGGTTGCGGACAGAAACCATCAATGTCAGGTAGTCGTGCACGGCACCGATGAAAACATTGCCGAGCATAATCCAAACCAATGTGATTGCCCAACCAAAATGGTGCATGGCAATGATGGGTCCGATTACCGGTCCGGCTCCTGCTATCGAGGCGAAGTTATGACCAAAAAGCACCAGAGGTTTACTGGGCACATAATCGACACCATCATTTTGCGCCACTGCCGGTGTGGCCTGGTTGGAGTCGGGCTGGATCAGTTCACTGTCCAACCTTCCCGCATAAAAACGGTAGCCTATGAAATAGAAAAACAGACAGGCGAATAATAGGATTCCGATGGTCAACATAAAATGAAGTTTCCAAATGGGTCAACGAACCAACCTATATTATACCCACTTGAACCGGTTTATTAAAAGGAAAGGAAAATCAGGAGTCAGGAAATAAAGGACCGAGCTGAATGGTTTCTTCGCGATCGGGGCCGGTAGAAACTATTAGAAAAGGAGTTTCCAGTAAATCGCTGAGATACTTGACAAAGTTTTTGGCTTTTTCCGGCAACTTTTCAAAATCTCGAAAACCTACCGTTTTTTCCATCCAGCCTTCATGCTCGGTGTAGACGGGTTCGCAATTTTCAAGAATTTTAGGGTCAGCGGGCATATCCGGATAAACTTTTCCTTCAAATTTATATCCGGTACAAACTTTTATAGTTTTGAATCCATCCAACACATCTATTTTTGTCAGGATCAAAGCATCAATTCCATTGGTCTTGATAGCATATCGCGCAACTACCCCATCAAACCATCCACAGCGTCTGGGTCTTCCTGTGGTGGCACCAAACTCATGCCCCACTTTCCCAAGTTGCTCACCATCGCCATCAAACAATTCCGTTGGGAAAGGCCCTTCGCCAACGCGGGTGGTATAAGCTTTAACTACCCCGAGCACACGATCTATTTTTGTCGGTGGAATGCCGAGACCCGTGCAAGCTCCCCCTGCCGATGAATTGGAAGAAGTCACAAAAGGATAAGTTCCATGATCTACATCCAACATGGTCCCTTGCGCGCCTTCACAGAGAATTTTTTTATTCTGCGAAATCTGATCATTCATAAGAACATTTGTATCAGCAAGGTACTTAAGAATGACCTCTCGGAAAACTATCAAATCATTATATAGCGCATCCAATCCCAACAACTCTTGTCCATAGAGGCTCTTCAGCACCTGGCTTTTTTCTTCGTAGTTTGCTTCAAGGCGTTCGCGAAGGTACTTTTCATCCCTCAAGTCACACGTTCGAATACCCGTGCGCGCAATTTTATCCGCATAGGAAGGGCCAATGCCACGACCCGTAGTACCAATTTTTTTAAATTTTCCATTGCCTTTTTCACGACCTTGATCGCTTACACCGTGATAAGGCATGATGATATTTGCTCGATCACTGATGACCAGCCTGCCTTCCAAATTGATACCAACCGCCTCTAACTCGCTTATTTCCTCTGCCAATGCCATCGGGTCGACAACAACTCCGTTACCGATCACGCAAAGTTTGTCATCATGGAAAATTCCTGATGGAATGAGGTGAAGAACAAATTCTTTTTTATCAAAACAAATCGTGTGCCCGGCATTGTGACCTCCCTGATAACGGGCCACCACATCTACCTTTTCAGCGAACAAATCGATGATCTTGCCTTTGCCTTCATCTCCCCACTGCATTCCTACAACCACTGCAACCGGCATGTGCTACTCCAAAAAATTTCAACTATCCATTAAGTTTGAGGCCAGCCCGGTATTATGCTCACCCCTACTCCCCTTGTCAAGCCACTACCGTGGCAGGCAACGACCGCAAGCAAAACCATTGAATCTATAGGTTTTAAATTTATTAAAATATGGTTGATTTCAGAATTTTGTAGAGGGAATTTTTGCAAAAGAAATTCCGACCTATTTCCTCCGGGCGTTTCCCTCTATCGAGGGAGGAAATGTTTATCGACTAACAGTTAAAGGCTTTTCGGTACTCTTTTGCCTTTTGGGCTTTGACCTGCCGGCCCCACGCCTAGTGGCTAGTGCCGGAATTTTTTGAGGAAGGATTTAATCGTGTCTATTTTTATCATTGGCCCAATGTCGATGCCGGGACAAAACCCGCCAACCAGTTTCCACATATTTTTGGAGTCCATATTTTCCCGCCAGAATGGATAGGATTGACATTGCTTTGGCTTGCCGTCATGAATTCCGCAGCCTTTATCCGTTAGAAAGCTACAGGGTGCGCCGTCTTCTCCAACTTCCAGAATCCATTCGCCATCATCCCGAATGAGAAAGGTTTTCTTAAATTCTGTGGGTGAGACTCCTAAATAATCTGCCGCATTTCGAATATCCTCGCGATCGAAATGTACGATGCCCGGTTTGGTGCAACATTTAAAGCAATCGGGCTGACATTCAAAGCGTAACGGTTCTTTTTCCCACCATTTCACGGAGTACCTCCGTTGGTAACTAGCAATTGTTTATCTGGGGACAAAATATTTCTCGGCTCAACTAGTTATTGAGTCCTTTCCCATGCTAATGGAAGAAATACCTCTCGAGATTGAGAAACTAAAATATTACCAAATCGTCACGATGAATCACCTCTTCATAAAATGATTCACCGATAGATTTTTTAATAGCCGAAGTTTTCATTCCCTTAATTTGTTGCAGGTCTCGGGAGTTATAATTGACGAGTCCCCGACCGATTTCTTTGCCCGCCTCATCGAGAATCAATACTGCCTTACCAAATTCGAATTCACCTTTTACTTTTATCAGTCCGGCTGGAAGTAAACTTTTACCTCTTTCAACAAGAGCTTTTCGTGCCCCCTCATCAACGACAAGAGTTCCTGCCGGCTTGAGAGTGTGCGCTATCCAATGTTTACGGTCACGAATTTTTCCTTTACCCGACCAGAACAAAGTGCCCACGTCTTTACCGGAAAAAATATTTTCCAGGACTTTTTCATCGAGCCCGTTCACAACCAGTGTGGGAATACCAAAACTCATGGTTTTTTTTGCTGCAAGCACTTTGGTATACATCCCTCCTACCGTTAATCGGTTATTGCTTTTTCCTGCTGTGCGTTCAATTTCCTCATTCACTCGCGCAACATGTGAAATCAACTCGGCCTTTCCCCCCTTATGCTTCATAGAAGGATCCCGGTCATACAGTCCTTCGACATCGGAAAGAATTATCAAAAGTTGTGCATCCACCAAACAGGCAACCGTGGCGGAAAGGGTGTCGTTATCGCCAATCTTGATCTCTTCGACCGTAACTGAATCGTTTTCATTGATAATGGGAATAACATTGCGTTCGAGAAGAGCTTCTATAGTATGTTTTGCATTCAGGTAGCGACGGCGGTTGCCCAGGTCATCATGGCTCAACAAAATCTGTGCTACCTTTATATCCTTTTTTTCAAAAGCCTTTTCGTAAGTGTGCATGAGAAAACTCTGACCTATAGCAGCGCACGCCTGCTTTTCTGGGATAGAAAGATCGGCCCGGCTCAAACCCAATCTTTCGCGACCGGCCATAATGGCGCCGGAAGATACCAGCACGACATCGTATCCCTTCTCCTGAATCAGCTTTATCTGACGGGCATAATGCTTTACCCAGTCTTTGCTCAAGCCACACTCCAGTGATGATCGGCCTTTATCCTTATTAGAGATAACGCTGCTACCAATTTTAATCACCACACGTTTACTATTTTTTAAAATGTCTTGTCGAATCATGCTTGAAATATGTAAGTTTAAAAACGACCCACCTTAAGAATAAGGGATCAATGTAGCCTAAATTTTCTGCGAGGTCATGGGAATTTTAAGAGTTTCGGAAATAAATCCATCCAGAGCTTTATAATAATCACGCCCACCCATGATATAGGTGTCATTATGTCCGGCACCCTCGATGGTATAAAAAGTTTTTGGGTCAGCCGCTGCATCATAAAGTTTTTTTCCAAGGTCAAATGGAACGATCTCATCCCTGTTCCCATGAAGAAACAGTTTGGGAAGTGTGAGTCTGGGCACCTTTCCAATCGCATCGAACTTGGATCGGATCGCCCATCCCAGTGGAATCAATGGGAAGATTTTTCTCGACATGTCGGAAGCAGAGGTAAATACCGATTCGAGGATCAACCCGCGCGCAGATTTGTTGAGGGCAGTTTCCACCGCACAAACACCCCCCAAGGAGCGACCAAAAAGAAACAGCGAGTCCACCCTTACACCCTCCATTTCCAGAACCTTATTATAAGCTGCCAGCGAATCTTTATATATCCCTTCTTCATCAGGCTCCCCCTCACTTCTTCCGTAACCCCGATAATCAAAAATAAAAATATTGAGACCCAAGGGAAGCAATCGCTGAATATTATCAAGGCGATGACTCAAGTTACCCGCATTGCCGTGAAACCACAGCAAGGTAGCCCTGGCATTAGGGGACGCAACAAACCAGCCATGCAGCTTTTTCCCATCTTCAGACTGAAAATATATATCCTGAACATTCATCCCCATTGAACCCGGGTTCCAATAGCCATCAGGAAATTTTGAAGGATGAAATATAATTTTTTTTTCACAACCCACCAACAGCACGGCATAAAGAATAAACAGAACCGCCATTACTCCAAGGGATTGAAAAATTGTCATTGCGGATTTCACTTTTAGAAAAATCTTCAGGAAGTTTTTTTGACTTTTATCTTCAGCCCTTCTACTGCTTCAACACTCACCTCTTCACCTTCTTTTATCTCGCCTTCGCATTCTGCTTCCCACAATTCTCCATGCACGAGAACGCGTCCATGTGGGTTCAAGGTTTCTTTAACGAATCCGATTTCACCCAGCATGCCCTCCGCTCCCCCTTGCTTTTTCAGACTTCGAGTTCGAGTCGCAAAAACAATAATTCCAATTGAAAGAGCGATGGCAAAGCCCATGGTCGGATAAAGAATAGCCGTTGAAATCTGCATTGCGGGATCATCACTGTCGATCAACATGGTGGACCCTAAAAAGATCGAAACGACCCCTGCCAGCGACAAAAGCCCATAACTCATCACACCGATTTCAGCTATAAAAAACAGGGCACCGAGTAAAATCAATAGCAATCCCGCATAATCAATAGGAAGCGTTTGCATGGCATAAAGTGCCAGCACCATACTGACCGCACCGATCACTCCGGGAAAGACCAGACCAGGGTTCGATAATTCAAAATAGAGACCCACCATTCCAATCATCATAAGAATGTAGGCCACGTTTGGATTAGAGATGATATCCAGCATTTTTTGCCGCGCATTCATTTCGTGATACACAATTTCCAAATCGCCGGTCTTCAACACCATCGGACCCGATGCAACCTGAACTTCTCGGCCGTCAATCGCAAGCGCCAGAGCTTTGATGTCTCCAGCAATGAGGTCAATTACATTGAGTCGTTTCGCTTCCTCCGCTGAAATCGAAACACTCTTTACTACTGCAAGTTCTGCCCAATGACTGTTTCGCTTTCGCAATTCAGCGAGAGAACGTATATAGGCCGCCGCATCGTTGACCACTTTCTTTTCCATGGTTTTTGCCTGTTCGCCCTCACCTCCCCCTCCCATCATATTGACCGGATGCGCCGCGCCAATATTTGTTCCCG
>CAZECX010000172.1:0-5738 GCA_964510965.1 uncultured Nitrospina sp. | reverse complement strand
ATTGATAACCCCGATTAACCCGAGAATAGTGACCCATGAGTGAAGAAAAAACAGTACATATATTGATTCGAGATTTTTTTGGTGTGGTTGCGCTGGCCTTCACGGTATTTGGTTTTATGGCACTGAATTCGTTTTCACCCACCGACCCCTCCTTCAATAAAAGCGTGACAGGAATGGACGTGGTCAATTCCGGCGGCATGGTGGGAGCCTACCTTGCGGATGGGCTGGCACGTGTTTTTGGCAGTGGTTCTTTCTTTTTCCCTGTCATCACTGCAGCTTTAGGCTGGGCATTGATTCGTGGCAAGCAGGTGCAAAACTGGTCGTTGATTATAGGCTCCGGAACTTTATTTCTCGTGGGTCTTTGTTCGTTGGTGGCAATTCAGTTTAAAGTCGATCCGTTTTTTGGAAAAGCTGTGCCGGTGGGTGGTTTGATCGGAGATGGGCTTGGCGGATTTCTGGTCACCTGGTTGAATCCTTCAGGAGCAGTCCTGACCCTTATAACAGTCTTGTTCATTTCTTTTATGGTAATGACTCGTCTTGAGGTTAATGTTCTTGTAGAAACCCTGGGGAAAATTGTTTCTATGATGGGTGCTGGGTTGTGGTTGGCGGTGAATGGACTCAAAAACCTGTCGATGAAAATGTTGCAGGCAATGGGAAAAGCCTTTCAGGGAATGAAAGCAGCATTTGAAAAAGTTCAAGCGGCACGTGCTGAATCTGTGCAAACCAAAAAAGTCGCCAGCGATCCGGTGATTGTTACCCGCGCACGTCCTGAGCCTGTAGTGGTTGAGCGGCAGGACAAACCAAAGAAGAAAGAAGAGAAACCAGAATTTGTGGTTCAGGATAATTTCCCGTTTATGGGTTCGTCGGATAAATACGAAGTCCCACCGATGTCTTTGTTAAACGATGTTCCTCCCGAGATTGGCAATGATGCCGAAAAGGCGCGCAAGGATATATTAGCAAGCAGCGCAATTCTGGAAAAAAAGTTGTCGGACTTTGGCATTGACGGTCGGGTCGTTCAGGTTTTACCCGGTCCGGTCATAACTTTATTTGAATACGAACCTGCACCGGGCGTGAAAGTCAGCCGTATTGTTTCGCTTGCTGATGACCTGGCCTTGGCAATGCGTTGTGTTGGATTGCGCATTCTAGCTCCCGTCCCGGGGAAACCCGTAGTGGGTATTGAGATTCCAAACCTTCGTCGTGAGACCATTTACTTTAAAGATGTCATGGAATCGGATGCGTTTCAGGAATCTGACTCTAAATTGAATCTGGCAATCGGTAAAGATATTACCGGTGAGCCGGCGGTGCAAGACCTTGCGAAAACACCGCATTTATTGATGGCGGGTTCTACCGGATCGGGAAAAAGTGTCGGTCTCAATTCCATGATATGCAGCATCTTGCTCAATGCCACTCCGGATGAAGTGAAGATGATTATGATCGATCCGAAAATGCTGGAGCTTTCAGTTTATGATGGCATCCCTCATCTTATTGCTCCGGTTGTCACCAATCCTAAAAAAGCTGCAGCAGCGCTGCAGTGGGCGGTCACTGAAATGGAATCGCGTTACAAGATGATGGCCGAACGTGGAGTAAGGAACATCAATGGCTTTAATGATCTTGCTGAAAGATTGCAAAAAGAATATGAGGTGGAATTAAAAAAACGTGAAAAGGCTAACAAAGGTGTGAGACCTGCTGATGCAGATGACGAGGAAGAAGAAAATTTGATTCCCGAGCCTCCTGCTAAACTTCCTTATGTTGTCGTGCTAATCGATGAGCTGGCAGATCTGATGATGGTTGCATCAAAAGGGGTTGAAGATTGTCTCACGCGCCTGGCACAAATGGCACGTGCCGCGGGCATACATTTGATCGTTGCAACTCAACGTCCTTCTGTAGATGTGTTGACCGGAATCATTAAAGCTAATTTCCCAACTCGAATGTCGTATAAGGTGACATCTCGTGTGGATTCGAGAACCATCCTCGATGCAATGGGCGCCGACAAATTGTTAGGCAGAGGTGACATGCTATTTCTTCCACCGGGGTCATCCAACTTGCTTAGGCTTCATGGGGTAATGGTTAGCGATGAAGAGATTGAACGGATAGTCGGTTTCATTAAGAAACAAGCCAAACCCGTTTATGAGGAAGATATTTTTATGGCCGCCGAGATTGAAGCAAAGGATGAAGAGGAAGAACAAGATATGGATGAAAAATATGACGAGGCATTAGCCATTGTCGCTAAAGACAGGCAAGCATCCATTTCTTATATCCAGCGGCGATTGAGAATAGGATATAATAGGGCTGCACGAATCATAGAAACAATGGAGCGAGAAGGGGTTGTGGGTCCATCCGATGGAGTCAAGCCTCGCGAAGTCTATGTCAGCCCGATTGAAATTGAATAGGGTTGGTATTGGGGTAACTGGGTTGACGATAGTAACCCTCCTGATACTTTTCCATTTTGACCATCCTGGTGAAGCGGCCATCTTTTCCTATAAAGATGACAAAGGCGCAATTCACTTTACCGACGATGTCTCTAAGATCCCGGAGCAGTATAGGGAAAAGGGAGAAGGATTCCGCAAACATAGAGAATCTCGCGGCTCGCATCGAACCACGCCTGCACCGTTCACACCCGAACCGGTAGAAACTTCCGGAAATATTTCCACTACTGAAGAAGTTCAGGTTCCTCTCATTCCTGTAAGTGGTGGGAATTTTCTTGTCGAAATTCTTCTCAATGGAAGAGTTAAGGCCCGACTCATGCTGGATACCGGAGCGTCCTTTATCACTCTCTCCGAAGAGATCGGTCAGAAGCTAGGGGTTGCTAGCAGCGGTGCCGAAATGCCCTTCAATACAGCAGGCGGTGAAGAATGGATGCCGCTGGTAGCCTTGCAGACCGTCAGCGCAGGAGATGCGCAATCGCAATTGGTTGAGGCTTCTATCGCGAAACACATTAAAGATATTGATGGTCTGTTGGGAATGAGTTTTCTCGGTGACTATCGTTTCGAGATCGACCGCACTAACAAACTCTTGACTCTCAAGCCACCCAACAAGAAAGGCGAAACCACATGGGAAGGAAAGTCGGGTACCTGGTGGAAAGGCCGCTTCGATTATTACGATACTTCAATAAAAGGATTTGACCACCGTGCAAAGCAGATGCAACGCAAGGGCCATCAAAAAGCCGCAAACATGTTGAAAACAGCCGAGTTTTATAAAGACCTGCGGCAGAAGTTGGAGGACCGCGCCATGATTTCAGGTGTCCCACAAAAGTTTCACTAAAATTTTTTCTGCGTACCCCCTCCCCGCTCTGACAAAATTCTATTTCCTTTTAGTAATGAAAAAATAAGATTAGGTTATAATATTGTTTTATAAATATTGAACCTTGGGGAGAGAAAAAAATTTGTCGATCCTTCCAATGAAATTAAATCTGTCAAATTCAGGTAAATCGAAATCCCTTGGGGTTGCAATTCACTTCTCGCTAACAGTTTTGATATTTAGTTTGCTAATTCCTACAGGTGAGGCAGGTATATATTCTTATAAAGATGAAAATGGTAAGACGCATTATACGGATAATCTTTCCAAGATTCCTTTGGAGTACCGGGAGAATGATAAAAAGATTCGCAAACATAAAGAAGCTCGTAAGGATACCAGTACCGCACCTGCTGCATTAACACCCATCGCGCCGATTGAAATCCCAGGGCTCCCCTCCAATGGAGGTTCCATCGAGATTCCTCTCATTCCTCAAGGAAATAATTATCTTGTTGATGTTGTCCTAAATGGAACCGTAACGGCTCGCTTGATATTAGACACTGGAGCTTCGTTAATCGATATTAGTAAAGAAGTTGCTGAGAAATTAGGTTTATACGCTGCTAACATAAGTGCGAAGAGAACTTTCAATACGGCAAATGGTGCTGTGCAACACCCAATCGTCGCCATGCAATCCGTAAAGGTTGGAAATGCACAATCCATTCTGGTGGAGTCTTCTATAAATGATAGTTTTTCAGGAATAGATGGTTTGCTGGGAATGAGTTTCCTGGGTGATTATCGTTTCGAAATAGACCGCTCCAAAAAGGTGCTAACCTTGAAACCTTTGGAAAAGGGGGAAATGGAATGGGCAGGGAAAACCGGGTCCTGGTGGAAAAAGCGATTTGACCTTTACGATAAATCCATCAGAGATTATAGCCGCGGCGCGAAACAATTGCAGCGAAAACGCGATCCAAGAGCTACGGAATATAAAAATTTGGCTGAATATTACGAAGATGTGAAAATGAAACTTGAAACCCATGCAAGGGTTTCCGGTGTGCCAGATCGTTTTCGATAATTTTACCGATGCAAGGAGAACCTTCTTCTAAACCCCCAATCTTGTTTCTACTCTTGGGTGCCAGCAACCTCGCTCGAGGTTATTCCATGCTCACCCATCACCTTTCAGAATGTTGTGAGAAAAATAAAATAGAATTTTTGAATGCAATGGGTCCGGGGCGCGGATTGTGCGCCAGAGGAGGAATGTTCAATTTTACATATTCGCCTGTTCAGGATTGTAAAATAATAGAATCCGCTGAGAAAAAAGCGAAAAAATCCCTGCGCACCGCTGTGTTAATAACAGATATAGGCAACGACCTCATGTATGGAGTATCTTCTGATACCCTAATTGAAAGCCTGGATGGAATGATAGGTAGAATGCTTAAATGGGAAGCGGAAATTTTTTTGACCTCCATTCACGTTGACCTGAAAAAGGATGTCAGTCCAACGACATTTTTGATTTTGAGATTTTTATTTTATCCAAGTAGTAAAGTTACTTATGAAGAGACGGATTTGTTTGTCAGCAAAATAAACGAATATTTAGAAGAAAAGGCCAGGAAGAATGAAAAGGTGCATTTGATAACTGGGATGGAGGCCTTCGCGGGTTCGGATAAAATCCATTACAGCCTGTTAAAAACACATGCAGCATGGTCAAAAGTGACCGAAGAAATTTTTCGTGTTCTAAACGTGCGTGAGCAAAAGAAATTGCGGTTGATAGATGGGATCAAATCTATCTTGGCTAATCTCAAGCGTTTAATTTTCTGCGATATGTTTCGCCTCAAGAAAAAAGGACGCGAATTTTACTAGGCAATTTTATGGGCTATCTTCTGGCGTTAATGCGGCTGCTTATATATATAGGTGTCTTCATCATTTTCTTTTTGATAGGAGTAGTTGTCCATATTTTATTTTTTGCTTCAAAGTCGCAGCGAGGAAAATGGATTTTGTTTTTTACGCGATGGTGGGCTAAAACAACTTGCTGGGTATTGAACTTTCAATTTGAGATTGTGGGAGAGGAATTACCGAAATCGGGTTCCTTGATCGTCGCCAATCACGTAGGTACTCCGGATATATTTATTTTGGGAGCTTGTTTTCAAGGGTTTTTTGTATCAAAGGCAGAAATTTCTGATTGGCCTTTTTTTAATCTCCTGGCATGGCTTGGAATGACTATTTTTGCTGAAAGAAAGCATAAGCGGCAGGTCAGGTCGATTATCGAAAAAATAGAAACGCGATTGAATTCCAATTGCTCGGTGATATTATTTCCGGAAGCACAAGCAACAGACGGAACGGATATTGTCCCGTTCAAATCAGCCGTGTTCGAATCTGTGGTTCGGGCAAACCGTCCTGTGATTCCGGTGGTCCTTCAATACCATGATGGAAATCGACCGACAATCGCGTATTATGGGGACTCTTTTTTCAAACATATGGTAACGTTACTGAAAAATCCTCGCCTGCAGGCA
>CAZECX010000171.1:5527-5808 GCA_964510965.1 uncultured Nitrospina sp. | reverse complement strand
AAACTCCCACAAACTCCTTATGGATGTCGTCTTTATGTATTGCACGAGAATAGCGACGCATGCCCATAAGTATTCCAAGTCCCACAAACTCTGTTATCAAATGAGAACCTCCATAACTCAAAAAAGGCACGGTTGTACCTGTAACCGGTAAAAGTCCTATGTTCATTCCGATATGAACGATAAAGTGACTCATAAACAAAATAGCGAGCCCTAAACCAAAGAGTATTTCAAAATTAGTTGCTCCGTGCAATGCATTCACTAAAATCCTCCAAATTACTACT
>CAZECX010000171.1:3007-5517 GCA_964510965.1 uncultured Nitrospina sp. | reverse complement strand
CGACAAAACCCCACTCTTCAGCAAATGCTGCAAAAATAAAATCAGTTTCGTATTCAGGTAGAAATTGTAATTTAGACTGTGTTCCATATCCAACTCCCTTGCCCAAAAGCTCGCCAGAACCAACTGCTATTGTAGATTGATATGCGTTATACCCTGTGTTTTGTAAATCGGCCAATGGATGTATGAAGGTTACGATGCGTTGTTTTTGATACTCTGCAAACCCATATGTCCATAAAAGTGCGAAGGAAACAACGCCAAGTAAAAATAGTGCGAGAAGATGCTTTTTAGAAATTCCAGAAACAAGAACCATACCAAGCCAAATGCTTCCTATAATAATCGCTGAACCAAAGTCGGGCTGCAAAAAAACTAAAATAACAAGAACGAGTGCGTAAAATCCCGAAACTAAAATATGTCTGAAGTGGGCAATTTCAACGTGTCTCCGTGAAAAATATTTGGCAAGTAATAATATTAACACGAGCTTGATTGGATCAGCTGGCTGAAGCGAGAAAAATCCAAGGTCAAACCTACTTTGCGCACCTTTAACAAAATCGCCTAATAAAAATACCAAAATAAGCGATGCTGCAGAAATTAAAAAGAGAGTCACAATAACGCTCGTTCGTTTCAAAAAACGAAAATCAATAAAACTAAAAATAAAAAAAATAGCGACAGATAGAGCTCCCCAAATAAGTTGTTTTTCAAAAAAATAACTTCCTCCAACACCTACTTGAGCAGATTGGAAAGAATTCATTGTAACAATTCCTGCGCCCATCAAAAGCAATGCGGAGAAAAAAAGCACCCAGTCTATCTTGCTCAAAAATTTAGTACTAAAATACAACATACGAAATACATTAATTGTGTTTTGTGATGTTGTTTTTATTCAAACCCCATGCGTAACACATCTTTGGTTTTTGGTAATACATCTATAATCGCGGGACCTTTTTCACATATATCTTCACTAATTTTTCTGTAAATACCATCTAAATCACGACTCGTGGCAGCTTGAAAGTACTGACTAGGCGATGATGCAAGTTCAGCAAGAAAAACCTTATTTACATTATCACCAAGACCTATGGTAAAAAGGCTCATTCCTGAATCTTTCGCAGTATTTGCAAAAGAAACGGCATACGGTTCACCTCCCGGATCTTCTGGCTCATTCGCCAAACCGTCGGTGAGTAAAATGATAATTTTTCTGTCACTATGTATGTCTTCGCCTAACATTTGTGTAGAAAAACGAGAAAATGCTTCAACGGCTTTTTGGATTCCGTCCCCTATGTTAGTAGAACCAGTTTCTTCTTCAGGTAGAATCACAATATTAGAAACAGTGTCGCGAGCTTGAATATGATCATCAGTTACTTCCTGTAAAATTGCTGCATTCGTTGCAAACGAAACGAGGCCGATGTTGTCATTTTTTGTCAAACGTCCCACAAAATCCGCTGCTGCATTTTTTGCGTCAGTTAAAGGTTGTGGTGGATCCATATTATCGTCATTCATACTCCCTGAAGTGTCAACCAATAACATCACGTTAACTGGGGCGACACATCGTTCTACACGTGTCGTGAATGGTTCCGGCCATGTGAAGACAATTTCCTTACTTGATTGTTTCTCAATAAGTGGAATTATTGTCTGGGACGCTGCTATGGCGTTGTCATTAACGTCAAAAACTACTCCAACAACCTCTAAATCAAACAAATCTACGAGAGATTGATTCAAAACTGTAGCATCAATACGGGGAACACTCTCCAAGCGAGACAGTTTCTGGTTTCGCACCACGTACGGAGAACCACTTATAGACGACTGTTCCCATGATAAATCACGAGTAAATTCAAAAGTTGTCCGTGTAGGTATTCTTTCTCCAGTTGAAATATTAGCTTCAAAAATAGGTGTCACAATGTTGGGGAGAATATATGCAGTGCCTTCACGTTCAGTAATAAGAACGTTGGCATTATCAAAAACTTTAAAAACGTACGGGGCATCCATCACAACAGCATTACTATTTGCATGTTCAATATATGCCACAGCACTATATACCCCTTCGGTAACCTTAAATGCACGGCTCCACAAAACAAACGGTTCAGTGACTTCAAACGGACAAAGTAGTAAGCACGAGCCACCACAGTCAACACCTCGTTCTTCACCATTTGTTTTACCGTCAAAACAAGTGGGTGTTTTGTGTAAAAATAAATATAACGGAATACCAGATAACATAAGAAGTGTTATGATAACTCCCGATAAATATGTTGCCCTTCGTTTTCCTGCCCAAGACATAGTAGATTTTTAATGATTATTGGTGAATATAAAAATATTGATCGCAAAAATACGACTAGATACTATTAAGTATATAGTATTTGGTACTTAGTATAAAGTACAAAAAATAACCACCTTTGTGGTGGTTATTTTTTAATTGGGTTCTTTGTTCTGGCGACTACCATAAATCATACCAATGTATGATTTATCTTCTTTCGAAGTACCATCGTTTGCAGGATATTGGGTTCTTTGTTCTGGCGACTACC
>CAZECX010000171.1:0-2907 GCA_964510965.1 uncultured Nitrospina sp. | reverse complement strand
TCTTTCGAAGTACCATCGTTTGCAGGATATTGGGTTCTTTGTTCTGGCGACTACCATAAATCATACCAATGTATGATTTATCTTCTTTCGAAGTACCATCGTTTGCAGGATATTGGGTTCTTTGTTCTGGCGACTACCTACTCTCCCTCGTATGAAGTACCATCGGCACTACAGTGCTTAACTTCCGTGTTCGGAATGAGAACGGGTGTGGCCACTGCGTCAAATCACCAGAACAAAGAACCCAATTTTAACAAAAAAAATATGAAAGAATTTTTTAGTTCCAAAAAATCAAAAAATATAAAGCGATACGATTTTCAAATTTCCTAATAGGAAAACGACGAATTAGTACTCCTTGGCTAAACACATTACTGTGCGTACACCTAGAGCCTATCACCTCGTCATCTCCGAGGGGTCTTAAACGATTCCTAATCTTGAAGTTGGCTTCCCGCTTAGATGCTTTCAGCGGTTATCCATTCCCAACTTAGCTACCCAGCGGTGCCGTTGGCACGACAGCTGGTACACCAGAGGTCAGTTCACAAAGGTCCTCTCGTACTATTTGCAAATCTTCTCAAGAATCAACGCCTGCAGCAGATAGGAGACCAACCTGTCTCACGCAATTGTAGCCACTAGTTGTTAGCCACTAGCCACTTGGGACTAGTCACTAGTTAGTGACGCCGCCGTTTCCGGCGGGATCGGACTATATCTTATACGACAACTGTCGCATGCTAACGTGTAGTCTCTACGGGTCTGAAAATAAAGTTTTCAGTTCCCTCGGTATTGCCCTTTTAATAAAAAGAGGGTTTCACCGATATAAGTTAGCTTCTCCATTCTAATCCCTAAACCCTATTGGCTAGTGACTAGAACGGCCGCCGTGATTGGATTGGCTCGCCCTCCATAGCTTTTAGCGACGGAGGGGCTCTATCTTCATTTAATAGACGAAAAGACCTGATTTTTTTGTCGTTATGTTCTGGATTCAGACTGCTTAACCCATGATTCATGTTTTATATCTCATGTTTCATGAACTAAACGGTCTGAACCCAGCTCGCGTAACTTTTTAATTGGCGAACAGCCAAACCCTTGGAAGCTTCTCCACCTCCAGGATAAGTTGAGCCGACATCGAGGTGCCGAACTCCGCCGTCGATATGGACTCTTGGGCGGAACCAGCCTGTTATCCCCAGGGTAACTTTTATCCGTTGAGCTCTGGCCGCATCTAAAGCGAACCATCGGATCACTATGTTCTACTTTCGTACCTGCTCGGCATGTACGCCTTGCAGTCAAGCCAGCTTATGCCATTACACTATCGGCACGGTTTCCATTCGCGCCTAGCTGACCTTAATAAACTCCTCCGTTACTTTTTAGGAGGATAGCGCCCCACTAAAACTGCCTGCCACGCACTGTTCCAGCCCGTTTTTGCCGTTCTGGTTAGAGACTGCAATGTATAAGAGTGGTATTTCACTGACGACTCCATGTCGCCCAAAAGCGACACTTCAAAGTCTCCCACCTATGCTACGCATATAAATCACAGCCCCAATACGAAGCTGCAGTAAAGCTCCTGGGGTCTTTTCGTCTAGCTGCAGGTAACCGGCATCTTCACCGGTATTGCATTTTCACCGAGCTGTTCCCCGAGACAGTTCTCACCTCGTTACGCCATTCGTGCACGTCTGAACTTCGTGTAATTCCATTGTTTCCAATGGCACTGACTATATCTTCATCTGAGACATTGCACAGTCTATAATATCTTGCTTCGTATATTTTCTTCGCCCACTTGCATTCATTTTAAATGCTAGAGGTACGATTTTTTTCAATCCTTGTAGGGACGTATGATGATCATCTTTCATGAGCAAACAGATTTTTTTAAACAATAAAAAATCTTTCTGCTTTCCTGATAACAAAGGAAATTTCTCAAAGTGAGGAATAACCTTTTCTATTAAGTCATCAAGTCTTCGGACTTCATACTTTAATGTTCTGTCAGAAAAATCACGTCTCATGAATCCAGCATTAAAATGCTTTTGTATGAGATGGAGCACTTCCGCTCTGTCATGATTTTGACTGACCGAAAAACTTGGTTTTGTTTCCCATCCCACAATAAAACGAGGACGTTTTGAAAAAGATACTGAAAAGCATCCTTCTCCATCAACAAAACCTGAAATGTATTCAGCAAGATTACGACTGTTTAGTTTATCTAGTTTCAGAGCCGGCATATTATAGTAGTGTGTTTATAATTTTACTAATTAATTATAGCATCTACTATCCTAGTCACCAACAGATGTTGGTGACTAAAGTCGATACGGGGTCAATTATGACTTCCCACGGTATTGCCCTTTCTTCATAGCACTATCCTTGAAATAGTGCTCCAATTAGGGTTTCACCGTTATTAGCCGGATTTTCTTCAGATATCACTATCTGAACTGGCACCTTTCTTACCAGACAAGGAAATTCGCTCTTCGTTTCCTTATTCGAAGGACCATATCTTCATCCGTTTAATAAACGGAGCACGGCGTGTGGTCTCTGAGGGGTTAATTACAACTTCCCTGCTGATTGCCAAGATATTTTGGTTTCCAGCATATAGCCATGTTTTTAGGACCAATCATACATTACTGTATGACGAGGCAGCATATTTAATTATTTCCTTTTCACTATAACCGTCCTAGTCCTTTTCTGTTCAACAATTTTTATTTTAGTTGAACAGAAAACCTTAGGACCGTTATAGTTACGGCCGACATTCACCGGGGCTTACATAGCCCAGCCACGCGCATCGCGCTGCGCGCGATGCTCATATTTAAATATTTAAATATTTAAACTCAAGCGTCACATGCAATGTGATGCGTATGACCATCCATGCTTAACCTTCCGGCATTGGTCAGGCGTCACCCCCTATACATCCTCTTACGAGTTCGCAGGGAGCTG
>CAZECX010000170.1:243-5816 GCA_964510965.1 uncultured Nitrospina sp. | reverse complement strand
CATCATTTATAGCTTTTGTGATTCTGCTGGCTGTCGTAAAATCGGTTTTTTTCAACGCAAGAATGATTTCATTCTTAATGTTAAAATTGGATTTTATTTCTTTCTCGACCAATGCCCCATTGGAAATTCGACCTACGGTCAAATGATTTTTCTGAACACCACGCGCGGCACCTTGCACACTAAAACCACCTATCGAAATAGGGCCTTGAGCAACAGCATAGGTATTGTTATCCGGGCCTTTTAGCGGAGTCATTAATAGCGTTCCCCCCTGTAGACTTTTAGCATCACCCAAAGAAGATACCGTAACATCGATAGAATCGCCGTGTTTCGCAAAAGCAGGAAGGTCCGCCGTTACAATAACGGTAGCAATGTTCTTAAATTGCAACTGACCAACTCTTCCGCTAGGAATTGTGACACCCAGCTTTTTCAACATACTGGCAATCGCCTGAATGGAGAAAAATACATTTACGGCGCTATCACCAGTTTTTGTCAAACCAATCACCAGCCCAAAACCGATAAGTTGATTTGATCGGACCCCCTTGATGCCAGACAGATCTTTAATTCGTGCCGCTTCGGCGGAACCAGAAAGAAATAATATTAAAGCCAGCCCTGCACAGAATTTCATAGCAATTTTATTTTTGAACATATTTTCCCCAATTATTTTTATTACGATGAAATCAATGTCAGGACAACAGATCCCACATCTCCATTATCCGTATCGGTAATAGATATGGTTAAAGTTTGATTCCCCTCAGCAGCTGAGGGTTTAGTAAAGGTGACCACCACTGTGGTCGCAGTGGTAACAAGTGTTGGTATCGTAAAAGTACTTGATGAATTATTATTAGCAATAGATGCTACCAGGCCCACACCTGAGCCCGTTACGGTGTAAGTTACCGATCCGGCAACACTTTGAGTCGATGATCCAGGAGATACGCCTAGTGGATTTGGCAGCACTTGAATTGTTGCTGTATCAGAATCTCCCACCGCATCTACAACGGTAACGGTAGATGTTCCTGCTACCTGGGGTGCCGCTTGATTTGAAGTGAAAACACCCGTACCCGCATCAATCGCTCCAATTTGAGTGTTAGAAATGCTCCAAGACAATGGAAGGGTTCCACCAAATGCAGCAAAGGTTAAAGTTCCCCCTTTATTAATTTGTGGGCTTGATGGATTAATCACAATACTAGAATTCGAAGGACCAAAGGGGTTGCCTTCTTCTAAAGCACCCTCGCAGGCCACAATAAATCCAATCGCCACTAGAAAACAAAGAAACCACTCCTTCCTTATTTTTCTATTTTCGCTTAAAATTTTATTAAAATAGTTTTTCATTATATTTTAAATTTAAATTATAGGTACAGCTGTTGTTGCACTAACATTGTCAACGGTAGCCGTAACAAAAGCGATTCCTGTGACTAACCCGGAAGTAAGCGTAGTAACTGCCGTTCCTGAGGCATCCGTCGTCAACGTTGCTGCTGTAAGGGTCCCTAATGTGGTTGTCAGGGTCACTGTGGCGCCAACCGTTGGAATATTTTGGGTCGAAAAGACTTCCACTCGAATGGTTGCTTGACTTGCACCATCATTTTGAATTCCAGCTCCGCCAAATAATCCTTGAATGCCCAGTGTATTTCCCAAAGAACTTGGGCCCGTTAAATCTTCCACTGCTGCCTGGCAACCAATGAAAATTACAATGGCGGTTAATATTGAGAGAGAAAGTCCTTTAAGATGTTTTTTATAAATCATAATTTTTTAGAAAGGCCAAATCTTGCTGAATACTTTAGCCAACCAACCTTTTCTTTGTTCATCCGCAACCACACCTTCACCCGTATAACTTATCGCAGCATCCGCAATTAATGTTGAGGGGATTGTGTTATCAAAATTGATATCCTGGGGCCGGACAAGCCCTCGCAATACCATGATTTGCTCTTCATTGTTTACCGTTACCGACCTTCGACCTTCAATTCTCAGGTTTCCACTGGGCAAAATATCCGTAATAATTGCAGAAATTGTTGCCGTTAAAGTTCCATTGCGGGTTACTGTTCCTGTGCCCTGCATTGAGTTAGCGATGGTTGCATTTACCGATGGATCAAACTGGGTCCCCATATTTAAAAAATTCTGAATACCCAAGCTGGATGGCAAACCCAGAACGTTGGGTGCTTGCATATTCACCGAAGTATCTTTAGCAGTATTGGTCGTGGCCGATTGGGTTGAAGTAGCGTTTTCGTCTATGGTTACCGTGATGATGTCACCTACCTTTGCTGCCTTATCATCCCCAAACAAAAAATTGCCACGGGTATTCCCCGGCCAAAGTGCCCCTTCCTCAGGTTTCTGCGTTATTGGTTTTTCATATAAGTTTTTTGGAATTACTGTTGACCGGCTATCAACCGCCCGATGTGAAGTTGAACAGGCAGGTAAAAAACACATTAAGGATATAAAGACAATTCCAATAACTTTATTTTTTAAAACTCGAATTTCCATTAGAAGCTCACCTTAACTGTATTGGAATCTACAAGCCTGCCGTAAATAATCTTTTTGGACTCCATGTTTAAAACCCGGACCATGGCATCTGCATAACCATCTTCCTTTAAAATTCCCGGTGTGGTTATTGTCATTCCGCCCTTTTGTGCCGTAATTAAAATTTTATCCCCTCTATTCCCTAATGCGGGTCTCTTTATAAAATTTGGTATTAGGATTTCCCCAACGTACATGTTTCTTGTTGCTTCATATCCCAATGCATAATCAATATTTGTAATTGCATTTTTCGAAGGGCGTTCTGTTTGAATGGTTTCCACCCGAATCTCATCGTTTGACAAAATTTCCCCTCTCCTCACTGCGCGTATTGTTTTTATAACTTTTTGCGATACCAACACCTTGGTATTTAATCGAATTCTTTTTTGAAACTGATCATTAAGACGTATTTCCAAAATCATGGGAATTCTTCCTGCTCTTTGACTACTGCCCATTATTTTGTAAATTAATTCTTTTTTCCCAAGAGGTAGGGTAATATCCTTGCCCTGGTAATAAACATTGATTTCAAGTGATTCCTTGTCCCACGGCAATGCCTTTACCAAATGATCGATTGCACTTTTTTCAATTTCATCTGCCTTTAAAATCTGTGTCTCTGAGGCATTTACACTCATCCCAAAAGATGAAGACAAGAAGAGGCAAACCAATACAATAAGGGTGATTTGAAATTTGGTTTTATTAAATATCATTTGCTATTACCGTTTCATATTGTTTGAGATTTGGAGCATTTCATCTGCAGTTTGAACTGTTCTGGAATTAACCTCGTAAGCCCTTTGGGCTGCAATCAGGTTCACCATTTCTTCAACAACACTTACATTTGACAACTCAAGAAACCCTTGTTGTGTGGAACCAAGGTCTATGCTTTGGGGGTTACCAATTTGGGGTTGTCCAGATGCATCTGTTTGTGTATACAAGTTGAATCCTATCGATTGCAAACCTGCTGGATTTTGGAATGATGCCAGCTGAATATTTCCTACAACCGTTGGTGCTGGTGATCCCGGTTGGGTTACAGCAACGCTGCCCTGCGGGTCCACAGAAATTGATAAAGCATTATTAGGAATGGTAATAGCTGGCTGTAACGCCAAACCATCTGCAGTTACCATACGCCCGGTATTATCTAGTTTGAAAGAACCTGCCCGGGTGAAAGCCGTCGTACCGTCAGGTTGTGTAATTTGAAAAAATCCTTTTCCCTGGATCGCCAAGTCAAGAGGGTTCTGGGTTTGTGAAAAATCTCCCTGCAAAAAGACTTTTTGGATCGCCGCAGTTTTTGTCCCTAGACCTAATTGTGCGCCAGTAGGTACCTGCTGTCCGTTTGGTGATAGTGTTCCAACCAAACGCAAATTTTGATAGAGAAGATCCTGAAATTCTGGTCGACTTCTTTTAAAACCTACGGTATTTACGTTGGCCAGGTTATTAGCAATGACGCTGACGTTCGTGTCTTGCGCATTCATCCCCGTCGATGCTGTATATAAAGATCGAATCATTTTTTTATTACCTTTCGTCTTTTTTTTATTTTTTTATTAACCTACCCGACCTATCGTATTCACGGATTGATCATTCATGCTGTCAATGGATTGGATCATTTTTTGATAGGATTCGAAAATTCTTAAGGTCCCAATCATTTCGGTCATTTCTTCTACTGTGGATACATTGGAATTTTCCAGGAAACCCTGACGCGTCTTGGTGTCGATTGCTTCCAATTCGTTTTCAGGTGAACCTGAATGACGGTAAAGACCGTCCCCCATTTTTTCTAGAAATCTTTTGTTTTCAAAATTTACCAATTTAATATTGGTGATTGTGGTATTTGCCAGCCCATTCCCCACTGAAATACTTCCCCCACTATCAATCGAGATCTTACCTGGAGCATTTATAACTATTGGACCATCATTTAGATCCAGAACCTGATTCCCATTTTGGTTTACCAATTGCTTTGCAGTATTGAGGCGGAAGTTTCCGTTTCGGGTGTATCGAGGACCGTCGGAAGTTTGGACCTTAAAGAAACCTTCTCCATCCAAGGCCAAATCCAAGGGTCCTCCGGTTTTTTTCATTGGTCCAACCGAAAAATCCGTGTAGTAATCTGTTATTCCAACGTAGGAAACATTTTTATTTGATTTTTCAGTGGATAAGAGTGCATTTTTTGCCGCTTCATTTCCTGCATCCGGTGGAAACGGTGGCATCATTTCTTTAAAAACTAAACCATCACGCTTATAGCCTGTGTTATTTACATTGGCTAAATTTTGAGCGATCATTTCCATTTTTCTGGCCTGTTTCAAACCGGCCGACGCGGCAATGTATATACTTTCTTGCATTAATTAGCTTTCGATTAATTTATATTTTCTTTTTATTAAGCAAAAGCTGTACCAAATAATATTTTGATTTTTTTTCCATTTTTGATTTTTTGGTTAAGGCTTTAGCTGTATGGATTTATCCCACATTTGAGTTATTTTATTTTTTCTGGGTGATTTCTTTTTCGTCAAAAATTTGCGGAAGATTATTCCTCGAGAGTCAAAAATCCCTTATTTGTTTAAAGGGGAATTTTTGTGAAAAGTGTTAATTTTTCGAACTTAATAAATCTTTTTTGCGCATGCTATAATCCAATGATAAAGATTTTTTAAGAACCAACACTTAGCGAGGAAAAGATGGAAATTATTTCAATAGATGAATTACATGACAAAATTGAAAATTTAGGGGACAACGATTTGATTCTGGATGTTCGATCCTCTGGAGAGTTTGGGTCAGGTCATATAAAAGGAGCTCGAAATCAAGATCATGAATCCGTTACCGATATCGCTGAAGAATTAAAAGCGCACGGTACGGTTTATGTTCACTGTAAAATGGGGGGGCGCGCCAAAATGGCTTCTGAGGCTTTGGAAGGTGCCGGGCTAACTAATGTTGTATGTGTAGGTAATGGCGGGATGGAACGCTGGGGTCAAATGGGCTGGCCCGTAGAATAGTCATTTTAAATTCCAAAAAAAAACCCAGGAAAAGAAGCCGTGGCTTCTTCCCTGGGTTTATTCTTTGGTCAGACGGATTGCTCCGCTTTAAAGGCT
>CAZECX010000170.1:0-233 GCA_964510965.1 uncultured Nitrospina sp. | reverse complement strand
ATTCCACTGAGTTACACCCTTCTGGCCATTTCTTTCCTTGTTCTGACCGTTCCATACAGCAATAGCCATAGGTGTTTTACCACCAGAGAATTGCGTATCGTTAGTGTCAGAATTGGTCAAAGAACGTTTGAAAACAACAGACCAACGGTTGTTAGACCAGTTGCCATTGCCTTGTACATCCTGATGAGCCTGAGTGGTCAAGGTGCTAAAACCTTCAGCATTCAGATCTTCAA
>CAZECX010000169.1:0-5866 GCA_964510965.1 uncultured Nitrospina sp. | reverse complement strand
AACCACCGTCACCGTTTTGCAATCCACCTATAGCGGAAATGCCACCATAAAAATAAGTGGCATCGTCTGCCCAGAGGATGACTTTACCGCCATCGCCGGAACTCAATGCATCGGCGGTTACAAACGCACCCGCATGAAAATAAGTTTTTTCTGATGTGGGTACGATACCTTTTCCCTGATAATCGCCACCAATGAGAGCGGTACCGCCGCCGAGGTCACCTGAGACATCAATGAATGTGTTTTCCAATAGAGCCACCCATTCACCGAGCACTTGCACTTCACCCCCGGTTTGCCCTGCATCTTTACCTGAGGCATCAAGAGTACCGGTGACATTGACAAGGCCTTCTTCACCGCCGTATAAAATAATTTCTCCGTTTTCCTGCACGGCTGTTTTGGCTTCTATCAAGCCATCCATATTAATGACATTGTCGACGATATCTCGCGCAGCATTCACTTCCAGAAAAACCGTTCCGCCATTGGCGTGAATGGAACCCCCATTTTTTATTAATGAAGATACCGGCTGTCCGTCGGGTCCAAGGACCTGATCGAGGACTTTGCTGTCGACTCCGAGGCTGACAAGTTTGTCGCCATATAAATCGAGAGTGAAAGTTTTACCCGATGCGAGAGACACTTGCCCCAGGTGAGCATTGATAATGCCTGAGTTTTCGACACCGGGAGCCACAAAGGCCAACAATCCGCCCTGAGCAACATTGATCAGCCCTCTATTTATTACCGTGCGGTTGACACTGGATGGAATATCAAATTTGTAATTGCCTACCATAAAATCGCTGTTACTGATATTACTGGTGGTGGCAACCAGTCCTCCCACATCTATTTTCGAATTGGCCCCAAACAAAATTCCATTGGGGTTGAGCAACATTAAATTTCCGTTGGACGTTAGAGTTCCGAATATTTCTGATCCAACACCCCCTGTCACCCGACTGAGGTTGAATGAGTCGGAAGAAGGCATCTGGAAATGCGTGGCTTCGTTGGCTTGAATGTTAAACGTCTGCCAATCGATGATCGCTTTATTGGTCGATTGAATTACGTTGAGAGTGTTCGGGTCAACTTGATCAAAGGCAACAGAACCGGCTTGCACAGTGGGGTCTGTGGGCAGGGCGAAAGCAAATGCAGGGAACAATGCAATCCACACAGCGAGAATGCAGATGACATGTTTCTGCCAATTTCTTTGCGAATTAATACGATTTAATTTTGCCAAATTACTAAATCCCACCCTGCTCTCCATTTTATTTCGCATTCAAAAAAACTTTTGCAATAAAAAATTGTACAGCAATCCAGTTAATTGAAAAGTTTAAATTCCCTGACAAGCCTGTCATTATGCCTTTATCTGGCCTTCGCCATTATTTATCTAGCAGGCAAAAGCGTTGAAGTTGGCTTTTTTATTTTGTTTTCACAAAAATATTTCGCACCAAAAAATAATTTAAAAAAAATTTATAAAAATCACCCCAGCCCCTCTTTTCAAAGAGGGGTTCATTAAAAAAATTTTAATAACGCGCGTTTAGACTGAAGAAAATTCTCGGGTCGTTATCCTCTTCCGCGCTAACATCTCCCGACAAAGGCTGCCCAACCTCAATGTAACCAGACAACCATTCATTAATATTAGCCCTTACACCAAGACCCGTAGAAGTCAACGAACTCGAATCGTCTTGAACAGCTGTAGCATTCCGAAGGGCCACTATTCCGTGATCAAAATATAAATAGGCTTGAAAACTTTTCAAATAACTCCAGTCGGTTTTTATTCCTTTTTGCAATTCCAGTTTCAAAGCCACGCCTTGGTCACCGGTTACTTCTGATGGATCATAAGCTCTTACAAATTGTGACCCTCCCAGACCAAATTCTTCAGAAGACAAAAGGGCATCGAAAGCGTATTGCCAACTGAATGCCGCCAAAAAGGACCAACCCAATCCCAGTTGCTGGAGCCGTAACATTTCTCCGGATAATTTTGTAAAATCGCTGCGTCCATCGGAACGCGAAAGGTTTGGGCTGCCCGGACCCGTCGCATCCAGAAAATCTATTCCTTTTGCCAGATCAACACTGATCAAGTTGACACCTCGATATCGATCTACAAAGTCATATGCCATTCCCATATTAAGAATTCGCAAACGATCTGTGGTTATATTGGAACTGAGCAAATCTGTTTCAGAGTTTCTAGTCGTAAAACCAAAATATCCTTTCAGGTTTTTCCCTCTTGAACGAATGAAAGGGTGTGATACGCGAATCGTAAATGTATTCGAATCTCCCTCGACCTCAAATTGCTTGAGTGATGAACCCGGTTCTGATTTACTGAAGGAAGCGGAAACAAACAATTTGGTTCCCTCGGAAGAGATAGGAATTTCGCCGAATCCATTGAAGAAAAATAATTCATCTGGTTGACTGGTGAGGATTCCCTGAATTCCTAACCGGTCATAGAATCCCAAAGCGGAATTTGCATTCGCACCTGCCCTCATTTGTATTGGGCCGTTAAATTTTGAACCGCGATTATCTATGCCCCCATTCGCATCCATATCCTTATGTTGTAAAGTCAGCACAAGTTCCGATGCACCCGGTTCATCTTTTGACGGAACCAAAACAGATTCTACCGATACTCCTGGCAAATCATCGATCAACAATAGATAACGTTCCAGGTCTTTCGCTTTTAATGGACTCGATCGGAGCAGGCCTTGGCCATAACTTTTCAGAAAAATTTTTGATCCTTTAACGGGGCCTCTAATTTTAAGGTTCCCTATATATCCTTCAACAATTTGAATGGTGACCACACCGTTTTTGATTTTCTGTGGAACCACAATAGCCCTTGATAACAAGTAACCATCGTTTCGATATTTGGTTGTGATTTTTTCAGCAAACCGGTAAATGAGTGCCAGTGAGACCTTTTTGTCGATGAATCTTTGTTGCCACCTTTTAAAGGCGTTGTGGGAGTAAACGGTAGAACCTTTGACATCGATTTTTTTCAATATAAAGCGGATTTTCTTCAAATCTGCTGGGGGTTTATAGGATTTGGTTTCGGGGACCTCTGGTTCCATCACCGAACCGGGAACCTGGGGTTGCTCAAACCGTTTGTCTAGCCTTTGTGGCTCTGCGGCTGAAGGCACTGTTTGAGCCCAAGACGAATCGGAAAATAGAATTCCCGCCGAAAAAACCCACACCGCCGCAAAACTGGCAATCCTGCCACTGCGGACCTCAAATTTTAATCCCTTAAAATTCAATATTTTACCGATCATTTTTACCCTACAGATCGGAAACCAGGCGAAAAAATAGCACTCCACCTTTCGTCCCTGAGGGTGGTCAAAATTAGAAGCAAAACGCACTAATTGACACAATTTAGTGCCTATCCTAACGGCGGAAAAAAGCTAAATCTTTAATTTTTAACGATTTATTGGATATTTTTTAGGAGATTAATTTGTGGGTAAATCAGAAGGGGGGAGCGAGTTTATCCAGTCGTTGGAGAAAAGCTTGTGCAGATTCGGGCACTTTTACGTTTTTATGGCCGGAAAGAAGTATCCGATTGTTGACCTTTTGCTGGTAAAATTCCCGGTTGGCTTTATTATCTGCATTAATAACAGTCCCTTTAAGTGAAAGTCCGGCGAACAAACCTTTTATGGTGGAATAAGCATAAATATCTTTTTTATGTAGAATTTTCTGCAGATTTAAACCCATTGACTTGCCCAGTGGACCAATAGCCACTTCAGGTCCTGTGCCCAAATCAAATTGAGTTTTGAATAATTCTCTCAATCCTTTTTTGGTCACAACAACCAAGACGACTTCTGCTTTTTGGATTCCTGCCTGAAACCCATAGCTGGCTTGTCGGGATTTAATAAATGCAGGGGGGTTCCACTTTCCGGTTTTGGGTGAGCGGACCAACACCACTCCTTTCCCTACCCTGGCTCCGGCTAGCATCGCCGCTTTGTATAAATTGGGAAACACCACAAAAGCTTTTGCATGATGCAAAAGTTTTTCTGGAATTCGATGACCATCGGCATTGATTAACGATTCTATGGACTGTTCGGCATCCAATAATAACTCGGTATGCTTAAACGGATTGGTATCTAAGGATTCTGTAATTGGGTTTGAAGAACAGGCAGATAAAAATAAAGCTAATACCAGATAGATTATTTTCATATCTTTGGATAGGTGTGAAATTTAAAAATGAAACACGCCCACTTTTATATAGGAAAGTCCCTGAAATGGCAATCTGACCGTAAGGTTTAATTTCTGTGAGACGATTTTTTCGTTGAATGAGAGGAATCTCTTTGCTTTGGATAGGGAAGATTGATGTTGGCGACAATCCGGTTTTTGATGACTTTTTTAAAACTTCCTGTTTGCAACACCTGATAGGTTTGCCCGGGGGCTCGAACCAGTTTCCAGGTTGGCTTTTGAAGCCTTAAAGGGCTGTTGGAATAAGCGACTCCGTTGATTTTTAAAATATGCCAATAGAGTTTTTTGGTTGTTGCGAACACCTGCCCTTCGGTGATACCTCCCGACGCCTGATATTCAAAATGCAGGTATTTACCTGGCTTGACCTTTTTCATAACCGTTCTGAAAAGGGGTGCCAACTCGGTCACTGTGGCTCGGGAAAATACAGGTCGGGGTTTTCTCGGGCGAACAATATCTTGATGGAAAAGGGAAAGAAGGTGATTTCGTATATTGGCTTCGGAGAGAATAATGGGATACACAAACCCAATTTGCTCTACATCGTCCAAATAGTTGAGGCTGCGAAAGGCAATGGTCAGCCCGTTTTTGGAAAAGTTTCTTTCCTCCTTGGTTATTGCCGCACAACCCCCTGTGTAAAAGGCCAGGAAAAGAATAAAAATTAATAAAGGAGGTCGAACCATCACGAACGTTTTGGAAAATAAAGTTATTAAAATAATGTAGAGGCTTTATCCATTATGGCTCGCTACACCTTTACTTTTTGTGCCTGTATTTTACTATGGCTGGATTGAGTCGCAAGACAAACTTAAAGCCGGAATCAAAAGGCGGGATGGGGAAAAGGGGAAATAAAGAAAGGACGTGAGAGCCGAAATTTGAAAAAAATTCAAATTCCGGCTCTACACATTCTTAAAGGTCCTGGAGGAGACCTTGATGAATCTCTTTACTAGAGATCGAATTCCAAACCTGCCATCATTGCGAAAGGAAGTCCCGGACGTGGACCAGCCGGTTGCCTGGAGACAATATATTCCTGCGAGGTAATATTTTTAAAAGTCGAAAACATCCTAACCTTGTTATTGAACTGGTAACCCAGGGTGGCATCCATCACCAGCCTGGAGTCGATTTTACCAAACCGCACATCCCCCTGACCGGTGACGGGGTTGCCTTCTGAACCGGTGTTCGCACCATCAGCAAATGCGTCTGAAACAAAATTGGCATCAATATGGGCCGACCATTTATTATAAATCGCACCGAATCCAAAGCTGAGTGACAATTCAGGAATATAGGGAACAAAGTTGCCTACCGCTGCTCCGGCAAAAATAGACTCCTGATCATTGGAATTGGTAACCTCCCTGAAGGTCGCATTGGTGTATGTTGCCGAAACATAGGTTGGCGTTTGAACGGCCCAGCCTTTGCGTAGACCGTGGTCGTAGTTTGCCTGGAATTCCACACCCAAGCTACGTATCTTTCCTGCGTTTATGGAAGTACCGTTTCCGACACCCCCGATTGAATCGGGGACTACCAGATTATCGAGGACGGTATGAAAGAAAATGGCTTCAGCACCGAATGCCCTGGGAGCATCTTTATAACGAGCGCCCACTTCGATGCCAACACTGGTTTCTGCTTCTATACCGGATCGGATGTTATTACGCGGACCCGCAGGTGAAAAACCCCGATGGATCCCAGTGAAGAGGTCAAAGTC
>CAZECX010000168.1:0-5904 GCA_964510965.1 uncultured Nitrospina sp. | reverse complement strand
AATCCTTAGCCAGCTTAACAATGACAGGAAGGTTTGCAATGTCACCGCTCATACTAAAGACCGTATCCGTCAAAATTAATTTACCCTCAACATCCGAATGGTTTTTTAGACAATACTCCAGATGATCCATGTCGTTATGCTGATAACGAATGGTTTTTCCGGGAGCCACTGCGCAGCCTTCGTAAATACTGGCGTGATTTTCGCGATCGGAAAATGCAACATCTCTTCTTCCCAGCAAGCATGCAATGGTCCCCTGATTGGCCTGAAACCCTGTAGACATAACAATCGTATCTTCTCGGTTTAAAAAAGAAGAAATCTCGCGTTCCAGGTTTTTGTGGAGATTGAAAGTTCCATTCAGGAAACGGCTTCCGGTACAGCCTATTCCAAATTTTTCAAGAGCTAACCTTGCAGCTTCTATTACACGAGGCTCTTGTGCCAGCCCAAGATAATTATTAGTGGAAACCGAGATTGCTTCTTTGCCATCAATGACCACTTTACAGCCGTCTATCTCTTCAATTTCCCTAAAATACGGATAAATCCCCAGTTCTTTCGCTTGATCCGGTGCCAGGTAACCAAAGCATTTAGCAAGAATGCCTTTTTCTTTGCTGCTCGGAGATCTAAGATGCGAATTCTCGAAATCGAATTTCTCTTTTAATAAGGAAACAATTTTGTTCCTTTTTAAATGAGCAGGGTCCGTATCTTGATTTTCTATTTCATTGAGCAGCGAAAAAGGTTTTGTCATATCTTGGACCTTTATTTTAATTAGTATTTAGGTTCCGTTTTCCAGCGTCCTTCCACAACTGGACGAGAGCGGACCACAATCCGCATTGAACCGTTTGCCCATACAAGGAGTTTTTCCCCTGATTTTCTAAAATACGGTTATGCGCCTCTCCCAATGCATGGTAAGGGAGGTCGGGGAACAGGTGGTGCGTCGCATGAAACCGAAGACCCACGGGAGCCCATAACGGTGTGATCCATCGGTTTCCGGGGTTATTGATTGAATCCAACATTTGATCGGTAAAGCTCAGTTCACCTTCCTCCGCATTTCCATAACGATGGGCTGCCAGGGTACGAATCGAATTGACCACAAACACAGAGGCCCCTAAACAGTACCACATGAAAAGGGCCTTTGCAGGCATAATTTTCAATAAAATCAGGGCTATAAAACTCATTCCAAAAATTCCTGCCAAAATCTCTTGAATTTCCCATCCTTCGTTTCGAGCCAAAGAGGGCCGCGGACGCTGGTAACTCAAATCAATATTCAGCGAAGACATTTTCTGAACCACAAATTCCCTGAGTCCTGAAGAAAAATACGATAGGGGGGTTAATACAACAAAACGGAAAAGAAAAATAAGGGGAATAAACAATGAAAACCCTATATGCAAGAGAATCAGCCTTCTTCCTTTTGATGCAAAGGGAAAATATTCTCCATCTTTAGCAGTTCCATAGAAATTTTGTTTATGATGATCAAAATGCACGCTTTGATACAAGAATGTTGGGATCATTAGCGGAAATCCGCATATGAGATTCCACACCTTCTGAAAAATCAAAAAAGATCCTTTCTTAAAATGAGCAATTTCGTGAATGAATAAAGCGGCTCGATAAAGAGCCAGAACTGCGATTAAAAAACACAACCCTTGCTGCAAGGAAAAAGCAGGAACCATCAAAGTTCCTACAAACGCCCCCCAACCCAAACCCGCACTACCTAGAAAATCACTCCAATATATCCAGGCGTTGGGTCTGTATAAATCCTTAACCAGCTCCCTGGCCTTGGCGATCGGAAATTCCCGACCTTCCTGAATCAACCTCGTCAAATTAAATCCGCCTTATCTTTTTTCCGCACAGTTCATACATACAACACTTTCCGGCATTAACATGATTCGTCCCTGCGGAATAGAGTTTGAGCAGCGCGCACAAATCCCAAATTCTGGAAAATCAATTTTCTCCAATGCCTTTTCAAGCTTGGCTAATTTAGCTTTTGAAGAATTTAAGGAAGCTTCGCTAATCCCCTGACTACTAATTGCCTCCATGCGAGTGAGACGGCCGATAGCATTGTCAGGTGCCACCGGTTTCGAGGTTTCCCTAAAGCTTTCGATCAAATGTTTCTGTGTTTTTATTTCTTCGATGATCTTTTGCTTCAACTCTGATCTTTCCTTTTCATTCATAGCGTCATAACACCATCATTCTTTAGCAGACCGACCCTGCTCATCGAGCTCCAGATAACCATCCACACATTGCGCAGCGAATGGCAAACAGGGGGGTGAAGTTGGAAATATTTTCAGCAATACCTTCCATAAACTCGTTTGCCAGCCCTTGATCCTGGAAACATTCATAAATATCATCCAGAAAACCGCCGCGCAAAAGCGGATGTTCAAGAAACTCTCTTCCCGACCCTGTTGGAATTTCAAGAGGATGCTCGCTTACTTTCACTTTTTCCATCCCCAGTTCTTGCAACCAATTTTCAGCATGCGATGCAGAGGGCCTTTCATTAATGTATTCATGGAGTGCCTTTCTTTCATCTTCTAATCCACGATCCAACATCTTCTTATCCACATGATTCCATAAAGAGTCAAAAGTTCCCAGAGATGGAAATGTTAAAACAATTTGCCCCCCCGGCTTCAAAAATCGGACAAGGTTTTGCAGCGCCTCAAATCGATTGGGACGAAAAAACATGAAAGACAAATTGCCCGTAATGCGATCAAATTTCGGCAGGTCGGGAGGTAAAAAACGCATATCGCCCACCTCAAACCGCAACCAGGGCATTTGCGTCCCCTGGATAGATCGAGATCTTAAAACTTGGCTTTGATGGATATCTATAGCTAGAACCGATCCTTCAGGCCCTACCTGATCTGCCAAATAAAAAGCAGGAATCCCTCCACCGGAAGCAATGTCCAAAATATGATCTCCTTTTTGAATCTCAAGATGATGCAATAAAGATTCCGCGAAAGGAGTGGACCATGGGTCGCTTTTAGGAAGCTGCCAACTGTTACCCATAAACCTTTTTCCTCAATTTAATAAAATTAGCACTGCTTTATTATAAACTGAAAAACAAAACCCTATCATCAATCCCTGCAAAAAAAATGTAAGAATGACCTAAGCAACTGCGAACTTGAACAAAAAGACAATAATCAATGGCATCTATGAAACCAAAAAAAAACTTTTTATCACAGGCTCTTTTTTTTATTGATTTTCATGTTGGTTGAGTTTTTAGGACTTCGGTCGGAACTATCTCCAAAAAATATCAAAGACCTTTTTTCAACTTACCCAACCTGGGGAGTCTTGATTTTTTGCCTCGCTTTCAGCTTCGGAAATTTACTTAATATTCCGGGTTGGGTTTTTATGGCAGGAGCAGTTTTCGCCTTCGGAAAAGAATGGGGTGGCCTAGTAACTTATAAGGGAGGTTCAAATCCTCCTGTCTCAACCCTTTATATCAAAGACTTAACGGTTTTCCGTTAGATCTTTTTTTATGCAATGCAGTCAAATCACTGGACGCATAATAATTTGTTGACATATGAAATTTATTTCGTGTATTGTACTTCTTCTATCAGTTGAGGCGCTGGAAAAACTTTAGAAAAAAAATCATCTTCTCCAATGGAAACGAGAATGAGCGCAACCAAAATTACCCCTTCATCATGGACTTTTTTGACCAATCATGCGCATGTCTTGATGTGTCTGGCAAAAAATCCATCTGAACGCATACGAGACCTTGCAGTGGAAGTGGGTATCACGGAGCGTGCTGTTCAGCGCATTATTGTTGAACTGGAAGCGGATGGGTATTTGGACCACATTCGTGATGGTAGAAGAAATGTATACAAGGTTTTCAGCCGTAAACCTTTGCGCCACTGCATTGAAGAGCATCGACAAGTACATGACCTTATTAAGCTAATTAACAAATGATTGGATGTAAATAATATTTATTCGCGTGTGATGGTCTCTTTCTTAATGAGGCAGAGTTAAACCAACTTGATAAATCTTTTGGGTTACTAGAGCATCTATATGGAATATAAAGATATTGAAAATAAAAATGAGCTGAGCGAATCATTTTCATTTATCGCGAGCATGCTGAAGAACTCGATGCGAGAGGCGAACTTTTCTATATGAATACTATTTCAGTTAAACCTAATTCCCCAGAAAATCGTGATCAAATTCGGCAAATTGTGTTGGATGCCAGTGAGCCAATTGCTCCATTTTGGCCCATGCGTACGATGGTCGCGCAGAACCCCATTCATGGATTGGAATATCTGCCGTTTGGTCAGGCGGTTCAAAAAGGCAAGGACCTTCTTGGTGCAAACGGGTATCTCGCGAATGAAGAGTATCGTGAATTTTACCGAAATGGCCGTATAACCCAGGAAAGTTTTGAGCGCGCTTTTTCCAGGGTTGGGCCTCGTCCAGAGGGGCAGGTTCCTATTGAAGTCGGAAACCGAAAGGTAACACCCAAAGATGTTTGGCAATTACACGTACTTTTTGGCTTCAAGGAATTACCGCTATCCCTCTTGGAATGGGAGTTAAGTGGAGGTGGAGCGACAAAGCTGTTTCGGCTAGATCTTTCTGAGAAATCCCGAAAAAAAATTATTGAACAAACCATCAAAGAATTTAATCAGTGCAGTGAGGGTTCTGAAGAAACCTACCTGACGAATTTATGGAAGAGTGTGGTAACCACCCTGAGACTATCTGATCTTGATGCTTCATCTCCAGCATCGGAAGATTCGCTTACGCAATCATCTGCTCCCATTTCCTTGCCTCGACAACGAACCATCAGCGATTGGGTTGATGATTTGACTGAAGATGAGATGGTCGTCGACCAAATCAATAATCAACTCATCAAATGGGTGACGGCGTTTCTCGATGAAGGATTAGCCGGCTGGAAAATGCCAAACCGAGAAGAAGGTTTCTACCAGGTATGGCGAAACCTGGCACAAGAAGATTTTTCGGGGCGGCTACTCGGAATTAAAGATTTCGCCCAAAAAGTTCATAGCCTCCCTGCCGACCCAGAAGACGCGATCCATTCCAGCTTGCACCAGCTCGAAATCCCTAAAGAACAATGGAAAGATTATCTCTCAAGGCAACTATCATTATTACCGGGCTGGACGCGATACATACGTTGGCTTGGGGAACACCCAATATATGGGGAACACCCAACATACCATGCGCAGCAAAAACATCCGATTGACACCATACAATATCTGGCCGTGCGTTTATTCTACGAAGTGGAGTTGACTCGTACCAAATGCCAACAAGAATGGGGAATTGATGGGACGGTTTCTGCTCTGACAGCATATTGGAGTGATCGATCCGAAGAATACCACCAACAAAAGGGGGGGCAATCTGGGGATCCAACCAAACAAATGAAATGCCGACATGCCTGGCGATTATTCCATTTGGCACAGTTTCTTGAGTTGTCTCCAAGTGAAGTTCAAGGTCTCTCGTCGATTGATGCCAAGATGTTGTTGCAATGGTTGGATCAATTTCCTGCAGATCAACATGGACGGGTATGGATTGAGGCCTACGAAGATTCCTTTCGAGAGAAAATGTTGAAAAATATTTCAGCGCATCGAGGAACGATACCAGAATTAGAAACCCGCCCCCATGCACAACTGGTCTTTTGTATCGACGTGCGATCGGAATCCTTTCGTCGCCATATTGAAACCCAGGGTCCCTATGAAACGTTGGGATTTGCAGGATTTTTTGGAATCCCCATTAACTATCAAGCTTTTGATAGTAATGTACGTGCGTCTTTATGTCCGGTGTTATTGACGCCCAGCAATGCTGTGACGGAAACACCCCGGTCGGGAGAAGGAGAAGCATTAGAAAAATATTCTTCTGGTACTCGTTGGAGCCAATTGGGGCAGCATCTTTTTCACGATCTGAAGCATCATCCAATTGGGTCGATGATGGTGATTGATG
>CAZECX010000167.1:0-5936 GCA_964510965.1 uncultured Nitrospina sp. | reverse complement strand
CTCCTAACAGGCCAGCGGCCGGGGACAATAAACCAGCAAGGTTAAAAGCGGACTAAGGCAATCCCTTTATCAGTTAAAATATGAACGGACCCTTACCGACCCTAAGCGTACATAAATCCTATTTCTGAAAAAACGACAGTTCAATTTCTCCAGCTGGCTCCAGCAATATTTATCTTTCTCACACTAGAAGCGTGCTCTAATTTGAAGCTGATTTCTGCTTTGCGGTTTACGAGATTCTGCGATAGTTGCATAAACGGTTAACGAAAGGGTGAAAAACTAAAACTATATTGAATCTGGAATCGGTTTTCCCAAATATTTTCGTTTGAACGATCCGAACTGGTTATTGCAAATCGATTGCGCACCGACAGTCCTTTGAATACTCCTCCAAACCGGTAGGTCATATCTACATCTGTTTCATTTGAATCTACTCCACCAACGTTGCTGGGAAGATCAAACCGGGTATGACTTACCCAGGCTTTAAATTGGCTAGTGAATTGATGGGTCAAGGTTGCTTTGTATACAAAGCCAATCTGGGAAGTTCCTTGTGTAGCCAGGCCTTGCATCTGACTGTTCGTGAATAATGGGTCGGTTGCAAAGCTGAATGGGGCGAGTATCCCGCCGTTTCGAAAACTATCAGAATTTTGAGGGACATAGTTTAAGGAAAACGACAAGGTGGTTGCTTCCTTCACTACACCCAGCTTACCTCCCAAAATTGTCGACCCGACTTCTCCTAAAAGGGCATCTCCTGTTTCATCTTCTCTTGCAAACTGGATCGACAAAAAAGGTTGTATGGAGCTTTCATTAACAGGTAAAGAGTAATCTACTTGCAAGTAGAATAAATTAAACAGGTCAAACAGATAATATTCCCAAACCTGAGCCTTGAGGTTGTTTGCCTCCCAAGTAACTCCAAAAATACTGGTGCCAGAAGTATCTGTGGATAAAATTCCCAGTCTTTTAGTTGCAAACTCTCCTGCGTTCTCGAATTCATCGCTTTGCCGGTTCCTGATATTCACGATATGCATGGCGTGGAGCGATAAATTTTTGAAGTGTGTGTTTGAAATGCTTACACCATTAACCATAAATGGGATTACGAAAGCATCGGAAGGATTGATGAAAGGTGTCGATATTTTCTGCCGGCCCGCCCGGATCACCATATCCAAATTGGAATATTCCAGAAAAGCTTCGCCAAGAACATTGATTCCCTCGACAGCTAAAGCCCCGTTGAACTCAGGTTGCCCGTCATTTTTCAATCCAAAACCGTTTGCAGTATAGAATCCCAATCGGGCTCCGAAACCATGAAACGAGCCGGAATCGAAAACGAGTTTTCCCCCTGCCGATACAGCTGAAGAACCGGGTTGGGTCTCAAAGCCACGTGTCTGAAAATAATTCCGGACATTCCCATCTATTTTTCCATTTTTGAAAAAGGCTTTAACGTCCTCCCCAAAGGCCTTGGGGCTGAAGATTAAAAAATAGACCAGAGCAATTAAAATTGATTTTTTACTAAACTTCATGAAAAATATTATTCATTCCTGATTGAGAATTGTCAAATTCAGAAGTAATTTAATCTTTCATTTATTTGAGAGGTTAATATTTTTAAGGAAAAAAATAGGAACTTTTTCTTCCTGTAGTCGGTGTATCATTTAATGGTGCTATGATGAAGTTTTGGGTTTGCAGCTGATTCATTTACTTTTTAAGGAAATTCAATTTGCGATTTTCTTTGTATATTATTTTGCCTAATTGTGGTTTTGTTTCATCTGTCCTTTTTCTTCTCCTCCTCTCGATTGGGATCGCCCAAGCATCCGAAATATCTCTATTGCCTGAACAGCAAAAATGGTTACAAAACCATCCGAACCTGCGATTGGGTGCTGTGCCTGATTGGAGTCCTATCGCCATGGAAGGAGAGGGTGAACAACTCTCTGGTATTGCGGGTGAGTACAAAAACATCATCGAAAAAAAACTACCACTGAAACTTACCCTTACAAACTATGGTACTCCCTGGAAGGAAGTTCTCGAAAAACTCAGACGCAAGGAACTAGACGTGGTTATGCTACTTGGCTCAACTCCTGATCGGGAGACCTACCTCACTTTCACCGAAATATTAGTCGACCTGCCCTACGTCATCCTGACCCGGAAAAATTCATCGTCTGTGAATGATCTTTCCTCGTTGGTTGGAAAGCGAGTATCCGTGGCACGGGGGTTTGTCGCTCATGAATGGCTAAAAAACGATCACCCGGAATTGACCCTCACTCTGAAACAGAGCACACCCGAAGCGATCATTGCTTTGGCTATGGGTGAGGTAGACGCTTATGTTGGTGATCTTGCCACCGCTAGCTCCACTATAGCTTCCTTAGGAATAAGTGATCTAAGGATTGCGGCTATGACCAGTTTCACCAATCGACTCCGCATAGGCGTTCGAAAGGATTGGTCGGAGCTTGCTACTATTCTGGATATGGCGGTAAACAATATCCCAAAGGCCGAGAGGAACGCCATCTGGAATCGCTGGGTTAACATTGATACTGAGGGAATTGACCCGAAAATTGTTTATGGTATTGTCGCGACCCTAGTAGGAACCCTACTGTTGGTTACCGTTATTGCCTATCTCAGGCTACGCAATGCCAACGTCCGTATAGTTGCTCACCAGAACCAGCTCGAAGAAACAGTTAAGGAGCGGACTCACAAACTTCAGGAGAATGAGGAAATTACCCGTTCGGTTATCACTACCGCTATGGATGCTGTGATAATGATCGATCATGAAAATAAAATTTTAGATTGGAATGTACAGGCCGAGTTTATTTATGGTTGGTCCAAGGAAGAAGTGCTTGGCTCAAATATTTCAAATTATATTATCCCAAAGCAATACAAAGAAGCATATGAAAAAGCTTTTAAGCATTTTCTTGAAAGTGGTGAAGGACCCATATTGAATACAAGAATTGAAATCACAGCTCTTCGAAAAAGTGGAGAGGAATTTCCAATAGAGCTTACAGTTATTCCGCTTAAGAAAGGTGACAATTATATTTTTAACGCATTTTCCCGCGATATTACTGAACGCAAGCAAGCCGAAGAGACTTTACGGGAAGGGGAACAACGCCTGATCCTGGCACTGGAAGGGGGAAACCTGGGGTCTTGGGACGTAAATGTAGAGACTGGAGAAATGGTCGTGAATGATCGTTGGGCGGAAATGCTGGGGTATTCTTTAAAAAAAATCACACCGATCACGCAGAAAACCTGGGCCGAAACCATTCACTTGGAAGACAGGGAGCGGGTTCTTAAGGTAGGAGAGTCTTACAAAGAGGGGATTCAGTCAATTTATGAAGTGGAATATCGTGCCCTGACCAAAGATGGAGAAATTCGCTGGCTTTTTTCACGAGGATCGATCGTGGAACGGACCCCGGAAGGAAAGCCGGTCCGATTGGTTGGAACGGTTATGGATATCACAAAACGCAAACAAGCAGAAGAAAAATTGAAAATTGCACAACAGGAAGCGGAGTCCGCCAATCAATCTAAAAGTGATTTTCTTGCGAACATGAGTCACGAGATTCGCACTCCCATGAACGCGATCATCGGTATGAGCCATCTTGCAATGAAAACGGAGTTGAATTCCAAGCAACTTAACTATGTGAGTAAAATTCAGTCCGCGTCAAATGCACTGCTCGGTATCATAAATGATATTCTAGATTTTTCAAAGATAGAAGCAGGCAAGCTGGACATGGAAAAGGTAAGTTTCCGTTTAGATGAGGTGCTGGATAACCTTTCCACCTTGGTAACTCTGAAAGCACAGGAAAAAGGACTGGAAGTCCTTTTTTCGATTGATCAGGATGTTCCTCTGTCATTGATGGGCGACCCCCTTCGTTTGGGACAGATATTGGTAAACTTGTCTAATAACGCGGTTAAGTTTACAGAACAAGGTGAGATTATTGTATCAATCAAAGTGGTTAAGGATGAAAAAGACCGTGTTGAGTTGCAGTTTGCAGTTAAAGATACCGGCATTGGTTTGACTGAAGAGCAAAGAGGAAAACTGTTTAAAGAATTCAGCCAGGCCGATTCTTCCACCACACGAAAGTTCGGTGGCACAGGTCTGGGTTTGACCATCAGTAAAAGGTTGACTGAAATGATGGGTGGCAAAATCTGGGTGGAAAGTGAACCGGGAAAAGGGAGTAGTTTTATTTTCACTGCATGGTTCGATGTGAAGTTTAATGAAAAAGGCAAGTTGATCACTCTTTCAGAAGACCTCCAGGGAATGCGAGTTCTGGTCGTGGATGATAATGAATCGGCACGGGATATTCTGGAAAATGCGTTGGATTCGCTTTCGCTGAAAGTAGACAAGGCGCCTTCTGGGGCAGAAGGCATTACCAAAGTTGAAGAAGCTGATAACGAAAATCCCTTTGATCTCGTCATTATGGATTGGCAGATGCCAGAGATGAACGGAATCAGAACATCGGAGATCATAAAAAAACATCCCAATCTAAAACAAATTCCTAAAATTATTATGTTGACCGCGTATGGACGCGAAGAGGTAATACGCCAGGCCAAAGATGCGGGTTTGGATGCGTTTCTGGTTAAACCTATGAATCCATCAATGTTGCTGGAAACTATCATGGAGGTGTTTGGCGAAGCACCCGAAATGGTTTCGGACGTTATGGTTTCCAACAAATCCCAGGAAGAAGAAAATCTGATTTCCATAAGAGGAGCAAAAATATTACTGGTAGAAGACAATGCGATCAACCAGGAAATCGCCAATGAAATTTTAGAACAAGCTGGATTTAAAATTGAAATTGCCAACGATGGCAAAGAAGCTGTGGAAAAAGTCTCTCAAAAAGACTATGACTGCATATTGATGGATTGTCAGATGCCAGTGATGGATGGTTATGAAGCGACACGAGCTATCCGAAAAGAAAAACGCTTTTCCAATCTCCCCATTGTTGCGATGACTGCAAACGCCATGCAGGGAGACCGAGAGAAATGCATTGATTGCGGGATGAACGACCATGTTTCCAAACCAATTAATACGAAGGAATTGTTTTCAGCCTTACTAAAATGGGTGTCTCCCCAGGAAGCAACAGATACTGAAACTCCCATTACAAAAGCCTCAACTGAAAAAGAGGATGAGGTTCTTCCGGAACTTGATGGTGTTGACATTACAGCAGGATTGACCATCGTGGGTGGTAATAAAACACTTTACCGGAAACTCTTGATTAGATTTCATCGGGATAACTCGAACAGTTTTTCTGATATCAAGAAAGCCCTGGATGCAGGAGACGAAGAAACTGCGGAAAGACTGACGCACACGGTAAAGGGGGTAGCGTCAAATATTGGGGCTAAGTATTTAGCAAAAGCCGCAGAGCCATTAGAAATAGCAATAGGGAAAAACCAAAAGGGTCAATATGAGTCGCTACTGAAGGAGTTTTCAAATAATCTTGATAAAGTTCTTGCATCATTGACTATTCTTGCAAACGAGGAAGTTCAGGAGGAAAAAGAAGAAATAGATTATTCAAAAATTCATCTAGCCCCACAGCTTTTAAAGACCCTATTAGAAAAAGTAAAAATGGGAATGATAATGGAATTGGAGGAAGAGTTTTTAGAATTAGAGAAAACGGAACCTTATGGTAAACAGTTAGCAGATAATTTAAAAGAACTGGCCGACCAATTTGACGATCAAGGAATATTAAAAATTTTGGATAAAATTGAACAAAAATAATTCCTTAAATCCATCTAACTAAAAGTCCCAAAATGATACTAAATTGCTGTATTACCAAGGGCCCGCTTTTGGCCCAGACTGTGTGAAAACGCAGATTACAGATGTTTTTTTAAGAGACAAGTTTCTCATTGTTTTATAATTCTGGATTGAGATGTTTTAAACTTATGGTATTTGTTGATATGGGCTGTATTTTGTAAAAAACATCTGTCTTTCAGCTTTTATTTTAGAAAAATGAAGGCCT
>CAZECX010000166.1:0-6176 GCA_964510965.1 uncultured Nitrospina sp. | reverse complement strand
ACTTGCTAAGGACTCTAATTCTGAAAAATTTGATGAGTCGCTCGATGTGGCGGTTAGATTAAGCTTGGATCCTAGAAAAGCAGACCAGAATATTCGCGGAAGCGTGGTTTTGCCTAAGGGAACAGGTAAGAAATTTCGCGTTCTTGTGTTTGCTAAGGGCGATAAGGAAGCGGAGGCGAAAGCAGCTGGTGCAGTAGAGGTCGGCGGTGATGATTTGGTTGCCAAGGTTCAGGGTGGTTGGATGGAGTTCGATCGGGTGGTTGCGACTCCAGATATGATGGGTCAAGTGGGTAAGCTGGGTAAAGTCTTGGGCCCCAGAGGCTTGATGCCAAACCCGAAAACGGGAACGGTGACCTTTGATGTCAAGCAGGCCATTGAGCAGATCCAGGCGGGAAAAGTGGATTACCGAGTCGACAAATCAGGGATTGTTCATGCCTCATTGGGGAAGGCCAGTTTTTCGGTTGAAGATCTTACGGAAAATTATCAAACCCTTATTGCTACATTGGTCAAGGCCAAGCCGGCATCGAGTAAGGGGCATTATGTGAGAGGAATATCGGTTTCAACCACAATGGGGGTTGGGGTCCGAGTGGCGTACACGGCCTAATTAAATTGAAATATCCCCCGTTTGTCGGGGTCTGTAAGTGAGAGGGGTGGCAAAAGTGCCAAATGCAGAAAAAATTAAAAAGGTTGAAGAGCTTAACGGAGTTTTCCTGAAAGCTAAGTCGGCGGTTCTTGCGAATTATCAAGGGATCGAGGCGGCGGAATTGACTCAGTTGCGCAGTCACATGCGTGGCAGAGCGATAGACTTTCGAGTTGTTAAGAATACTTTGGCGAAGCAAGCTGCTAAAAATACTCCCTTCGAGTTGTTGGATGAGGAGTTCAGTGGCCCTGTATCCTTGGTTGTTAGTTTTGAAGATGCGGTTGCGCCGGCAAAGGCACTTGCGGAATATGCAAAATCTGGAGCCACAAAAAACCCCAAGGTGATTTGTGGTGTGGTTGAGGGGAAAAAGGTTTCTCCTGAAGAAGTAAAAGCGTTGGCGGATTTGCCATCGAAGGAAGTACTGATTTCGCAGTTGTTGGCGACCATGAATGGCCCGACCACAAACTTCGTTGGGGCTCTTGGCGGATTGTTGAGAAAACTGGTTGGAACGCTGGACGCGATTAAAGAGAAAAAGGCATCCGAATAGACCGATTCCTGGATTGGGGATCGTTGTGAATAAATTATTGAATAAAATTTTTAGAAAAAACAATTTTTGAAAGGAGGGCGTAATGGCCGCCACTAAGGAAGACGTAGTTTCCTTCATCGATAACATGACTGTTTTAGAAATGTCTGAGTTTGTAAAAGAACTGGAAGATAAATATGGTGTGACTGCTGCTGCACCTGCTGTTGCTGTTGCTGCACCGGCTGCTGGCGGTGGAGATGCTGCTGCAGAAGAAAAAACTGAGTTTGATGTTGTTCTCACCGCTGCTGGTGATAAAAAGATTCAGGTGATCAAAGAAGTCCGAACCATCACTGGGCTGGGACTGAAAGATGCCAAGGATCTTGTTGAGGCTGCTCCGAAGGCGATTAAGGAAGGCGTGAAAAAAGAGGAAGCGGAAGAAATTAAAAAGAAAGTCGAGGAGGCCGGCGGTTCTGTGGAAGTTAAGTAACGGAGATTTTGCTCTACGATTTTGTATTTGCTTTAGCAGAAAAATTTTCCGTTAATCTTTCTTCCAGAAGGATGCTGCCCTATGTCAATAAACCGTTCTCAGAGAGCGCTTGGCAATCTTAGACAAAGAAAAAATTTCGCCCGAATTCCGACCGTCATTGGTATCCCCAATTTAATCGAAATTCAAAAAAAATCATTCGAATATTTCCTCCAATGGGATGTCGCTCCCAATGAGCGTCAGATGAGAGGATTGGAAGATGTCTTCAGCGATGTCTTTCCCATCTCAGACTTAAATATAAACGCCCGTATTGAATATGTCGGCTTCGAGGTCGGTATATGGGAGTGCGGTTGCGGTGAGTTTAAGGAGCTCGGTGGGCCGAATATCTTCTGCGACACTTGTAAGCAGGAAGTCGCTTATAAAGAAAAGCATAAGTTCAGCGAATGCCGCCAGAAGGGTCTTACCTACTCTGACCCAATTAAAATCATGGTTCGGCTCGTGCTTTTTGATCGTGAGGCGGTGGACATTAATGCTCGCGTGCTGAAAAACCTACTAGGAAGAATAATTATTGAAGAGGTCAAGAAACCGGGCACCTCAAAGAATCTTATTCCTGCTAAAACGGAAATCACCGAAGATATTGTAAAGGTTCTGGAGAAGGAAAAAGTACCTCAGATAACTATCAACACGGTTCGCGAAGTAAAAGAGCAGAAAATTTTTCTAGGCGAAATGCCTGTGATGGGCCCAACGGGTACCTTTATGATAAACGGTGTGGAGCGCGTTATTGTGAGTCAGATGCATCGCTCACCGGGTGCTTTCTTCTCGCACGATAAGGGTAAGTCGCACGTCAGTGGCAAAATTCTTTATTCTGCGAGGATTATTCCGGATCGTGGTTCTTGGGTCGATTTCGAATTCGATATCAAGGATTTGCTTTATGTGAAAATTGACCGCAGACGCAAGCTTCCGGCAACCATTCTATTGCAAGCTTTCGGGATGGATGTCAAAACCATTCTTGAAACCTATTACTCTGTTGAAAAAGTAAGTATCACAACAAAAGACTTCCGCCTATTTATGGGAAGTAAAAATCTGCTCATCGGATTCAAGGTTAAAGAGGATGTGATAGACCCGAAAACCGATGATGTGGTTCTCAAGGCAGGTAAGAAGGTGACCATTGGTGCTGCTAAAAAATTGAGTCGATTGTCTAAGTCCACCAAGGTCGAGATTGATCCGGAAAGTTTGATCGGTAGATTTTTGTTTGAGGAAATCATTGATCCTGAGACAGGCGAAATTGAAGTCGACACCAATCAGGAAATTACGGAGGGTGTTCTTGAGGTAATCAAGAAAAATAAGCTCAATGAGATTCAGATCCTGCATATTGATGAAGAGATGTCGGATACGGTTATTCGCGATACCCTGGCGGTTGCAAAAACTCAAAGCCAGGAAGATGCTATTAAGGAAATTTATAAAAGGTTGCGTCCGGGAGATCCCCCAACTCCAGAAATAGCGCGTTCTCTTTTTGCTAATCTGTTTTTTAATCCCAAGCGGTACAATCTATCCGTTGTGGGCCGTATCAAGTTGAATCAGAAGTTTGGCCTGGATATTCCTTTGGAAAACCGGTTGCTGACTTTGGAGGATCTGGTGGCGGTCGTGCGGCATATCGTCGATCTCAGAAATGGGATTGGTGATATCGATGATATTGATCATCTGGGTAACCGCAGGGTGCGGGCAGTGGGAGAGTCTTTGGAGAACCAGTTCCGTGTTGGAATAGTGCGAATGGAGCGGGCGATCATTGAAAGGATGTCTATTCAGGACTTGGATGTCTCCATGCCGCATGATTTGATAAATTCCAAACCAGTGACCGCTGCTATTAAAGAATTTTTTGGCAGTAGCCAGTTGTCTCAGTTTATGGATCAAACCAATCCGCTTTCCGAGGTGACTCATAAACGAAGATTGAGTGCATTGGGTCCGGGCGGCTTGACCCGCGAGCGAGCGGGATTTGAAGTCCGCGATGTTCACCCGACTCATTACGGTCGTATCTGTCCGATTGAAACACCGGAGGGTCCAAACATTGGTCTGATTGCATCCCTTAGTACGTATGCAAGGGTTAATGACTATGGATTCATTGAGACACCCTATCGAAAAGTAAAAGACTCTGTTGCTCAGAATGATGTTGAGTTTCATACCGCTTTGGTGGAAGACAATTATGTTATCGCCCAGGCCAATGCAAAGATGGACGATAAGAAAAAGTTTTCTGACCCAATAATTTCTGCGCGTAAAGGTGGGGACTTTATTTTGTCTCCGCGTGAGAAAGTTGATTTTATGGATGTGTCGCCGAAGCAGTTGATCAGCGTGGCAGCGTCCCTAATCCCCTTTCTGGAAAATGATGACGCGAACCGGGCTTTGATGGGATCCAATATGCAGCGGCAGGCTGTCCCTCTGCTGCAGTCAGAGGCGCCCCTGGTGGGTACCGGCATGGAAGCGATTGTCGCACATGATTCCGGTGCTGTGGTGATTGCTGAGAATGACGGTGTGGTCATCAGCGCTGATGCAACTCGAATCGTGATCCGTACTGATAAGAAACCGGCAGGAAAAGTTAAAACTCGCCGAAGTCAGTTGGATTCGAACGTTGATATTTATTCGCTGAATAAGTACCAGCGGTCTAATCAGAACACATGTATCAACCAGCGGCCCCGTGTTTCTTCCGGAACTGTAGTGAAAAAGGGCGATGTGCTGGCAGACGGTCCTGCAACCGATCACGGTGAATTGGCTTTGGGGCGAAATATTCTCGTCGCGTTCATGCCTTGGGATGGTTACAACTTTGAAGATGCAATTATCGTTAGTGAAAAACTGGTTAAAGAAGATGTTTACACTTCCGTTCATATTGAAGAGTTTGAAGTTGAGGCCCGTGATACCAAGCAGGGTAAAGAAGAGATCACCCGCGATATTTCCAATGTAGGGGAAGAAGCCCTGAAGAATTTGGATGAAAGCGGTATCATTCGGGTAGGCGCGAACGTCAAGCCGAACGATATTCTGGTTGGAAAGATCACCCCGAAAGGGGAAACCCAGCTCAGTCCTGAAGAAAAACTCCTGAAAGCGATATTTGGTGAAAAGGCGGGAGATGTTAGGGATACCTCACTCCGAGTGCCGCCGGGAGTGCATGGCACGGTTATCGATGTGAAGGTGTTCTCAAGAAAGGGAATCGATAAGGACTCCAGAACGCTTGCGATTGAAGAGGAAGAGATTGCCCTGATCGAGAAGGACTATAACGATGAAATAGCTATCGTTAAAAGTGAAACCGCAAAAAAAATTCGTAGTCTTCTTGCAGGTAAAAACGCTTCCAAGTCAACCACGGTTGGCAAGGTGAGTTTTAAAAAGGGCGAGAAAATCCAGGAAGAAGACATCGCGAAAATGAGTATTAAGGATCTGGTTAAGGTTCCAGGGCAGGGAGTGGATGAAAAAGCCCTTCTTGGAATGGAGTCCAGTTCTAAAGACCAGGTGGCCATTCTTAAATCCATGCTGGAAGAAAAAGTTACTCGTTTGAAAAAAGGAGATGACCTTTCCCCGGGTGTGATCAAGTTGGTAAAAGTCTTCATGGCGATGAAGCGTAAGCTTCAGGTAGGCGACAAAATGGCGGGGCGGCATGGTAACAAAGGTGTCGTTTCAACCATTGTTCCTGAAGAAGACATGCCTTATATGAAAACTGGTAAGCCGATTGAGCTCATATTGAATCCATTGGGTGTGCCTTCGCGGATGAACGTTGGGCAGATTCTGGAAACCAATTTGGGGATGGCGGCGAAGGCCAATGATAAACATATGGCGACGCCTGTTTTTGATGGCGCAAAAGAAAACGAAGTCAGGGAGCTCTTGCAGCAAGGAGATTGCTCAGAGACAGGTGAGGTGGCTCTGATTGATGGTCGTTCCGGACAGCCGTTTCGCCAGAATGTGATGGTGGGTTATCTCTACATATTAAAACTTCACCATTTGGTCGATGATAAAATTCATGCGCGTTCAACAGGGCCTTATTCTCTGGTTACGCAGCAGCCTCTGGGCGGTAAAGCTCAGTTTGGCGGGCAGCGACTGGGGGAAATGGAGGTCTGGGCATTAGAGGCCTATGGTGCAGCATACACGCTTCAGGAGATGCTGACCGTGAAGTCCGATGATGTTGAAGGGCGTAAACGAATGTACGAAGCGATAGTTAAGGGTGACACGCATCTCAATCCAAGTTTGCCGGAATCCTTCAATGTTTTAGTGAAGGAGTTGCAGAGCTTGGCCATTGATGTTGAGTTGATCGAATCGGGAAAATAAAAATTCTGTTTTCCCTCGGACCCAGTTTGGTTCTGAGCTGAAGTTGTAGCGCAGAGCCTTTAAAGATTAAAAAAATTATAACGGTTTGCGAAAACCTTAAAAGGAGAAATCCCTAGTGGATAATCTGACACAATTCGATAAGCCAAAAAACCCTATTTTGTTTGACGCGATTCGGGTTCGCATTGCTTCTCCAGAAAAAATCCGTTCATGGTCTTATGGTGAAGTAA
>CAZECX010000165.1:0-6232 GCA_964510965.1 uncultured Nitrospina sp. | reverse complement strand
AAGAAGCAGCTCCTGGATTCTTTGAGAACGTTTGAATCTCATAGCCACACCTTAAGGTTTTTCTTGATAAATGGGGTTCAATAATTCCCAGAACCCATGCTTAATGTTTCAGTTTTGCAATCAACAATTTCCGCAAGGTTCATTCTATCGATTGCATCAACGACTTTAGTCATCAGGCCATCTATGTAGGGTCGGTCAGAGCCTACTGCGGAGATACCAATGTGAAGGCTCTGCCAGACATCCTGATCGCCTACCTCGGCAACGGAAACATTGAAATCATTTTTTAGTCGATCTTTGATGGCCCTTACAACGCGCCTTTTTCCTTTTAACGAGTTGTTGCCGTGCAAATAAAACTTTATGGAGCAGCAGCCAATGACCATCTTTCTTTTGTAATTTTATGCAGGTCAGGAGGTTATTTCTTCCATTACAAACGGTTCAATAACATCTCCCAGTTTTATATCCTGAAATTTATCTATCGAGATTCCGCATTCGTAACCTGCAGCCACTTCTTTTACATCGTCCTTAAATCTTCGGATAGATGCAATCTTACCTTGATAAACGACTACATTGTCTCGAATCAGTCTTGCTTCCAGATTACGTTCAGTTTTTCCAGATAACACATGGCATCCGGCAATCGTTCCCACTTTTGGGATGGTAAATACCTCTCGTACTTCGGCTCGACCCACGATTCGTTCTTTGAATTTTGGTGCCAGCATACCTTCCATCGCCGCCTTCATGTCATTGATTGCATCGTAAATAATGCTGTACATGCGAATATCCACCTGTTCTCTTAGAGCGAGTTTAGTCGCCTGATCTGTAGGGCGGACATTGAATCCAATGATGATGGCGTTCGATGCGGTAGCGAGTAATACATCAGATTCGGTAATTCCGCCAACGGCATCGTGGATGCATTTAATTCGCACTTCATCGCCGCCCAGTTTGTTGAACGCTTCCTGAACCGCATGGATGGAGCCCTGAACATCTGCTTTAACGATCAAGTCTAATTCTTTTATCTGACCTTCAATAATTTGTTGATGCAAGTCATCCATGGTGATTCGTGTTGACTTGGCTAATTGGACTTCCCTTTGTTGTTGCAACCTCAGGTTGCTCAATTGACGCGCGCGTCTTTCATCTTGAACGACCATGAAGTGGTCTCCCGGTTGCGGTACGTCAGGTAGACCCACAATTTCAACCGGTGTAGAAGGATTGGCTTTTTTAATTTTTTTCCCCGAGTCTGCAATTAAGGCACGGACCTTTCCAAAATGGCAACCGACTATAAAAGGTTGGCCGACTTGCAAAGTGCCGCTTTCAACGATCAATGTTGCAACGGGCCCTCGGCCTTTGTCCAGCTTGGACTCAATAATGACTCCTTTTGCTCTTAATTTAGGATTCGCCTTCAATTCCATAATTTCAGCTTGCAGGATTAGGTTTTCCAGCAGATCATCAATTCCCGTTTCCTTTAAAGCCGAGACCTCAATGTAAATTGTTTGCCCGCCCCAGTCTTCAGGCAAAAGACCTTGATCCGCCAACTGCTTTTTCACTTCATCGGGTTTTGCGTCCGGCTTGTCAATTTTATTAATGGCGACAAGAATAGGTACGCCTGCGGCCTCCGCATGATGAATAGCTTCTTTTGTTTGCGGTTTAATGCCGTCATCTGCAGCGACGACCAGCACAACAATATCAGTTACCTGAGCCCCGCGGGCACGCATTGCTGTAAAGGCTTCATGGCCAGGAGTATCCAGAAATGTAATTGCAGAACCTTTGATATGCGCCTGATAGGCGCCGATGTGCTGGGTGATTCCTCCAGCCTCTACTTTAGTGACTTCGGTTTTACGTATGGCGTCAAGCAATGAAGTTTTACCATGGTCCACGTGTCCCATTATGGTAACAATGGGTGCCCGGATAATATGGTCTTTAGGGTTGTCCTCTTCTTCTTCTTTGAAGTCGAGCTCAGATTTTTCGACCAGAAGTTCGACTTCGAATCCCATTTTATCTGCTACTTTACTTGCAAGATCAAAGTTAAGAGTTTGGTTGATGTTTGCTAAAACACCGAATGCCATTAACTCTTTTATGACTTCATTAGGAGTGGATTTCAGAGTTTCCGCTAGATCGCGGATAGGGATATTTTCAGTTATCTTTACCAGTTCAAAAGCTTGTTCTTCTTCAACGGGTTCCGGTTCGGGTGCAGGGGCGGGTTCTTTAACGGCTACAGGTTTTTTTACTTCTGCTTCCGGCGCTTTGGGCTTTTCTTTTACAGGAGCTTTAGGTTTTGCTATTTCCGGCGGTTTCTCTTCCTGCTTGATAATTTTCAGGCCCAGTTTTTTTCCAGTTTTTGCTTCAGCAGTACTTTTGCTTTCTTCCTTTTTAGCTTTAGCTGTTGTTGCTTTAGCTTTAGTTGCTTTTACAACTTTGGTTTTTTTTGCAGGTGTCTCTTCTTTTTTTTCAGCTTTTTTAACTTTGTCTGACTTAGCCTTTGTTTTTGCTGTGGTGATTTTTACTTTTGAAGGTGCCTTTAGTTTGATTTTTGCTTTGACCTTTGCAGTCTTGGGCGAAGCTTTGGCAGGAGTTTTAGGTGAGAAAAGGTCGCGGATATGTTGAGCTGCCTCTTCATCAACGGAACTCATGTGGTTTTTTACTACAATCTTATTCTTTTGCAGGGCCTCAATGACCTGATCATTTTGCAGGCCGAGTTCCAGGGCCAGTTTGTTTACGCGAATCTTAGCCAAATTTCCTCCTGTGTTGCAAGCCCGCCATACTATCTTGACTCAGGCATTGTGCCTTTTTTGAAAATCCTGGTATGGGATTTTGATTATTGATTTGCAAAATATTTATGAAATAATTTTTATACATTTTCTATATTTCCCAACTGTAGTTTTACTTTTTCAAGTATCTCTTTTCCCGAATTTTCGTCTAAGCCCTCAATGGCAATCAATTCGTCTAACGGTGTAACCGAAAGTTCTGCTAGAGTTTCAAATCCATTGGTTTCCAGAATGTCCAGTATTTCTGGTGGCAGATCCGATAATTCTTTAATTGGAATTTCTTCATCTTCAGGCTCTTCTTCTTCGTCGCCGGAAATGCTTTCATCAGGTTCTTCTAGTTCTTCCGTTTTTTCTTGATCTTCCTCTATGACGTCATCAGTTTCATCTGTCTCAGGTGTTTCGGGAGTTTCAACTTCAGTTTTTAATGTCTGCGCTGCTACCCGTTCCTGAATTTGTTCTGCCAGCTCTACCAAGCCCTCTGCTTTTTTGGGTCCAATTCCTGGCAATTCGACCAGTCCTTTAACACCTTTACTTAACGCCTCTTCATATGTGACGATATTATTACTGAACAAAATCGTCATCACTTTTTCTCCAAGGCCTTTGGCGTTTTTTATATCCTCAAGAAAGTCGACATCAGATTCTTTGTTAGAAACAATAAAGTCCGGTTGCTCTCCCATTTCTAAAGCTTCAGAAGGTCCTTTGATATCTACTTTCCATTTAACGAGTTTTGCAGCCAGTCGCACATTTTGTCCTTTTTTCCCGATTGCCAGTGACATTTGATCTTCAGCAACAATGATGGTCATTTGCTTTTCATCACGGTTAAGGATGATCCTGGAAACTTTGGCCGGACTGAGTGCATTTTTAATATAGGTTTCCGCGTCCTCTGAAAATTCAACGATATCGATTTTTTCGCCTCGCAGCTCTTGAACAATAGATTGGACACGCATTCCCCTCATGCCAACACAGGCACCTACTGCATCGATGTCTCGGTCATTGGTACGCACGGCGATTTTGGTTCGGCCATTGGGTTCGCGAACCACACCCATGATCTCAACCATACCTTCGCTTATTTCCGGGACCTCCATTTCGAACAATCTTTTGACTAAACCAATATGGGTTCTGGAAAGAATGACTAATGCATTTTTTGGTGTTTTGCGGACATCCAGGACATAAGCGCGGATGCGTTCACCCCGGTTGAAGCTTTCTCGAAAAACCTGTTCCCGGCGTGGCAAAATTCCTTCTGCATTTCCGAGGTCAACGATTAGATCACCATGCTCCATGCGGTGTACAATCCCGTTAATAAGCTCGCCTTTTTTATCCTTGTACTCGTTGTGGATCAGTTCGATTTCCGCCTCGCGGACTTTCTGGACGATTACCTGCTTGGCAAGCTGTGCAGCGATGCGGCCATAGTTTTCCATAACCTGTTGCACAAGAACTTGATCGCCTATTTGCACATCTTCGGAGAAAGAGGTTGCTTCTTTGAGGCTAATTTCTTCGTCTGCATTAACGACATCTTTGACCACCGTTTTTTCAAGATAAATTTCTACCTCTCCAGTGGACTCATTGAACTCACTTTGTAGTTCGTTGGCGGTGGGATAACGTTTGCGGGCAGCCACCTCTACCGCTGCTTTTAAAGCATCGATCAAGACGTCTTTGTCAAGGCCTTTATCCCGGGCCAATTGTTCTAATATGCTGAGAGTTTCCAGACTCATTGTTTTTCCTAAATTTCTATGACTAAATTTGCTTTAGCAACTCGATCCATAGGAATTGTGTGGAGTTGCCCATCCACCTCAAGGTGGATCGATTGATTTTTGAATTCTGCCAGGATGCCGGTAAATTTTTTCCTGCCATCCAAGGGTGCGTGGCATTGCACGCATATTTTTTTTCCAGAAAACTTGATGAAGTCTTTTTCCTTTTTGAGTACCCGATTCAATCCAGGAGAAGATACTTCCAAGGTGTAAACCGGTTCTATGATTTCCTCAACCTCAATCAAGTCTCCTGCGAGACGACTGATCTTTTGGCAGTCTTCAAGTGTTATCCCGCCTTCTTTATCAATAAAAATTCGCAGGACCCAGTTTTTGCCTTCTTTTTTGAATTCGACATCAACCAGTTCGAGTCCATTTGCCATAAGGCCGGGCTCGATCAACTCCATTACCGATTGAGTGACCGGGGCTTTTCCCATTTATACCTCAATGTGTAAGAGAGAATTTCCAGGAACCATCACCTGAAACCAGTAACCCACAAGGAAGAGGAAGCAAAACTGATCGTTTTCCACGGGAAAAGCAAAAAAAAAAGCGGGCTCAAAGCCCGCATCGCAGAGCCCGTATTCAGTTAAGCGAATTGTACAAGAACTGCATGCTAGATTTCAAGGGAAATCTGGGGGCAGGGAAGGTCGGCTGAAAATTTATAAGTCCTTTAAAATATTGGGGATATCTTTTATTACCTGCGGATACGGGTGCAGTTGAGATTCCTGTGTCTTGCGGATTTTTATTTCAATATTTCCTTCTTCAAGGTTTTTGGGCCCAACGATAATTTGTAGAGGAATGCCAATTAAATCAGCATCCTTTAGTTTTACACCCAATCGATCCGGGCGATCATCAAGGATGACTTCAACTCCCATTTCTAGCAACTGGGCATATATGGATTCACAGGTGTTTTTTAAGTCATCCTTTTTGAAGTTTACAGGAATAATTATGACTGCGAAAGGAGCCAGGTTTAAAGGCCACACCATTCCTTTTTCATCATGATTTTGCTCCACACAGGCGGCAGCGGATCTTCCTACACCAATTCCATAACACCCCATAATCATTAAGTTTTCTTTTCCATTGTTGTCCAGATATACGGCTTTCATTGCCTCGCTGTATTTTGTTCCAAGAATAAAAATATGGCCGACCTCGATTCCGCGTTTTACCTGGTATTTTCCGTCATCGCAGCGGGGGCAGGGGTCACCGGCAAGAATGCGCCGCAAGTCTCCAAACTTTTGGACTTTAATATCGCGTTGAATCTGAACGCCTGTGAAATGGGTGTCGGCTTTGTTGGCTCCGGTCACAAAGTTTTGCAAGGCAGCAACCTCCTGATCGACATAGATAGGAATATCCAGGCCAACCGGTCCAATGTATCCACAAGGCAACCCAAGTTTTTCGTCGATTATTTTTTCAGCAGCGGGTAATAGCCATTCGCAACCAATCAGGTTTTTCATTTTTACAGGATTGATTTCATGGTCACCACGAACCAGTCCGGCTACCAACCCATCTTCGTTTTCAAATAGAATGGTTTTAACAATTAGTTCACTGGGTAAGGCAAGAAATGCTGAAACTTCATCCACTGATTTTTTGCCAGGGGTTTGAACTTCTTTTATATTTTCTGAATCATTTGTGGGAGTGGTATTGGAAACGGGTCGAGACTCAGCGAGCTCTATATTAGATGCGTAGCCACATGCTTCGCAAAAGCCTATCTCATCTTCTCCGGAATCT
>CAZECX010000164.1:0-6240 GCA_964510965.1 uncultured Nitrospina sp. | reverse complement strand
TAAAATAATATTCGAAGATAATGGGATAGGGTTCGATAGTAAATATGAAAATATTATTTTCGAACCTTTTAAACGTTTACATTCTCAAGGAGAAATTCCAGGTACAGGCTTGGGATTGTTTCTATGTGAAAAAATAGTGGCCTTGCATAATGGAACCATAACTGCAAGTAGTAAGGTAGGAGGAGGCTCCAAGTTCACTGTTGAACTTCCAGAATCGCCTAGCAAAGAAAATTGAAAAAGCCTCACATTGAGACGACTGTATTTCTCCCTGATTCCTTTGCTCGATAAAGAAGCTGGTCCGCCTTTTTTATCAATCCATCTAGGTCCGTCCCTTTACCCGTATGACACGAAACCCCAAAGCTCATGGACACTTTAATTTTGTTTTCCCGGAATTGAAAATTTCTTTGTTCAATGGCGCTTCTTATTTTTTCAGCCACCTTCGCGCCTCCCAATAAATTTGTTTCTGGAAGAATAATCAAGAATTCTTCACCACCCCAGCGGGCCAAATGATCGACGTTTCTTAATTGATCTTTGGTTAAACTCGCCACACTTTTTAATACATAGTCACCAGCATCATGACCGAATGAGTCATTGATCTTTTTGAAAAAATCTATATCCGCCATAGCAATAGTAAATGTTTTACCATAGCGAGCATACTCTGCTTGTTCCATATTTAATTTTTCGAGAATATCCCTTCTGTTTGATAGTTTGGTTAGAGGGTCAATTCTAGAAAGCTCATCCAACTCCTTTATTAAATTAGATTTTTCAATTACAAGTTTTTCAAGTTCTCTTTTTTGGCGATCTAATTCCAGGAATACCTGAACCTTTTGCTGGAGAATCACAGGCTCAAGCGGCTTGAATAAATAATCTACAGCCCCCGCCTCATAACCTTCAAAAATAAATTTTTCATCCCTACTTAATGCCGTCATAAAAATGATAGGAATGGTTCTAGTATTTTTGATTCCTCTAATTAGGGTTGCTACTTCAAAACCATCCATCCCAGGCATTTGCACGTCAAGCAACAAGACTGCAAAATCTATTTCCATTAACAAAGAAAGTGCTTCCTCCCCAGATTCCACCTTATAAATATTTGCGTGTAGAGGTTTTATTATTTTTTCAGCGGCCATTAAGTTTTCAGGCCGGTCATCTACAATTAAAATATTTGGTTCTCCTTGCAAAACATAGTTTTCGGTTTTCATATCCATTTTTTTTACTATTAAATTCTATTATTTGAATATATTTTCAGATCCGTCTCACAGAGGAGAAAAAAAATTTAGGCTTGTCGCTATATTTTAAAATAATGAAATGGCACTGTCATTTTTAAAGTTTATTCTACAATAATATGCATTAATTTTTTTATGGTTTAACTCTGCATCAAAAATCTAGTTAGGAGATACAATTTTCCAGGACTTTATTTTTTCGTGCATTATTTTTGCTTCTTTCTTTTTTAGAGCTTTAAAAATTTCTAACGCAATGCCACCCGTTCGAATCGCCTCTCCAATATTCCCCAGTTTCTCCATGCATAAAGAGATGCTATAAAGTTCCATTGCTTCTTCATATCGACTATCAAACTTTCTGGCAAGGCCTAAGGCTTTGTCATGTTGTTCCTTGGCTTGACTATAATTTTTAGATTTAAAAAATACCTTGCCCATATTGCTGATTATTTTTATTTGATCCTGATGCGATCCGGTTTGCTCAGCTAAAACCAGGGCCTGCTTAAGGTAGCTTATTATCATACTGTCCTCCCTCCCAGAACAATCAATTGCTGCTATTTTTAAAAGAACCTTAATTTGCCCTTCTTTATCATCGGTTTTCTTGAATATTTCTAATGCTTTCTCATAGTATTCAATGGCTTCTGTATTTTTATTTAGTGCTTTTTGGAAGAAAGCAAGTTTATCTAATAGCATTGTCGCATTTGAATCATCTCCCATTTCCAAGGCTAGGGTTAGAGATTCTTCATGCAACTCCTTTGCTTTTGAAAAATCCTTGCTCTCAAAGGTAGCTTCGCTTAGATTTATTATTTGGCGTAATTCTGCCTTGCTATCCTCCAAGTGTTTGGCTGCCGACAAACCAGAGTTAAACCATTCTATGCATTTTTTTGGCGGTAAACGCCATTTTAAAAACTGAGCTCCATTTTCCGGGAAGCTTGCGCAGAGATGGTTACCCTCTTCGGTAGATCCAAGATCTTTCAACGCCCACCCTTGAGCGGTCTGATAATTTTCCCAATCAGAATCAAAATTGTTGACACTATTGTGGATTGAAGAGGAGTTTTTTTCTTCCAGCTTGGCTTGAAGACTCTGAAGCCTTATCATAAAGTGCGTAGCATGACGTTTTTCAGCGTCAGACTTTTCAAATCCTTTTAGATGATCTTTCAAAAAATTTTTAATTTTTTGATGCAACTGATACCGTTGGGTTTTTTCATTAAAAATTACCAATTGCCGGTTTACCAGTTTAGTTAGGTGTTTATTGTTTTCATCCTGACAAATAAAGTCCTGCGCTTTGGCGTCAAAGGAATCGTTAAAAATGGCAAGTTTTGTAAAAACTTTTGATGTGTTTTTTTCTAAATCTGCGAAGCTTAGTGCAATTAATTTATTTAGCACACTTCCTTCATCCCACTGTTTCATTTTTTCCAATAGTGATTGCTCTGTAATAGATTTTGATGAAGCCAGCAAACCTCCGGCAATGCAAAGTGTCATGGGATTGAATTCACAGAAATTTGCAATTTCTTTTGCCTTTTCTTTAGTGTTTGGTGCATGCAATAAAAGTAGGTTTTGGGCGGATTCTGGTTCTAATGGCTTCATAGATTTTCTGTAGAATCCTGGCAGAGTGATTCTATCTTGGGATACAACTATCATGAGACAGTCTTTTGGGGGAAGGAGTTTTAAAACTTCCATGGGTTTAGTGACGCCATCCAGAATTAGAATTATTTTTTTCCCAACCAGAGCATCTAAATAAGCCTTTCTTAATTTTTCTTCACTATCTTCAATTTTGCATTGAATCTTGAAATGCCAAATCACTTGCGCCATGGCTTCTATTGAAGAAATAGGCCGCCCTCTATTAGGCTTTAAATCTATATAAACTTGTTTTCCAGGATAATTAGCAGCAAGTTTCTTTGCTAAGCGTAAAGAGAATGCAGTTTTTCCTATTCCTGGGAATTGCTGGTCGCCAATGATTAAAAACCGGGTTTGTCCTTTTTTGTGGACAATTTCATTTATATCAGCATCCCGGCCGATTAAATTTTTTGGAGTCAAGGGTGAAAAATTGAAGGAAGATTTATTATTTGTGTCTAGATTTATTTTCTTAGGTTTAACTAATGTTAATAATCCGTTTGGATCTGAGCTGTTTTTTCCAGGAATAATTTTCTTTAAAAAATTTGTGACCATGGCTCGCTGCCCTCCTTACTATGGTATTTCGGGGGTACTAAAAAGCTATTGGCAACCTAAAATCTATTTTCATACACATATAATGTGCATAATACATACCAAAATCTGACCAACAGAATTTATTAAAATAAATGTTTTTAAATCAATTATTTAATCAATTATATAAAGATTGCCGAGGGTAAAAATATTCAACAAAAACAACAATATTTATGCAATAAACAACATAACTGTTGTATTTTTGAAAATTCTTTGGGTTTAGTGCTTGAAAGTAGGGAGGATGGAGTGTTTGGTTATGGTTTTTAGCAGAATTTTCAGTGCAAAAATAAAAGCCCTGCGAAACTAGGAATGCTCATAGCCTATCGCAAAGATCAATTATCTCGATTACAATATTATTTTGTATGCCGATTGGCAGATCCCTCCAGGGTCCTACCTATGCATAAAAGCAGCTTTTGGAAATCAATTGGTTTTGTAACATAATCCTTAAATCCTAAGTCTAAAGCATTTTTTATATCTTTCTGACTAACCAATGCGCTCAATGCAATGACTGGAATATCTCCGGTGTCCTTATGCTGTTCAAGAATTTTGAAGGTCTGAAATCCGTTGGTCCCCGGAAGGTTTATATCCATTAGTATCAAGTCGGGCTTGTGTTTCCTTGAAAGTTCGACTCCCTCTTTAGAATTTATTGCCTCAATCAAATTATACTCAGTTGATTGGCTAAATAATCTTGCGATCAATTCCCTGTTCATTTTATTGTCTTCAATGTAGAGAATATCAAAACTATCCTTAGGCGTTATTTCCAAGTCCTTTATTGAAAATGGATGAATGACCTCTTCTTCGGAAGTTTTATTAGATTGGCAGGTTTGCAAGGTTATAAAGAAACAACTGCCTATTCCTAAGTGAGAATTAAAATCCAGTCCACCCCCCATTAACTCAACTAACTCTTTGCAAATTGGGAGACCTAAACCCGTACCCTCCTTCTTTTTAAAATCACTATTGACTCTATTGAAAGGTTCAAATAATGAAGAATGCTGGTCAGCAGGAATTCCCATTCCAGTGTCAGCAATTTCAATTTGCAATTTATTATCGGAAAGATTTTTGCAGGACAATTTTACGGTCCCGTAATTTTTATTAAATTTTATCGCATTCTCAAACAGGTTTACGAGTACCTGCTTTAAAAGGTGGGGGTCAGCCAAAACCCAGTATTCCTGTTTTTTTATAGTGGTATCAATGAGCTCTACAGAATTCTCCTCTGCATATGGATTTGCCAGATGCAATACCTGGTTAAATATAGTATTTGCATTTACAGGTACAATGTTGGCTTGGGTTTTTCCCAGCTCAAGTTTTGAAAAATCCAGGATTTCATTTATAAGGCTTAAAAGTTGTTGCCCAGAATCTAAAATTCGTTCCAAATCCATTTTTTGATTCGAGCTAAGAGGGTCGTGATTGCTTTTTAAAAGGAGCCTGGAGAAACCAATAACACTGTTTAATGGAGTCCGTAATTCGTGGTTCATTCGCGATAAAAATTTTGTTTTAGCGGAATTTGCTTGTTCGGCCACCTCCTTCAAGGCAATGAGTTCCTTCTCGGTTTTTTTTAGTTCTGAAATATCGACAGCCATTTCCATTACCATCTCAGAATTAGTTAAGCTTTTAAAGGGGGTCATAACCGTTAGGTATGTTTTTCCATTATTTGCTTTCCATATGTTCTCTTCTGTTTTCTCAGTCTGCATGATTTTGAATGGAGTACATTCCTCGCAAGGTAGATCCCTGCCATGCATTGTCTTATGACAGGTTTTGCCCGAAGGGTCTCCAAAGACCTCGAGAAACATTTTGTTGGCATAGGGAATAGAATAGTCCGGGGCCTGCAAATGGAAAAGCATTGGAAGGTTATCCAACATTTTAAAAAAAAGCTGCTGCTGGCTTTCTAGCGCTGTTTGAATAGTGATTCCAGAAATAGAATCATCCTTGGAAAAAGATTTTGAGGAATCCTTTTCCAAAACAACCAGCCATTTTTTCAATATCTTTATCAGGGTTTCACGCATTTACATTTTGCTTTTGTTTTTTTAGAGCAGTTTTTTCGGAGAAAACTTATTAAGAGGTTTCTTTTATTTCAGGTAAACCCCATTTAGGGCAGAACACCTTCAACGCATAGGAAGTTATGATTGTTGCAAAACTTGTTAGCTTTCCTCAAATTGTTCGTGTACTTTTAAAATTTTTAGAAAAACTTTTTTAAAGGAAATAACTATTTCAGGGTTAAATTGTTTCCCACTTTGTTTTTCAATATAAGTCATCGCTGTTTTCACTGGCCATGCATCCTTATAGGGTCGCGCGGAAGTTAAAGCATCAAAAACGTCACAAATAGATGCGATTTGCCCTTCTAATGGGATCTCACATTCTTTCAAACCTCTGGGATATCCGGAGCCATTCCATTTTTCATGGTGGGTCCGTGCAATGGTTTCTGCCATTTCAATTAGCAGCACACCACTGTTGCTCAAAATTTTTCCGCCTTTTTCAGGATGGGTTTTCATAATTTCCCATTCCTCCTTCGTCAATTTGGCGGGTTTAAGTAAAATTTCATCTGGAATAGCAATCTTACCTAAATCGTGCATGGGGGCTGACAAAAGGAGCATTTCACAAAGGGAATTATCTAATCCAAGTTCTTCCCCTAAAATAGAGCAATAATTACTCATCCGGGTCACATGCAAACCTGTTTCGTTATCCCGGTATTCTGCTGCCACACCCAATCGTTTTAATATCTCCTTTTGGGAATGGTAAAGCTTATTGTATGCAGTGGTTAACTCTTTAGTACGCTCCTCAACCCTTTCCTCTAAAATATGATTCTGGTTTTCTATAACATGCT
>CAZECX010000163.1:0-6250 GCA_964510965.1 uncultured Nitrospina sp. | reverse complement strand
AAGACGGGAACGTGTTCTCGTTTTAGCTGTATTTATTAAACGCCCGCAAGCTGATTCAAATCGGCGTTGTTAGACCAGTATAGTATAACTGGATTATTATTCAAGATTTTTTCTTCTATTTATTCACGGTTAAAGAGCACCCCGCTCAACGCCATTATCCCTAAAATAGTCCATATTATGATTAGTTCGGCATCCCCAATTCCATACCAGTTCCACTCAGGCGAAACCATCGAAATCAAACCCATTCCACCACCATAAAATAGAAGTACCAATATTATTCCGCCTATTATGTCACCTATCGCTTCTCTTTTTTCCCAGAGAAAATGTAATAAATATAAAATTACGCCTCCGAGAACTACTCCAAGAGCAATCTCTATAAACATGGGATATGAATTATCTGAAAAAAGTTTTTCCACCAAAATTTAAACCTCTCTTTGGCTTAAGGTTCCTTAAACATCTTATCAATCAATCCTTTTGCATTTTCCATCAAAAAAGCCTAACGTCGTTTTCACAGAAAGTACTTTACTGAGAGGTGAGAAGTATCCCTTCATCTCTTGAGGCTTGCTATATATTTGAAGCTGGATATCAATATCTACAATATGTTCGTAAAATTCGTTAAACCTACGCGGTATCTCCAGCTTTAAGTTTCCATCTGAATCACTCCACAAGCCAACCCACCATCTATATTCCTCCAATTGTATGTAGATATTTGAAGGTGACAAGTTATCTCCATTAGTCATTTCTCCAACGCACTCATAACTAGATGATTTACTAGAAAATATAGCTACAAACGCAAACAGAAGAATTGCTGTTAATGCAAACAGAAACAAAAATTTAAAAAATAGTTTCATTTACAACCCTCACACCATTGATGAGTTTTCATTTTTCATTCCCCCTTTTTTCTTTCCAATCGGATTGGCGTCACATTCCCCTTCCCCCTCCATTTATATCCCTCCTTATCAAAATAACTTTTCTTTCTTTAGACATTGTCCGTAATGTATGAGACCTTTATTAGATTCTGCACTACCATTAAATTCTTCAAGTACCCCTGAATAACGATTAATACTTATACTGGTTCTTTGTTTGTTTCCTTGTAAATCCCAAAAGGCAGTTGCGTTAAATTGTTCTTTGCTTTGTGTTCCCCTCATTAGAGCACCCAACCCACTACTTTTAACTACAATATCTGTGTTGGTAAGAAAAGTGATTCTGAAAGTGTTAGAACCTGAAGTTGGTGAACTTTGTCCACTGTCATCAATAGAGTATTGGTAATTGCAAACTAGAATAATACTTTTTGAACCTGCAAGAACTGAAGTCGCAATTGAAAGTAAAAGTATGGTGAGTGCGAGTAAGAATGTGAGTTTAGGTTTCATTACTTTATTTCCTCATTACCATCAACAAAGTTACCTTGGAAAGTAAGTTTTCCATCTTCATTCCATTCTTTTCTAAATCCGTTTTCTATTCCGTTTTTGTAATGACTGGTAGATTTCTTTTTGCCAGACTCATACCACTCCGTAAACATTCCATCTAAAACACCATTTTTGTAATGTTTGAGATACATCTTCCTGCCGTTTTCATACCACCCTTTATCCAGTCCATCTTTTTTGTCATTATTGTAATGGGTTTCCCACGACTTTTTACCGTTTTCCCACCATCGAATATTTAATCCATTTTGCTTACAACCCTTGTAATGGATTTCAGTCACCAACTTCCCGCTTTTGCTATAACTTCTTACTGTTTCATCACAGAAATTTAACTCCTCCTCCCCATAAACAGAACCACTAAACAAAAACAGAAAGGTGAGTGAGAGTAAGAATGTGAGTTTGGTTTTCATACTTTACCAATTGGTTTCCCTAAGACAATAAGCATGGAGAATACTTTCCTTAAACTTCACATCTTTCAGACAATTTTGATAAGGTGATGTAATTAAATACAGTTTATAAACAATCACACCAGCAAGTAAAAGAAGCAGACAACTAAGGAAAAAAGTTTTCCAAGTCATTTAATAACCCCTTGTTTTAATTCAAGTGCGAATAAGAATGTGAGTTTGGTTTTATTGCTAGATGGTTTCCAAGTAGTTCGCATGAGAAAACTCCTTAGAAATTTTTAAAAAGATGGTGCCTTGTAAAATTGCGGGGTAGCAATCTCCATTATTTTTTGAAAAGAATTAGTGATTACTTTAGCAATGCAGAATGCATATCTTTATCATGGGCTATTTTTGCAACAATATCTGCCATGGTTTTTGTCAAAGCAATTTTTGCATTATGGCCTAAGGCTAATTGTATATTTGGTTCTATTGCACCACCTTCGTAAGATTTGGAAAACAGTATATTATTTTTTTTATCCTTAATTACAACATTAACCAGTCCATCTGCAACCGCATCTCCTGCGAAAAAGCCCATTTTAAAATCATTATAAAATCGGACTAACTCTACTGTAAGTATTTTCCCATTATCTCCTATTTTGAAACCAAGGTTTTGCAATTCAAACTCTATAGCATCTGCAAATGTTTTTGCTATATCATTTTCAGGCACAATGGCAGCCATTTCCATTCCATAACCATTCTTTTTTGTGCCAACCCTATCTTTATATACACTTCTTTTATCTTCATTATTAACTAGAACTTCAATGTTTTCTGCTCCGTCAACTACAACTAGGTTGGCCTTTCCTTCATAAGTAATATTTATTTTATCTTGGGTAAGGGCACAACCAGAAGAAAATACTAATATTGTTAATGCTATAAAATTTTTCATTTAAAAGTAATACCTTTAGGTTTTTCTATTTCAGTTGGAAGATCGTTTGCGGGTAGCACTCTTTGATATTCGCCGTTTATCTGTACGATCACCCTATCTCCTTTTTTTAGAAGTACATCCTTTTCCGATATATTTTGTGCAACGGTAAGCGTCTTACCATTTCTTAGAACCACGGTGTACTCTACACCCCCTCGATTCCTAATAGCCTGTTCGAGTGCGGAACCCACTAAGGCGCCACCAACAGCACCAGCAGCACCAGCAACTATTTGCCCACCACCACTTCCAATCTGCAAACCGCCCACTCCACCACCTACTCCACCAATCAGCCCACCTGCACCAGATGTGTTACTAACAATATCTATATCCCTTACTTTAACTACAGTTCCATAGTTGGCCACCTGTATTTTCCCAACTTCGGAATAATTGTATCTTGATTGGGTGGAAAAACTGCATGAAGACAGTAAAAGCAAAAGAATGCCCAATATTAGTGAGTTCTTATAATTCATTCCACCCGTTCAGCTTTAATGTTTAGTTGTGTAGAAGTTGTCTGCATATTGAACTCCAATTGTTAAACCAATCAGAACTGTATCTGCAAACTAACTATGCCTTTAGATACTTTATATCATAGGTTTAGATGGTTTTGAAGGCTGTCTACAGGTGAATTTGAGGGATGAAGTGGAAAATACTTTGAATTATTGAAGTTTATTTAATTTTTTTTGTTTGTCTGAATTGCAGTAACCGATTAACGCAATTGCAACCATCACGCCAAAATACTAATAATTTTTACGCATTCACCATTGCCATTACCAGTCAACTCCCCTCATGCTTAGCCCTTCGTTCCTCCATCTCTCGTAAGCACTCAACAAGACTGTACCCTGCATTCACATCAGCATGAATCTCTCTTGGCATTAACCGTGCCAGCATTCTGTAAAACTCAGTCTGATTGCACCTTGCCCATTCAACCAAGTTATCCACTCCACCTATCTCCTCAAAAGCATCTATGAATGCTGATTTCAGAGTAGTGAACTTGTTCTTTGATCCTACGGGTCGACCATTTGGATTGCCAGATGAACCCTGAACAAATCTTCCGTTAGAATTTCTGTTGTTTACTGGTTTTTTAGTCATCTAGGAAATACCTTTTAATCATTCATATAGAAATAATAAGTCATTTGCTTGCAATTTATTGTGGTTTCTCCTTTTAATCATTAGCTTTTTTATCCCATTCATTTTCCCAAATTTCTATAAGCTTAAAGCCGGCTTTAAAGATTCTCATTCGCTTATCCATTGTTTTTTCATAAAGTTCTTTGAATGTCTTTCCCACCATTGTGTTTACTTCACTTGGGTCAAAAACTTCAGGGTTGCCATGCCAAAAATCACCCCAAAACTCATAAACAGTATTTGTTTGTCTATCAAAACCATCAACGCTATTTTTCTTTCCTATACTAGGCATGTAGACCTCTCTATGCTCTTTACTATCAGGCAAACCACAACTATCCAGCCAAAGGTTTTGTTTAACTTTTGGATGCCAGCATTTGGGACAACCGCCTTGAGTTAAGAAATCAGAAGGCCTAGGGTAAAATGAACCATGAATACGACAGATCACCTCAATCTTCGTATCAGAATTTATATAAATTAATTTAGAGCAATCAAACTTGTCTCCATGCTTTTCCTGAACTCGCAACATAAATTCTTCCTGAGTCAGTCGACTAAGACTTGCATTATACTCATAGGCACATTTTCGACATCCGCCTGTAGTAAAGTTCTCACTTGTATCCTTATTTCTTGATAAATGATCACTTGGACGCTTTTCAAAATCCCCATGTTTTGGACAAGTAATTATTACTTCAGTCATTGTGTTTTTATATTTAACCTTTGAATAATTATATTTCTCTTTGTGAATCTTGTTGGCCCTTTCAATAAATTCAGAAAGCGGCATTGTTTTAAGGGCAGCCGATTTCTCAATGCCACAATCTCTGCAACTTTTTCCTGCTTTGTGTTCAGTTGGGTTTTGTCTGAAAACACCATGATAAGGGCAAATAATTTCTACTTTTTTATCGGTACCCCTATAAACAACTTTTGAGTAATCATATTGATCGCCATGAATGCTTTGAAATGCCCTTATCACCTGTGCAAGAGAATGTTTTCTTACAATACTTAGCAGTTCATCTGCACATTTCTTACAACCATGACCGCCTAAATGATCATTCGGTTTTTGAGGGAATATGCCATGCTTTGGGCATTCAATGTCTACATAAAATCTTGAGCGAACATAATTCACATTTGAATAAATATATTTGTCACGGTGAATTTTTTTTGCAAGATTAACAAATTGCTCAGTTGTATAAATTTGATTTTGACTTCTTCTTTCATCATAGCAATCAGGGCATCCAGACTTTCGATGTAAATGGTTATCAGGTCGTACTGGGAAGGGTTTGTGTTTATGGCATGTAACTAATACATGTGTTTTATTATCTTTATATTCAACTTCGTCATAACCGTAAAATCCGCCATGAACTAAATTGGCTTTCTTAATAAACTCTTCTTTATTACTTTTTTTTGTCATTGCAACCCTTTAAATCAATCACCAAAAAACAACTTACTTTCACAAACTTTATTACGTGATTATACTCCCTAGGATTAGAAACATGGTAGGTATGGAAATCTATAGAATAGTATCGTTAGTGATACTGGGTAGAGTGCATGGCCTCAAGCACCTCAAGCCCTTTTTGAATATAGTAGTTAGGGTCTGTTTTATGGGTAGCGTAATTCATACTTGGGGTAACAAGCGTTTTATGCTCACGAGTATTATTGGCAATACTTGAGCATGTATTATTGTTGATACCTACTTTGGATTGACGCTTTCGTTTACGACCTGTTCGCTCCTCCCAGTTATTTTTTGTATAACCAAGTTTGCGATTGTCTTTCTTGCGGGACTTTTTAATAAACTCTTCCTTGCCATAGTCTTGCCAACGTTCGCTAACACCATATTTTGAGCAATCTTTCATCAATCCACCGCCGTGGTGAGCGATGTCAACAAAACCAAGTTTAACGAGTTGATCAATGGAGTTGCGTATGGTTGAGCGAGCGAGTCCAAACCTCTTTCTTATTTCAGCGTACGTCAACACTAGCTCACCGTTATTCTTGACCCACCACCTACCCTTTTGTCCAACCTTTACCATCTGGCGACGGAAGAGAAGCTCAAATAGGACTAATATAGAACTGGTTGTTAACTCTCGAAATGCACGACTACGATGCAATTTTCTAGGAATAAACATTCCATCATTCATAACGCCACCCCTTTATTTATTAAATAAATTGGAGTTCTGGTGGGAGAAAAAAACTTGTGTCAGACTTGTGTCAGGAAAACAGGGGGGCTATAATTTTGACGAGTGGGACTAAGTGATTGATCCTATGGAAGGCTCGGTGGCTCCAATTGATAATGTTTCTGGCCTCTCACGCCGGAAACAGGGGTTCGATTCCCCTTGGGGCTACTCTTTTCT
>CAZECX010000162.1:0-6449 GCA_964510965.1 uncultured Nitrospina sp. | reverse complement strand
AAACGTGCAAGATTTCTAACCCTGCCTATAAATCCCGTACGCTCAGTAACGCTGATAGCCCCCCTTGCATCTAGCAGATTGAATGTATGTGAACATTTCAATGTGTAATCATATGCAGGAAGAACAAGTTCTTTTTCCAATAATTCTTTCGCTTCCAGTTCATACATATCAAACCACTGGAACAAACGTTCCTTATTAGAAACCTCAAAATTGTAGCGGGAAAACTGTTTTTCCGTTTCAAGGTGAACATCGCCATAGAAAAGGTTTTCATTCCACTTCAAGTCATAAACGTTTTCCACATTTTGCAGGTACATGGCAATTCGTTCCAACCCGTAAGTCAATTCTGCAGTGACCGGTTTTAAATCCAGGCCGCCCACTTGTTGAAAATATGTAAACTGAGTGATCTCCATTCCATCCAGCCAAACCTCCCAACCCAGTCCCCAGGCTCCCAATGTAGGGGACTCCCAATCATCTTCTACAAACCGGATATCGTGTTTCAGAGGGTCCACTCCTAATACAGTGAGACTGTTTAAATATTGGTCCTGTACATCTTGAGGAGAAGGTTTAAGTATTACCTGGAACTGGTAATAATGTTGAAGCCGATTTGGGTTCTCCCCATACCTGCCATCCGTGGGACGACGAGAAGGTTCCACATAGGCAGCGTTATAAGGCTCAGGACCCAGCACCCTGAAAAAAGTAACGGGATTAAACGTGCCGGCTCCTACCTCAATGTCATAGGGCTGGTGTATGGCACACCTGCGGGATGCCCAATAATTTTGTAGATTTAAAATGATATCTTGAAAATACATAGCCGATAGGGTTTATCAGAGTTCAACAATCAAAGTCAACCCCACGGCGAACCGCCGCGGGTAATAGATCAAGACCCATAAATCCAGACTGCATTGTGAAGCCTTTTACTAGAGATTCGTAAACTTTGTCACTCCTGCAAGGAGCCGCACAGAGCGTGGGATGATTCACCTTAGCATTCATTCCCCTCAGGGGTAGAATAGATCTTTTCCTACAGGACTGATATTAAGGATATTGAAACTTTTATAATTTTAATCTCTATTTATTTCGAATCGTCAAAATCACGCCTAACCGATTCGATATTTTTTCGGTACCCCACACCATCTCCATAGCTTAAAAATTTGGAGTACCGGCCATGAACAAACCGGGTTTTTCGAGCATGCTTGACCGGACACCAGTATTGTTCCGTCCGTGCAGCTATTTCTTGAACGAAACCGATCAAGCCATTGAAGTACCCGCAATACGCACAGTTCATTTTCTCCAGGGCGTTTAAATAACTGAGATAGTGCCGGTCGATGACAATATAATCTCTGCGCTTTACTTTGGGAATTCCATAAATTGGAAAACAAACGGCTTGATAAAAGGAAAGAACCAAGTCCATCAATACAGCAGGCAACAAGCAGGACCAAATTACCGGTGCAGTTAAAATATTTAAAATCGCTGCATCCTTCAAGTAGTAGCGGATACGTTTTATTAGTAGACGGTGCTGGGCTTTTACCTCTTGTTCAAACCTGATCTTTTTCTTGTGAACCGTGTAAAAAAACTCCTCTTCTCCTTTTTGAAGTTCCGCAATTAACTGATGCTCCAGTTTACGAATACCTTTTAGAATTTCTGTCAACTTGTCGTCCATAATTTCACCCGAATAAATGGTCTGTTATTTCTATTCTCCAGAACTCAAATACGAAAAATTCATTCAATTTATATCCGCACCAAAATAATGATACCATCTATTCAACAACTCAAATTGGAGATGAGGATTGCAAATAGTTTACAAAGCACTCTCTATCGAAGAAGTCGATCGCATTATTTCATATTGCAAGGACCACACGATTCACCAGGGGGGATTATTTGAAGTTTACCCTGGCTCTGACGATACAACGAAAATGATTGTTGTTAACTCTCGCCCGGAAGATGAACCGCTGGAAAATTTTCGCCCGCTGGGAGCATTCTACTGCAATTACCTGGGCTCCGGCATCATATCTCTGGATGAAGAAGACCCTGACCATGATGGAATGGCTTCAACGCAACTTCACATCCAGGCCATTAAAAAAATTATCGACATTCTCATCGAACAGGGCTATCCCGGGAAAAAAATTTCTTATAAATATTTTGGATAATAATAGGAAGGTTGCAACCGACGACCGGCAGGCCGCTTAGCTACCAATATTCAGGCGAACCGTCTCCCCACGATAAGAGAAAATAGCACCGGTAGATTCTATATTCATAAGAGTAGCGGAATTAATGGCGTCTCCAATACGCATTTTTTGATTGTTACTTTGCGCGTTCGAAACGAAAATATGGTTGGAGGAGCTGTCCGGAGAAAAAAAGATTATGCCCTTAACTTTTAGGCCGGGAATAGAAAGATTGCTATAGATTTGAGGGATATGGATTTCATCAGGTTCATCAGCCAGCGATTTTGCCGATGCGATCAAAGATTGAATTTCTAAAATCTCCTGCCCCTGATGAACATTGCCTCGGGCAGAGAAACCAGGTCGCGCCACAGGCTCAACGACTCTCCTTGCAATTTCAGGATTCTCTTTTTCTACAGCATAAAATTCGGCTTTCGAAACGGCAGGTGGATAAAGTTCAGGTCTTTCTGGTATGTTTGAAAGAGGGATGCCAGGAACTGAACTAATGCCTTGCCTTTCAACCGGGGCGGGCTGTTGCAGATAAACTGTATTGGGTTGTGAAACTTGAATGACCTGTTTTTCTGCGGAATTATCTTTCCACACCCAAACCATTGCCAGCAAAATTCCAGTCAATGATATCGCCCCCTTCCAAAAAAATTTTCGTGAGGCCGGCGATTTTAAATAAAATCTTTCTTCATCCTGAAGAACCAGTTCTTTTAAGTCTAACTTTTTTTCTAAAACGCTTTTCTCTTCTTCAAGTTTTTTTAGCGTTTTTAAAATCGTGCTCATTTGCTACGCCTATAAATGAAGAAGCATTACCGGGTTACAAGTTCCGGAGTTGAGTAAATTTGCAAAAGATTATAAACAAGCATTTTGCTATCAGTTTGAAACTTGCCATCATCTATAATATTGTTATTGCGCTGAAATTTTCTTACCGCACGAATCGTTTTCGGGCCATATAAAGGGGCTTCTCTTCCCTGAAAATAACCGAGGAGTCGCAGGTTTTTTTGCAGCCAAACAGCTTCCTTGCCCTGGAATCCCAGATCAAACGATTCGGGAAGATTTTCAAAGTCTTTCCACAAAACAATAGCTTTTCGTGTCCATAGAGAATTAATAATTGAAAGTGGCATTTCAATTTTATCTACTGATCCGAACACCCCCCTATCTCCTTTGATAGAAGACAGAGATAAATACTTCGTTCCCTGAGCGTTGGGAAGTGCAATTTCTAATAATGCAGGATAGTTTAGACTCTGCAATCGTTTCATGGTTCCATTCAATTCATATTGAAGAAACTGATTATTCTCTGTGAGCTTATCCAAGTCTTCTTTGGTATGGAGGTTTTCCGGAGAAATATTCCAGGCTTCGAAAATCCATTTCACCGCTTCGAGTTTACTCTCCATTAGTGTCAGGCTGGACAAATACGTTACCAGTTTCTCTGAATCCGTAATTTTCAATGCCCCCGGACCTTGCATGGGAGCGGCTTCGACAACGGCAGCCTGCTTCGGCACCGTCTCAGGAACATGTAATGGAAAACTGGGAGTCACCGTAGCCGAAGAAGCGGAATAATTGATCAGCTCACCCGGCGGCGACAAGTCGATGGGATCTTCCTCAATTAAAGCAGCAATGTCTTTTCCTTGCGGCTTGTTATCGAAACTCGGCAATGCAAAATAGTTCAAAGCAAGAAAACCAATTCCGGCTGCCACTGCAGAAGGGATCAGTAATTTCCAAAACTTGTCAGACCAGGACTCAATGGGCGCTAGATTTCCAATATCTTTAACAGCTGTTTTAACAATTTCCGGGATGATTTTTTTTGTACTCTCTGTGTAAGCGATCAGCAAAGTCCGGTCACAGATAACGTTGATCATTCGTGGAATTCCACGTGAAAAACGGTAAACAGTTTCGACCGCCTGCCGGGAAAAGCGCACCTTCCCCTTGCCTAAAGCCACATTCAGCCTGTGTTGGATGTAACCACGAGTCTCTTCCAGATTGAGTGGTAATAGCTCCCATTGAATGGTGATTCGTTGCCGAAGCTGACGCAGCCCTTCTTTTCCAAGAACTTTATCCAATTCCGGCTGACCAATCAAAACGATCTGAATGAGTTTTTCGGTATCGGTTTCAAGATTAGAAAGTAATCTTAACTGTTCCATTACATTGGGTTGTAAATCCTGAGCTTCATCTATAATTACCACTACCCGATGGCCTTTCGCTCTCTCTTCAAGTAAAAATGCATTGAGCACATCGATCAGTTTCTTTTTACTTTTGCTTTTTCCGGGCAATCCCAATTCGCTATTAATAGTCTGCAATAATTCCAGTTCATTGATGGCTGGATTAAATATATAGGCAATATTAAAATCCGTCCTCAGTTCTCTAAGAAAACTACGGCAGATCATGGTTTTGCCTGTTCCCACTTCACCAACAATTTTCAAGAAACCATTGTTCTCTTGCAACCCATAAACCAGATGCGCCAGAACCTCCTTATGCTTTGGACTCAAATATAAATATTTCGGATCCGGAGTGAGGTCAAAAGGCTTTTCAGAGAAACCAAAAAAGTCCTGATAAACATTTTGATGTTTCGGATTCTTTCCGCGTTCTTTAGTGCCTATAAATTGAAGAGGACCGGGTTTAACAATCGCCTTAGCCTCCGGCCCCTTTTTCACCTGAGCCACAGCGTCATAAGCTTCACGTTTTTCTTTATTGGAGAGCGTATCGTAAGCTTCCTGGGCCGTTTCGATCTGCTCTTTCAAAGTAGGCTTGTCAGCTGACTCGTTTTTACCTTCCGAAGAATCGAACTTACCTATTAATTTCTGATAGGCACGGTCAATTTCTTTTTGGTTGGCATCGGGTTTCACTCCCAATAACTTATAAAAATCGGGTGATTGAACTTCAGTTATCATGCGCTTTCTTCCATCTGGTTAGTTAAGAGCCCGTAAATTACGAAAAAATAGCAAACCTATAAACTATTGAAATTTAACCAATTAATTACATTTTGGCTTTCTGGGGAAATTTTTTCCTTAAAAACCAAAGAAGTATAACTACTACTTTATTTTCAAATAGTTATAGAACCTCTAAATTATATTTATTGTAGCTCTCTTTTTCTTAAAAAGCAATAATAGCTTAATAAACAAATAGTTATAAATTCGAAGGTCAATCACCTGTAAAAAACTAAAAAACCGGGATATTTTGAGGAGATTGGGACAAAAAATTTATGAAAAAAGAAGGCGATATCGATGTTAAAATTGCTGAAATTTTCCAGGCATTGAAATGAAAGATAAAATATTAAAATGCCCCATATGCAAAAAACCTGCACTTATGGATAGGGAAGAAAATCCCTACCTCCCATTCTGTTCGGAGCGTTGTCGCACCATCGACCTGGGTGCCTGGTTGGATGAGAAATACGTCATCGAAGGCGATGAGCTTTTTTTTGATTCGGAACAATAGGCGGATTTTTTAAACGAAGATTTTTAACTATCCATCGGTGGGGCACTGGCCTTCCTTAAAAAGACCTCGAGTATTTTTTTCTGATAAAGCACGACCGCAATATCCATCATTCCATCGTGATTAAAATCGGCACCGGTAATGGATCTGGGTTGCGATCCAACCGCATAATTGTAATGCGGATATACAAAGCTGCCATCGCCGTTACCAGGAATAACAGAAATAGAGGCCCCGCGTCGGTTGCAAACCACAATGTCTGGAACTTTATCGCCAGTGAAGTCACCCACTACAATATTGTGCGGTCCTTTTTCTCCTGCAAAGTCCTGTAATTTGGTGAAGTCCCCTTTCCCGTTTCCCATAAAAATACTGAGGCTGTCTTTCATAGGGCTTGACGTCAATAGATCGATGTTTCCATCCAGATTCATATCATGATGTGTGAGAAAAGAGGATTGGCTGCCGCCTTCAATCAGCTTGGGCGGGGCAAATGTGCCGTCACCATTGCCATAAAACATTTTCAAATAACGCACCTTAACTGCATTGAGTGCCAGAGCGATATCATTATTGCCATCTCCATTATAATCACTTATGGTCATGTGAGCAGGAGTGGGGGAGGCCTGATAAGCCTCGGCAACCTTGAACGTGCCATCGCCAACACCTAAAAGAATGATCATTTTGTTGAATCGAAGAGTTACTGCAAGATCATTTATTTCATCATTGTTAAAATCTCCCGAAGCTATAGCAATGGGCAGGCGTCCAACTTTTACGTTAGTCTTCAGTTTGAAGAGCCCATCTTTTTGTCCGAGAATAATTGAAACCTCACCATCACCATAATTGCATAGCGCGATATCGGCGATGCGG
>CAZECX010000161.1:0-6467 GCA_964510965.1 uncultured Nitrospina sp. | reverse complement strand
TAGCCACAAGGACAAGGATTCATTGCCGCCACTAACATTAAATTAGCAGGATAGGTAACCGACCCCGCTGCGCGGGAAATGGAAACTTCGCCTTCTTCTAAAGGTTGTCTTAAAACTTCGAGTACGTTGCGTTTGAATTCGGGCAACTCATCGAGAAACAAAACACCATTATGAGCCATCGACACTTCGCCGGGCATGGGAACACGCCCGCCACCGATCAATCCGGCATCGGAGATGGTGTGGTGCGGCGAACGAAAAGGTCGCAAGCTTAAAAGTCCGTTTTTCAATTGACCGAGCACGCTGTGAATTTTTGTGGTGGTGATGGATTCGTCCTGCGTCATGGATGGCAGGATGGTCGGAATGCGTTTGGCCAGCATCGACTTGCCGCTGCCTGGAGGACCGATGAGTAAAATATTATGCCCACCGGAAGAGGCGATTTCTAATGCGCGTTTGACATGGTGTTGGCCTTTCACATCCGTGAAATCCAATTCATACCCTACCGGGTAAGGGGATTCAGATTGTGGTTGTTTGGCTACCGGCTCCAGCTCCAAGTTCCCGCAAAGAAACTCTAAAGCCTGGGGCAAATTTTCGATGGCGTAGATGGGGATATCATCGATCACCGAAACTTCGGCGGCGTTTTGTGCGGGGAGTAAAACTCCTTTCATTCCTTTTTCGCGTGCCATGGCGGTGATGGAGAGTCCACCTCGGATCGGTTTGACTCTGCCATCCAAAGACAGTTCTCCAAGTATGACCCAGCCTTTTAAGTTTTCGTTTTCGATCATACCGCTGGCGGCGAGGATTCCGAGCGCAATGGGCAGGTCGAATGCCGAGCCTTCTTTTCGGATATCAGCGGGAGCGAGGTTCACCGTGATCTTTCGAACGGGTAGAGAAAGTTGGGTATTGCGAATGGCGGCGGAGACGCGGTCACTGCTTTCTTTGACTGCGGCATCGGGCAGGCCAACGATAGACATGCCGGGAAGGCCCTGTGAAAGATTGACTTCCACCTCGACCGGGTAGCCATCGATGCCCAATACAGCTCCGCTATGTACTAATGCAACCATAATTGTCTTGGAGGTAAATTTGGTATTCGGATTAAACCTACACCAATGACTTTACTTAGGCAACTTTTTAAAGAACTAGTGAATTTAAGGGGTTGATTGAGCCAGCAGTTTTTTTAAGACCTTGGCTTGAGGGGGACTGGGGTTTAATTTTAAGGCTGCTTTCAGGTGGGTGGAAGCTTTGGCTTTATCGTTTTTGAAATCCCTTAAAAGTTTGGCAAGGTTGAACCGGGCTTCAAGGAGATTCGGATTTTGTTCTACTGATTTCTCCAATTGCTTTAAAGCTTCCTCGTATTTTTTTGTTTGGATGTAGGCGATGCCAGCCTGATTGTGAGCGCGGGCTTTATCTAAATAAAAATTGGGTGGCGGTGGGTTGATATGGCCCCTAAACAGGGTTGCGGAAATGTCGAATTCCTCACTGGCTTCAATGGCTTTGCCCAGACTTCCATAAAGGCTGGCAAGGTTGTAATGCGCTTCGGGAGCATTAAATTTAATACGAATGGCGTCTTTAAACTTTTCTTCTGCGTTGCCCATGTCCCCCAGGTTTTTGTAAGCAAGGCCCATGTTCTGATGCACGTCGTAAAGTCCGGGATTGATCTTCAATAAGGCGTTCAGGATTTTAAGTGCATCGGGATATTTTTCTTCCATTAAATAATGAATGCTCAAAGTTTTTCCGACACTCAATTTTTTAGGAGTTTTCTCAAAGGTATCTGCCCAAAGGGATGAAGGTGAGGCATAAACCTGGTTTCTTTTTGCGACCAACGATGAAAAACCCAGTCCAATTGCCAGTATGAGTGATAATCCCAGCCAGGTTTTCTGTCGGCTTTCTTTAAAAAATAACAGGTAAAGGATCACTGCAAAAAACAGCGAGAGCCCAAAATAGGGGACATACAGGTTTCTTTCACTAAACAAATGCGTTCGCGGCATGACCGAATTGGTTGGAGCCAGGGTGATTAAAAACCATAAAGCTGAGAAGGAAAGGATCGCAGATTTTAAATAAAACTTTTTGATTACCAGAAACAATATGACAGCCAGTATGAAGAGGGACACAAGAAGCGAACTCCACATCACCTGAGTTTTGAAATCGTACTCGAATGTCAGATTGAAGGGGAAGAGGAACAGTTTTAATGGGTGCTTTAGAATATCGAGTTGCACCCATACCAGTGAAAAGTTAATTTTTTTCAATAAATCTCCCATGGCTGTGAAAGCGTAGGGGGATTGCATATAAGCCAGTATTGCAAGTATGGGAAACAATCCATAAAACGCCAGCCGTGAGCGAATCGGTTTCCAGTTTTCTCCTTTCATCAAGCAAATATCATAAAGCAGCAAAATGACGGGAAGGGTGACAGCAACTTCTTTGCTGAGCACGGCCATAAAAAATGTCACAAATGCTAGAACGTAATAAATAAAGCTCGGTATTTTTTGTCTTTTCAATCCGCCGAGGAGAAACATGAGAAGAGAAAAGAAAAAGAACATTGCGGCCAATCCACCGGGCCTTCCAGAAATATAAGTGATCGTTTCAGTGTGGATGGGGTGGAGGCCGAAGAGCAAGGCGGTGATCGCTGCAATTTTCAGTGCTGCTTGTTCTCCCCATTCGGTAGAATTTTTTATGGTTATGGATGCAATAAAAAAAACCAGAACTACTGTGAAAATATGAAGAAGGAGGTTGAAAAGGTGGTAGCCGAATGGGTCTTGTTGGCCCCATTGGTAATTTAATGCAAAGGTTAAATTGTTGATGTGCCGGGGGGTGACGTATGTTGAGTCCAGATAAAACCCAGGGTTATTGATGTTTGGATTTAAAATCACATGTCTTTCGTCATCACTCTGGAAAGGAGTGTTGAGTCCATTGGCATAAATCAGGAAAAGGATTCCTGTAAGGACAAGCAAAAACAGAGGTGCTTTGAATCGGGACTGAGGGGGGGCCACATCTTCTCCTGTTGAAACCGTTTTAATATAGAACGGCATTTTCAGGGATATTTTAAGCTATTTTCTTCTAAAAACAGTTAAAATGAACAGGATTGTTCAGGGTTTGGTTAAAGCTAGCCATTTTTTATGTCGTTAAGCTAATGTTGAGTAGCATAAAACTAATCCACTAAATATTGTACATGCCTGTAACTCGTCCTAAACATTTAATGATCATCGGAGGCGGTGTCTTTCAGGTGCCTGCCATTAAAACCGCCAAGTCTATGGGTTTGAAAGTGGTGGTGACCGATTACAATCCGGAATCGGAAGGCATGTTGCTTGCCGATTATCCTATTGAAGTCAGCACTCGAAATATAAATCTTACGGTCAACACAGCCAAGCAGTTTCATTTGGCATGTCCCTTGGATGGCGTAATGACGGTAGGTACCGACGCCTCGCAGACAGTCGCCGCAGTTGCAGATGCATTGAATCTTCCTGGAATTCCTTTCGAAGTTGCCGAGCGGGCTACAGACAAAATCAAGATGCGTCAGGTTTTGCAGGAAAAGGGAGTGCCGGTTCCGCAGTTTCGTCCTGTTTGGACTCTGGATGAAGGCCGCGAAGCGTTAAGTTCGATGGAGCTTCCATTGGTCATAAAACCTTGCGACAACATGGGTGCGCGTGGTGTACGCAAAATTGAACGCCCTGACGATTTGATCCCTGCATTCCGTGAGGCCAAAGAGGCTTCTATCAGTGGCAAGCTGGTTATTGAAGAGTTTATGGAGGGACCGGAACTGAGTCTGGATGCGTTGGTTTATAACGACAAAATTCATATAACAGGTGTCGCCGATCGTATCATTGAACGTTCTCCCTATTTTGTTGAAGTCGGTCACACCCTGCCTTCAAACCTTCCTGAACAGCAGGTCAAGGAAACCATTGAGGTTTTTAAACAAGCGATTCGTGCTTTGGGCATCAACACAGGTGCGGCCAAAGGGGATATCAAATTAACATCCGACGGCCCAAAAATTGTAGAGATTGCTGCTCGACTGAGTGGTGGCTGGATGTCAGCTTATACCTATCCTTTATCATCTGGAGTCAATCTATATAAAGCAGCGATTCAGGTTGCATTGGGTGAATCGCCCGATGATTTGAAACCCAAGACTTCTCTAGTTGCCGCAGAGCGTTCTTTGATTCCTGCGCCGGGAAAAATTCTTTCCATCCGCGGAGTCGAAGAGGCAAGAAAAATTAAAGGGGTGCGTGAAATCATTCTTATGAAAGAAGCGGGCGACTGGGTAGAAGAGCCGAAAAGCAATATGGGGAAGGCGGGCTACGTTATAACTGTAGCTAAAACACGCGAAGAAGCCATTCGCATCAACGACCTGGCAAGAGAAACCATTCAGATTGAAGTGGGCCCTTCCAATGCTTTGACCTGGGATATCATTCGCAACAACGCCCGAAAAAAATTCTACGTTGCCTGCAAGGCCTGCACGGTCTGCGATGGGCATGAGTGCGCCGGGAAGGTTCCAGGAATTGGCGGCATTGGTACAGGCAGTTCCTTCACCGAGAACCTTACCGCGTTGGCGCGGTATCAAGTTAATTTAAGAACCATTCATAAAATTAAAACTCCTGATACATCCATAGAATTATTTGGACATAAACTGGCGATGCCGGTTTTAGCCGCACCTATTACCGGAATGGAAACCAATCTTGCCGGAGGTATGGATGAGAAAGAGTACGCGAACGCAATTCTGGATGGTTGTCTGGAGTGCGGAACTTTAGGGATGGTGGGCGATGGTGCGAGTCCCAAAAAATACCTGATTGGTTTGGAAGCGATTAAAAAACACGGAGGATTAGGGATTCCTGTTTTTAAACCGAGAGAATTCAATCTGGATATTATCAAGCGTTTCAAGGCAGCGGAAGAGGCGGGTGCATTAGCCGTGGGGGTAGACATTGATGCAGCTTCTTTCAAAACCATGTCGTTGAAAGGGCAGGCGGTCGGTCCCAAAACAATTGAAGAATTACAGGAATTAAAATCTCATCTAAAGGTTCCGTTTGTTTTAAAAGGCATCATGAATGTGGAATCGGCCTTGTCAGCCGTCGATGCCGGAGCCGATGCCATCGTGGTTTCCAACCACGGGGGACGCGTTATGGATCATATGCCCGGTACAGCTGAGGTGCTTCCAGAAATTGCTAATGCGGTTGCTGGCAGAATCAAAGTGCTTGTTGATGGCGGTATAAGAGAGGGCATCGATATTTTAAAAATGCTTGCGTTGGGCGCGGATGCGGTGATGATTGGCAGGCCAATTTGTATTGCGGCGTTTGGTGCAGGGCAGGAGGGTGTATCGTTTTACCTTCAGGAAAAGATGAAGGAATTGAAAAAGGCAATGATCCTCACCGGTTGTGGTTCCATAGACCAGATCGACCCTTCCATAATTTTCAGGAAGAAAGGTGAGCGCTAATGAAACCGAAAAAATCTTCACTAAAAATTATGCCAGTCAAAAAGGCCGAATCTTTTCAGGCCACATTGGTGCGTTCTTTAAGAAAGCTGAAAAACGACCACGGTGCTTGTGGGTTAAAGCTTTCTACTGAAGATGCAGCGATGACGATCGACCAGATCAAGTTTTGGGCAGAGGTTTCAATATTGCCAGCCATTATAAAAATTGGTGGGCCCAACGCCAGAAACGATATCAAACAACTGGTCCCTCTCAATATCGATGGCTTGATTGCGCCTATGGTAGAATCTCCTTATGGCCTTGAAAATTTTATTGCTGCTGTTAGAGATTTTACGACTCCCATGCAGTTTGGAAGATTGAATAAACATATAAATATTGAAACGATTACAGCAGTAAAACAACTGGATGATATTCTCAATGCTCCCGAAGCAAAATTTTTAGATGAAATAACAATTGGGTGTAGTGATTTATCCGGCTCATTAAAAAAGTCGGGGCTGGATCGTTCGGTTGTCAATCGGGTGGCACGAGTAGTAAAAAAAATTAAGTCCAAAAAGATATCAGTATCGGTGGGTGGCGGAATTCAACCGGAGACAATTAATAGTTTTCTGGAAAAAGTCCAGCCTGATAAATTTAATACTCGAGTGGTGACATTCGATGTCGTTCCCGGACAAAATTACGGGCCGTCCGTTTCAGAAGCTCTGCGTTTTGAAATTTTGATGCTGGAGCACGATGCCAGTCAGGGGTTCATCACTCGCGATGAAGAAAAGTTCCGCATTAAAGAACTTAAGAAACGGTTGAAGTAGGTTGTTTTAGAAGGTCTTTTCTTACCTGAGATTTTTCCATCCTTTCCTCATATATATTCTCGCAGGATAATATTGACAAAAGAGCGAAATGTCATAAAATACAACCCTCGTTTTACGCTTAACCCTTGTAAAAAATCATATTTAGCCGATTCGACAGCAATCGGGTTTGTTGGCTATTGAGCTACCTCATTTCCATTTCTTTTTTTTAATTTTGGAGGACAGGAAAACAAAATGCAGATAACTGGCATGCTTTG
>CAZECX010000160.1:0-6489 GCA_964510965.1 uncultured Nitrospina sp. | reverse complement strand
CCGTGATAAACGGAAGGTTGATATCTGTTTCGTTTGTGGTAGAAAGTTCCATCTTGGCTTTTTCTGCAGCTTCTTTTAATCGTTGCAGAACCATGTTGTCTTTTGAAAGGTCAACTCCCTGATCTTTTTTGAACTCTGCAACCAGCCAGTCGATAATACGTTGGTCGAAATTGTCACCACCTAGGTGGGTATCTCCGTGCGTAGCTTTTACCTCTACAACGTTGTCGCCGACTTCCAAAATAGAAACATCGAAAGTTCCCCCACCGAAGTCATAAACAGCGATTGTGTGATCTTTATTTTTATCCAAACCATAAGCCAATGCGGATGCGGTGGGCTCATTGATGATTCGCTTTACTTCGAGACCGGCAATTTTTCCTGCATCTTTTGTAGCCTGCCTTTGAGCATCATTAAAATATGCGGGAACAGTGATAACCGCTTCCGTGACAGGTTGCCCAAGATAAGCTTCGGCGGATTTTTTAAGTTTTTGAAGAATCATCGCTGAAATTTCGGGAGGGGTGTAAGATTTATCTCCCGCCTTGATTCTCACTTCGCCTTTACCACCTTGCACGACTTCATAAGGGACCATTTTCATTTCTTCTGAAACTTCATTCAAAGAACGACCCATGAACCTTTTGACGGAGAAAATCGTGTTTTCCGGATTAGCGATTGCCTGCCGTTTCGCCACCTGACCTACCAGAATTTCACCTTCTTTTGTGAATGCAACTACGGAAGGGGTGGTTCGGCTACCTTCTTCGTTAAGGATAACTTTTGGATCGCTACCCTCCATTACGGCTACCACTGAATTTGTGGTGCCCAAATCAATACCTACGATCTTTCCCATTTAATGATTCCTTTCTTTATAAATACTTTTAAATTTACCTGATTGAGTAAATGGATGTATTAGTTTGTCCAACTGGTTGCTAAATAAGACTGGAATCGCTTCATGTCAAGGTGGATAAGCAGAAAATCTTATGTAATTCTAATGATTCTATTTCTGGATGAAAACTATATAACCTATTTGTTTATAGTGGTTTAATAGGGTTTTTTGTTTGCCTGAAGGAAGTTTGTGTTCCACTTGTTTTTTCTTCTAACTTCTTTATGATCAAAATAGAGGCAAATATAGAGGTTTTATAAAATGCAAGGGAAGGGCGGGGCGGTTAACCGATCAGGAGCTGGCTGTCGAATTTAATGAAATTGATCTGGAAAGCTACGAACATCTTACCAATTTGGTCCGTTACAACTCGCAAAATGCCGAAGCTGTTGATAAGGAACTCGGCGAACATACCGGTATTTAGTGCAAGACCTGATTCCCCCCTAAAAACCCGGTTTTATTTTTCTAATGGATCTTGCACCTGCTCGTGCAACGAAAGTACAAATGGATCGCCGTCGCAAACAAACTTGCATTGCGTCACCTTTTTAGTAAAGGGAAATTGTTGACTTTGTCCTTCCATAGCAAAAACAGGCGTGGAAAGAGAACTTGGCTGCGGCAGCATGGATTTAATATTTCCGCCGATCATATTGATCATTTCACCGATAGCATCTTTTTTTGTATCTGGAGTGGATTGGCCGGAGTCCAGAGAAAACATTTTTTCAGTAACTCGGGCTACCAATGGTGAGGATAGGTAAAGACTGATTACCCCATTCCATTTTCCGGTAACCTGAACGCTCCCTGTGACTATTTCTCCGGAAGGTAAATTGAATGAACCTGGTTCTGGTTGGATGTCAAAGCCAAGAAGAGTAGCCCAGACCAGTTTGTTGTATTGCTCGATTTCGCTTTCAAGAAATTGCATCAATAAACTCTAAAACGGAGTGAGTGAAAATTGTAATTCCTGCTAGCTTTTTTCTATTTTCTTGAGTACAGAGACTCTGAAATTGTAACCCCAACATTTAAAGGTAACGGTTGATACCAGCTCGCTGCCGGGGATCCTGAGTCCATGTTGTGTCATGGTTACCGCAGGGAGTGATAAATAGCAGGGTTCTGGTAGCAAAGATTTTATATTGCCACCTGTCATATTGGTTAGCTCGCCCAGCCCATCCTCTACCAGATCGGTGGTTGTTTCATCTTCTTTCAACTGAAACATTATGGAGGCTACTTTTTTTGCAAGTTCAACGGGGCAGTCCAAGGCCACCGCTCCTTCCCATGATCCGGTAATTTGCACACAGCCAGCGAGAATGCTTTCTCCCCCTAGTTGGCAAAAAGAGTCTTCAGATTGTTTTACATCCAAATCGAGTATTGATTTCCAGATGTCTTCGGTGTAATGACAAATTTCGTTTTCAAATTTTTGCATGAGTTAGCCTTGTTTTAAGCGGTAACAACCGGATTGTTTGTAAGGCATTCTTTCGAAATTTTCGTCTAGATTCAGAGTCGTTTCGGCAGCTCCAAGAAAAAGGTATCCGTCAGGTTTGAGCAATTTGCGGACTCTCCCCAAAATATCTTTTTTCATTTCGACATCGAAATAAATAAGAACATTGCGCATCATTATTAAATCCAGAGCAGGCATATGGGGCCATTTTTCTGAAAGATTAGTGATGCGAAATTGGATCATTTTCCTTAATTCCTCTTTCACCTGCCACTCTGTTCCCAGCCGTTCAAAATATTTAACCATTAATGGTGCTGGTAGGCCGCGGTTGATTTCCAACTGACTATAAATTCCACTTCGGCAACGATTTAACATTTGGTTGGAAATATCACTGGCGGCAAAAGAAATTTTCCAGGAATTGAGAGCGGGAAATTGATTTCTGAGAATCATCGCTAAGGAGTAGCATTCCTGGCCACTTGAACTTGCTCCACACCAAATATTTAATTCCTTTTTGTCTTTCCTTTTTTCCATTAAATCGGGAAAGATTTCTTTTTTTAATGTTTCAAAAGGGTGAATATCTCTAAAGAAAGAAGTCTCATTGGTGGTCATGGCTTCGATCACCGTATCTCGAAGCTCCCCTCTTGGTTGAGCTTTTACTTTTTGGACCAGGTTTGCCAGGGTTTCCAGTTTTTCCTGGTGCACCAAAGGCATTAGCCTGGATTCAACCAAGTATTCCTTTCCCTTCTCAAGGACGATTGCTGATTCTTCCTTTACTATTTTGCTTATATAATCAAAGTCTGCTGGGTTGATGGCCATGCTGTTCCTTATTTCACAAGTAGCTAAGAATTTTTTCTTTATTCAACCGATAAACCCATAATTGTTAGTTTTTCAACAATCATTTCCTTGGTAAACGGTTTCATCACATACTCGTTCGCCCCAGCCTCTAACGCCTTTATTACCTGTGACATTTCAGTTTCGGTGGTGACCATCATTAGCCGCATATCCTTATATTGATCGTCTTTTCTAACTTCACATACGAATTCATACCCATTCATTTCAGGCATATTCCAATCCACCAATGCCAATTCAACAGGGCCGGTCTCCTTTAATTTTTCCAAGGCTTCCAGGCCATGGCCTGCATTGAAGACTTCAAATTTCAAAGCTTTTAGAATCTGTCCCAGAATCATTCTTATGGCTCTGGAATCATCGATGACCAATGCGCGCACATCAACCTCCTATTACGTATTTGGAATGACTAGATGGGATATAAAATGTGCTTTTCTTACTCATATAGCCCAAAAAAATGGTTTTAGAAATTCTTTTCATGGTTTGAATATTTAGGATAGTGGATTATTTTTATCTGTCAATGTTATTAATAATAAGCAAATTGGGTATGATTTGATTGAGGTTTTTTATTCAATGGGAAATTGAAAAAACACAAAAAAAGCCCACTTACACTAAAAATATAAGTGGGCTTTTTGTTTTGATTATTTTTTGGGTTTTATAAATGCAGAACTAAAAATTATTCTGCATTTTCATCCAAACCTTGCTCAAGTTCACCCATAAATAGGGTAGTTTCCTCTTTTGCCGGGACTTTAGCAGCCGCTTTACGCTCTGCAATATCTTCCAGTTCTGCCTTGCCTTCTTTTGATTCCCCCCAACACTCGAAGCCTTCTTTTCTCAGCTTGCGAATGGCTGCCGTTACTTTTTGAAGTTTTTCGCCATTAATGTCTCGAAGAGAAATGAGGGCATCTTCATGACCATCGTATTGACAGAATGCCATGGTGTAGCAATTGGTATTTGCACGGATCATCTTTAGAGTAATATTGGCAAAATGACAGTGGACACCAATTAATATACAAGTTTCGATTTTATTATGCTGAATGGTCAAGTTTGGATGACATGGATTGATTACCCATTCAGGATCAATTTTAGGGTAAATGGGTCGGTAGTCGGGCATGGTAATGACATTCATGCCGGGAACCTCATTGCGCAGCTCCATAGCCAATTCAGCTTTGTGCATGGTTTCATCATTCCAACCCCACACGATCATAGGCCCTGGAAAAAGGGTGGGGTTCCGTCGTGACAATATTTCACGGGCTGCCTTATCGATTGCTTCATCGGTGGGGACATGCTCTCCTTCCACCAACTCCATACCCGATCCCTGCTCAGGTTGGAATATACCCATTCTTGCAGCAGAGGGGGGAAGTAAACCGATTGGACCAACTTCTAATTTGGGCATCTAAACAAACCTCCAAAGAATTTCTAGCAATTAAGGAATAGTATATTCCGGGAATTTTGCTGATAATAAAAGCCTTATTCTTAAAAGGTTTAATCCTTTCACGAAAAAAGCATCATAATTTAAAAAATCAATAGGAGAAATTCCCCTAGTAAGAAACGTGCATACTATTATTTATAAAGGGTTATGTCAATATCAATATGGGTAAAACTTGAGTAATTTGGGGCAGGTGAAACCTGGAAGGGTTTCAAATCGGATTGAAGACTAAAATCCCTTAGTTTCTGCCCATTTAAAGGGGGCTTTATGCCAGACCTGAAGAGACTCGATGTGTTCGTTTGACAATAATTGCATGGATTGGGCTTCCTTTAGCAGGTCTGGGAATGTGAGGATGGAGCGGTATTTGCAATTTATTTCATCAAAACGATGCTGTGCCTCGCTGAATCCGTAAGTAAAAATGCTTAGGCAATGTTCTACAATTCCTCCTGCTTTGCGAATTGCATTCACTGCATTGATGGCACTTCCACCTGTTGAAATAAGGTCTTCTATTAACAAAACGTTTTGGCCGGGAGACAGTGGGCCTTCAATTTGGTTACCCATACCATGAGATTTTGTGGCGGCTCTCACATAAATAAGAGGTTTGCCAAGTCTGTCTGCCAATGTTGTTGCATGAGGAATTCCCGCGGTAGCAGTACCTGCAATGACATCGAGGTTTGCTACAGATGTATCTAAGTATTTTTCAAATATTTGGGCGATGAAAGACCGATACTCCGCTTTTCCTAATAGGAGGCGGTTATCATTATAGATGGGCATTTTGTAACCTGATGCCCAGGTAAACGGCTTTTCCGGGCTAAGGCGTATTGCACCCGATTCCAAAGCCATTTTTGATAAATTTGCTGAATCACTCATTTGATAGGGTCAAAACTTCTATGAATAAATTTTTCTTTAGTTCCTGAGCTGATGGAGCCCAGTCCACGAAATGTAATTCCTAAGATAAACCTGGTTTCTTTGGCCCCTGCACTAGTGCCTGATGTGCTGTTGAAGTTGTTTCGGTGAATAAAGTCAAAATTAAATCCCCAACATTGACACGGGTCATCATACAACAAACTTAAATTACTTTCCCGATGGGTCGCGGTTTTTTCATCCAGCCTTGTGCTGGCTTTGAAATTCCATCCTTTTTGAAAATCCCAATCCAGTGTTCCTACGGTAGATACATCGCCTCTACGGGTGAATCGCCTTTCAGCATAAAGTGTAAGAGCATCCATAGGCCTAAAACCAACTTGGAAATTAAAAGTTTTTAAAACTTTATCGTTTATATCATAAGTAGAATCAAAGTTTAGTAACAGGGGATCCACAAGCCTGCTATCCACGTCAAGTCGGATGTCGGAGAAAGGTTCGCTGGGATTACTGGGGGTGTCGATTCTGCTTGCTTCCCGAAGGTCATAGCTTTGGCTGAGGATAAATCTCAAAGCTTCGCGTGTGTCAAAGTCGCCTTTGCCATCAGCTTCTTTTTGCAAAATTCTTTGGGTAATCGAATAGGTGAGCAGACTTTGGGGGCTGATCGAATCTATTGCATCGAATGTTCGAATTTTATCTTTGTCTTCCCTGTCCAGGTCAGGGATGTAGCTAAATGTAAGTCGAGGCTCTACCAAATGTTTAATTTTTGGAATGAGTTTGTTACGGGTTTGGAAGACTTTTTCAAATGTAGGCCCTTTAAGAGTTGCGACCAAATCCAAAGACTCACGGGAAAAGAAGTCACCATTGTTTTGCCCTTTGCTATAGAGGGTTTCGCGCACCCCTATTGTGGGAGTGAGGCTAAGCCAGGGCGCAAAGTTAATAGTGCGGGTTAGTTGTGGATGAAAATCAAGCCTCTGAACCGAGAAGATGTCATCGATATCCGGGTCCGAATTAAGGTCGGTTAGGAAAGAGGTAAATAGAGTGTCCTGATTAAAA
>CAZECX010000159.1:0-6573 GCA_964510965.1 uncultured Nitrospina sp. | reverse complement strand
GGCAATCTTTTACATAAACCTTATTTTAATCTTTCTTCCCCATACTCAAAGACACGATCAAACAAGGAGCAATTCAGTGTCTTATGAACAGGGTGCAGCGTTCGGTCCGCCCCATCAAATCCCCCGTGCTGTCGATCACTTCCGAAAGGTTGCCTTCTCGGGTACTTCGGGGAATCAAGCACCCTATGCCTTGTTTCAGGGGGTATCGGCTTCGCAAGCCAACGCGGATTCCGGCAATTTTTTCGCCAAAGAACAAAAAGTCTTCTCGGATCAGATGATCGATCCGGACGGCCAAAAGGAATTCAAGCAAATCCGACTGGAAAAGCTATCGAACACAGAAGCGCACCGAAACGGACAAGCAAATGACGATCAAACACTCGACGACCTCCGCGCGGCCGTCGCTTACACCCGGGCCGAACAAAAACGCCGCGCCAAACTGCACGCAATGTACGGGTTCAAATTTACCGATGACGACTTTGATCAGGCGGTGCGTGAGAATTTAGAAAACTGGGACGCATTTTCTAAAAACATGATGCCTGAAGAGGCAGAAGAATATAGAGACTTGTCCCTACTCCTGCTGCAAACCGAAGATTCGGCCGAAAAACAGCGCATTCGGGAACGGCTGGGGGTATTAAGCCCGGAAGCCACCCGACAAACGGCGCAACGGGCGGAAACGCATCATATTAGCGAGAGCAAACTGGCAAAGGAAGAAACACTTCAAAATACAGATGGAATGGAGGAATTTCTTTCTGAGCAATCCCAAGAATCTATCGGCCGATTGGCATCGGAAATCGCCGCGCCGTTCAACACGGAAGCGACCCAAGATCCGTTTGCATCTGATCAAACACAAGAGATCATCGTCGCAGAAAAGACGCCTTCAGCGTTTGTACTGGATTAATTTATCTCAACGCCAAGTCCGGAGGGAAGTCTTCTAAATAAGCCTTCATCGCATGCACGTACATATTCTGTTTGACTGAATCCATATTGTTTTCACTGAATATCATTGAGTTATACTTAGTGCCCCCTTGGGTATAAAACTCAACAACGGTACTGGTTAAATCTTCGTCATGATCAGGTGCCAGCAGAAAGGCAACAGGGACGCCTTCATCATCCAGACGTTGTGCGACTTCATAAGCGATCCTCTGAAGCTTACGTTCGCCGCCGTGAACCACAAATGTCAGTTTATCGTGTGAAAGCCGCTGCCCTGCAATTTGACAAAACTCCGTGGTCTTAGCGCGGCAATCTTTTTTGAAGAAATCTTTCCCGGCCATAGCGGGAGAGACACCTAACATAAACGCCAGAGCCGTCAGGCCCAAGGAGGTTGCAGCATTTTTAAACGTTCTATTGATTGGTGAAAACATCGTCCGTTTCTCCCCGAAAGCCAGCGTGTTTTAAAAAATCTTAACTTTTACCTAAAAGTTAATGAGCCTTGGGGCGTTGCGGATTTCAGGGGCCATTTTTTGCTTGAACCGAAATGGGATTCCTGCTAAATCTATGATAGGGTTTATTATATCGGGCGATCCTAACTTTTAGGTAAAAGTTAGGATCAGGCAAAGTGTCGTAAGCCAATGAATAAAATAGTATTTAAGCACGTGTTTTGAAGGAATATAAACAACTGAAACGGATTTTATAATCTTAACTATAATTTCGTGAATGATGAAAGTTAGGATCAAAGGAATACGCCATGACATCCGCCGACGCCCCGCTCCGCAACCCCAACCACCCCAAAAAAGGGGCGGCGATCAAAGTCGATCCAATTACCGATCTGAAAGCCATTAAGCGGATCAAAAAACTCTTGTCAGATCATCCCCGTGATCTGTGCCTGTTCACCTTGGGGATTAACACCGCCTACCGCGCCAATGAGATCGTCTCGATTACAATCGGCCAAGTGGCGCATCTGAAAGCCGGTGATTGTTTGAGCATCAAGCAGTGTAAAAATAAGAAATACCGCCCTACCCTGTTAAATGAAGCCGTGATTAAAACGCTGGGTCCGTGGCTAGCGGTGCATCCGAACCCCGGTCCGGCAAGTCCTTTATTTATTTCGGCGAAGACCGCGCAAGCCCTCAAAAGCGTGACCCTGACGGAAATGGTCAAACGGTGGTGTGCGGAGGCCGGGTTGCGCGGCAACTATGGCAGCCACACGCTGCGCAAGACGTGGGGCTATCATCAACGCAAAACCTACGGCAAGCCCACTGCCCTGCTCACCCAAGCCTATGGCCATTCTCATGAAGGCCAAACGCTCGACTATTTATCCATCCGACCTGAAGAGATCGATGATCTCTATGTGGGGGCGTTGTAGCTGAAAAATCAGAATCGTGTCTCTGATTGTTTTTTACTCAGGGCGTTGCCCTCACGCACTCCGATAGAAATAGATCGAACATTTTCTTAGCTTTCCGTCATGGCTTAGGAAAGGCAAGAAAATTTCGCCGATTTCTCCCTTCCGTTTGTTACCCCATTCCTCGCCGGAAAGGCAAGGTTGCATATGCAACCCGCTTTAACAAAAAAGGAGAAAGCAACATGGAAAATCAAAAAGAAAAATTATGGATTGAACTGCAAGGCTATTCAGGAACAGAGCATTGGCATTTCCTCCCGTATTTAAAAAAATACACCTATACCGACGGTGTGCGCTATTTGGCACAAAAAGCAGAGGCTTACTGGTTGATAGAAAAAATATTCTTCTCTCAATCGGACAGCACAACACTCCGCAAAGAAGCGTTTCAAGTGTGGGATCTGAAGGTGAGTGCGGATAAAACCGCCCGGCTCACCTGTCATGACGGTGAAAACAACCGCCTACATCGTGAAAAACTGACATTCACAGATTTTCCCCTGAAAGAAATCACGCTGTATTTCACCAACAATGTTTTGCTCTTGCCGAGCGAATATTGATTTTTACCCGCATGCCGTGCGTCATTTTTGACGCACGGTTGCATAACGCAACCCATTCCGATTAAAACAATGAAAAAGGAGTTTCAGCGATGACGCAGGATGTTTACCAAAAAATCACGAATAAAATTGTTGGCTATCTTGAGGCGGGAACCCGTCCTTGGTTTAAGCCCTGGGACGCCGAACATGCTGCAGGGCGGATTACCCGTCCGTTACGGTATAACGGCGAACCTTATGCCGGCATTAATATTCTGACGCTTTGGCTGGACGCCGAAGAAAAGGGGTTTAGCGCACCGATCTGGATGACCTTCAAACAAGCCAAGGATCTTGGCGGTCATGTTCGAAAAGGCGAAAAAGGCAGTCTTTCTGTGTACGCCAATACCTTTAAAAAAACCGAACGAGATGAAGACAGCGGTGAAGAGATCGAGCGCGATATCCCGTTCATGAAGGGCTATACGGTTTTCAATGTTGAGCAGATAGACGGTTTGCCGGAGAAATACTATGCCTTAGCCCCCTCCCCTGAACATACGCAAGATGAGCGGCTTGAAGCATGGGACGTGTTTTTTAAAAACACGGAAGCTGAAATACAGGAAGTCGGAAACCGTGCCTATTATTCGATCACACAAGATTATATTCGGATTCCGCCCTTTATTGCCTTTAAAGATGCCGAAAGCTATTACGCCACTCTGGCGCATGAAATCACGCATTGGACGCGGCATCCGAGCCGTTTGGATCGAGATCTCGGACGGAAAAAATGGGGCGATGAAGGTTATGCCATGGAGGAGCTGGTTGCCGAGCTGGGCAGTGCCTATCTATGCGCCGATCTCGGGCTTGTGCCAGACGTGCGGGAAGAAAACGCCGCTTACATTGAAAACTGGCTGCAGGTCCTTAAAAACGATAAACGCGCCCTTTTCTCGGCGGCCGCCCACGCGCAAAGAGCCGTCGAGTTATTGCATGGCTATCAACAAGCACCTGAGTTCGAACCGTCGGCGGATCCAAGCGCTGAAGGTCTTGCGGATGAATACCGAAACGGTGGCGGCTCCAAGTGCCGTCTATCGCTATAACATGGAGGCCTATGCCTAACTTTATTGTCACCCCAAACGGTATCCGCCACCCGGAAAAACCGGCTTTCCGCGCCTGTTGGATCTCCGGTGATGTCGCGGTGCCGGACGATGGGTATGAGCGTTTTTATCATGAGGGGTCCGGCGAATATGACGGTCTTTTGATCTACAAGATTGAATGGGCGGATGAAACGCCTGATCGGTACCGCTACGCGGATCTGATGAATCAAGCGGTTACAGCGATTGATGGTTGGATTGCTGAGCGGTTTTAGATCTTGTGCTTATACACATATAAGTGTATACAAGTATAGTATAGTAGGTGTATAAGAGTATACACCTATAAAATTATAGGAGTATACGAAATGAAAGTTCTTGCTATTCTTTCCCAAAAAGGCGGCGTTGGTAAAACAACGCTCGCAACTTGTTTAGCTGTGGCTGCTGAAAATGATGGCAAGAAAACCGTCATCTTTGATCTTGACCCACAAGCTACAGCCTCTTTTTGGTTAGATGTTCGTAACCAAGAAACTCCCGCCGTTGTTTCCATTCAAGCGGTTCGAATCCCCGCTATGCTAAAAGCCGCAGAGGAAGCGGGAACAGAATTAGCAATCATTGACGGCGCGGCTGTTGCACGTGATGTGGCGTTTGAAGCGGCGCGGGCAGCAGATTATGTTTTTATACCTACAAAAACCGCAGTTTTCGACACCATGTCGATGGTGAGTACGATTGAAATCGTGAGGCAACAGAATAAACCTTTTTCTATTATTCTGACTTTTGTACCACCCGTAGGCCAGGAAACAGGGGATGCAAAAAAGACTGCATCTGAATTAAAAGCGGATATTTGTTCCGTCTATATTGGTAATCGTAAAGCTTATTTTCGTGCACAATCCGAAGGTTTGGCCGTTCATGAATATGAGCCAAATGGCAAAGCAGCCGACGAAATTATAAGGTTATACGAGTATATGTGTATACACTTATACAATTATGGAGAAGAGGTATAATAATGACAAATTCACTTCAAGCCGTGCTAGATCGCGCTAAAACAGAAGCACCAGAAACCAACAACGAATCAGCATTACAATCTAAAAACCATCCCAAAGAAGCGACAAAACGTAGTCGTAACAATACCGTATTAATTGGAGGCCATTTTCCGCCCGAAGTATCGAAACAACTCCGTATTATTGCTGCAGAAGAGGGGACAACAAACCAAGCTCTTTTAGAACAAGCATTAGACCTGCTTTTTATAAAGAAAGGGAAGGGGCATATAGCAGACTTATAAGTGTATACACGTATACCTATATACACTTATAATTTTAGTTTTCATTCGCCTCATTTTCGGCGCAACCAAATAAAAAATCAGATGTTTTCTTATTTGGTGTTTCAAGTTAGATCCTACATACCAGACACTCTCTTCTTACAAAAATTTATAAAAGCGCCATCAGGGCTTTTTAATTCGGGGTATCCACTTTGCTTCCAATAGTCCAGCCATTCCGATTCAATGGCGTAAACCTCAAAATGTCGGCCTAATATTTTTCGGGCACTTTCATAGGTGTCGGGCTTGATGTAAAGAGTCTTCTCATCCTCAGATATCAAAGTAATTCCCGTATAGCTAAACAGCACATTATCGCCGTCCAGCCCTATTTTATAGTCCGGTAAATGGCCAAATTTTACGATGTGGCTTAAAGTCTCCTTGAATTTTTTTAAGGTGCTGGTGGAACCTGACTTTTTATGTAATTTTTTAACGCCTATAACCCACTCTTTTTTGTGTGCACAATGTTTACGGGCAAGCTCATAAATACGCCGTTCTATGGGCTTCCTTAACCTGAAATAATCATGGTTAATGCTTAATACCTCTGCTCCTAAAACAGAATTGTAGAGCCATTCTGAAAGAGTTAATTTCAGCTCTACCATCCGTTTTGTTCTGGGGTCATCGACTACAATTTTATAACTGTCAATAATTCCGAAACCTTCTGTTATTTCTTGCTGATTTGTTTTTAAGTTAGTTTCTATTCGAGTGCCTGCAAGACGCTCAAATGCTTGGCGTAATAGAGTGTACTCTCTGCCGCCTGTTCCTCTGTTCGTCGTAACAAGTAAGTCATGAGCCTTAAATTTAACCGTTCTGTTTGGTTTTTCTCCTCTGTTTATCCCCGCCATCAATTGGCTGATGCAATAAATTAAAATATCTTTATCTTTGATTGTCGCCAAGCCTAAAACACTAGGGGTTATTTTTATGCTGTTCCCATTGTTTTCGTAAAGCCTGATTGCTGTATCGGGCTTTGTAGAAAGAGAAAAAAGAGGGTGTTCCATGCTGGCAATATCACTTTTAGGGATTACGTCTCCAAAATCACAAATAAACATATCCGTTTGGACGTGTCGTTTAGGCAAGAGTGGCTGCACCATTTTTATACCTTTCTTAAATCGGCCCCTGAAATATTGGATAAATCGGAAAAACAGGTATTTTTCGTGATTTCAGGGGCCAATCTTCGTGATTTCAGGGGCTAAAGTCAAGGTATTTTTCGTGATTTCAGGGGCCAGTTCCTCGTTTTAGAGGTTTTTTCGTGATTTCAGGGGCCAATCTTCGTGATTTCAGGGGCCAATCTTCGTGATTTCAGGGGCCAATCTTCGTGATTTC
>CAZECX010000158.1:0-6739 GCA_964510965.1 uncultured Nitrospina sp. | reverse complement strand
AACCGCCGACCTACTGATTACGAATCAGTTGCTCTACCCCTGAGCTACGCTGGCATTTTTAGTGGTAGGAATTGAAAAAGGCTACTTTACCTGTATTTGGCTTTAAAAATCAACCGCAAATCATAAATGTAAATCACCCCAGCCCCTTGTGGTATTCCACATAAGTATCCATGCCCGAAACGGGTAATTTAAAAAGAGGGGTCTATGAAATTATTCCACTCCTGAGAAGGAGGGGGGAAAATCTACTGGATCTACCCGTGCCTACCCCTTTGGGGCATGAAGTCTGATGTTGGAGATATAGAATTAGGAGTATAACCACGACCACGTTCCCTTCGGTCACTCGTGATGACAAATTTTGCTTTATCCCCCCTTTCCCAAAGGGGGCGAGGGGGATTTGCTTTCAAACTTTTGAAAATAAATCGTAACACAATTTAAATCACCCCAGCCCCTCTTTAAAAAGAGGGGTTAATTTAATAATTATTCACAGCCATCGAGGGCCTCAGGATGACATCCTCTATCCTCAACCTTGCTTTGCCTCATGCTCTTCCTGGCTCCAGCCTCCATCTGGACCGCAGCGAATGCAGCGGATTTGTTCGAACATTTCCTTCCAATCGGCATCGGTAGCAACATAGTCTAAAATGCATCGGAGTGCTTTCGACTTATCACCCAATCGGTATTTATTACTGGCATATTCCAGCATCTTCACGAGGTCTTCTTGAACATCAAATTCAACTGCTATCTTTTTACCTGCCATATATAATCTTCCTTTCAGTTTTTCAGGTACGATTTTGTGAATGCCTAAACGACACAATACGCCGCTTTAATGATGCAGACCAATTGGCCTGAATATTTTTCAGGTCTTCTTCAGCTTTTTCCATATGGGAAACTGCAAGATCTTTTTTTTCTACTTTGAACAAGGCCTCTGCCAAATCCACACGAATCTGTGTTACTTCTTTTCTATTTTCAATATATTTAGCAATCTCCAAAGCCTGTTCGAGACATTCAATCGATTTCTGCCAATTTTCCAGCTTTCGGTAGTTCAGTCCAATCCCAACCAACAACTCCAATTGTTTGTCGGGGTCGTCCAACTCCCGATAACTTTCAAGAGCCTTAAAGTAACAATCGATTGCCTGTTCAATTTTTCCCTGTTTTACAAACACAAACCCAAGACCGTTGTACGATGTTCCGACAGAAGCATGTAATCCCTTAGACTCCGCAAGAACCCGTTGTTCTTCATAGTAACTTTTTGCCCGGTCTATGTTCCCGGAAACCGCATAGGCATCTCCCAGGTTTGCCAACAGACCGCACACCTCTTCAAAATTTCCAAGTTCCTGTGAAACATTTAATTGCTCCTGAAAATATTGAATTGCTTTTCCAGTTTGCCCCAATCGGGAATAGGCGAGTGCAAGTGCGGACAATGCATTTTTTTCTGCATTTTTGTCACCGATCCCACGCGCTTTTTGCAGGAAAATAGTTTCTGCTTCGATCATCTTTCGCATTTGCATAAAGTCTGAGGTCTCTAAGTCAACTTTGTTCTTTTTGGGGTTTCGCCCATCAAATTCAGCCAATCGTTGATAATTCACTTCTACCGATTCTGATAATTTTTCTTTCACCTCTTTTATAAAGCTCAATTCTTCTTCCAGGTGTTCGAGAAGGCCTTCCATATCTTCCTCCCAGAAAACAGTTCGCAAACGATGCGACCTGCAATCGAGCAGTTTTTTTAACGCACCCGGAACGTTGTCCCTTTCCGGCAACTTTGCATCATCGATCAATACAGGGATAATTAAAATGTCCTGATTCATAGCGGAAATAATTTCAAATCGGATCTGTTCATTATCAATAAGGTTATAAGCAGAAATATCTTCTTCGAGTGAAGAAGAGTCCGAGCAAACCACAACGATCAATACATCACAGCCTTCCATCTGCATTCTGATTTTTTGCTGCGAAATATCCTGTTCATAATTTGAAATTCTACTATTCGATTCTAAAAAGGATTCACTTTGAAGGGCAATTTTATTAGAAAAAGATTCTGCCAGAGGGGAGCTTGAACTGAAATAGATTATCGACACGTTTTAATCAGAATTGAAATTATTAAATGCTGAATAAAGCCCAATTCGACCACCGCAAATTTTTTCTTTTAATATAGGGGCTATTTATTATAACCACTTATTACCTACCAAAAAAACCAAATTACATGGCCTTTTTTGGGAAATTAATTATGCTAAACTTTGAATATTCATCCTACAAAAAAGGGGATTTCATGTTTCGAGTTCTTATTTTTTTAATTGCGCTAATTGAAATGAATATCGGGCATCTTGCCTATTCCTCTAATTCTTCAGACCCGCTGGGAACAATAAAATTTTCAACTTCCTCTTCCGGGCCGGCACAAAAACATTTTAATCGGGGTGTCGCAGCCTTGCACTCCTTCTGGTATACAGAAGCTTTAAGGGCCTTTGAACAATCCATACTTGCTGATCCTGATTTTGCGATGGGTTATTGGGGCATTGCCATGGCCCACAACCATCCTTTGTGGGAAGACCAGGATAAGAACTCTGCTCAATCGGCCCTTGATAAAATCTCCGATACCTCAAAAATAACTCAAAGGGAACAGGATTATATTCATGCCGTCCGACTTCTCTACGGGCAAGGAGAAAAGCATCTTCGGGATAAAGCCTACTCTCGCGCCATGGAAAATATTTATCGTAGTTATCCTAATGATCTTGAGGCAGCCTGTTTTTATAGTTTATCTATTCTGGGTGTTTCCCGAAATACGGTCGACAAATTAAGACTTCAGGTTGAAGCGGGAGCCATTGCTCTCGAAGTCTTTCAGAAAAACCCCAATCATCCATGTGCTGCTCATTACGCCATTCATGCATTTGATAGTCCCGACCTGGCTCGACTTGCCCTTCCATCCGCTAAACGTTACGCCAAAATTGCCCCAGCTTCGCATCACGCTCAACATATGTCGGCACATATTTTTGTGCAACTGGGTATGTGGTCAGATGCGGTAACGTCTAACATAAACGGTTGGCACACTTCTGTAGAATGGGTGGAAAAACAAAATCTTCCTCTTAGTAAGCGAGATTATCATAGCCTGCAATGGTTGCATTATTCCTATCTGCAACAAGGACTCCTTGAAAAAGCCAAATCTATTTTTAAAATTCAGCAAAAAGATATGCTGGAAGGGATTGAATCCAAATCTAACTTTCGAGCGGGTAAATATTATTACCGTATGCTTTCCGCTTCTGTTCTTGAAACCGAACAATGGGAATTAGCAGAAAAATTTCTACCGCCCGTTGGATGGGAACCTAAAAGTTTTGCAAAGGCTGGATATCATTTTGCGCTCGGATTTTCTAAAGCCATGCAGGGAAAAATTGAAGAAGCCAAAAAGCAACTTTCACAGTTAAGAAAAATCCGGAAAAAAGGATTTCGAGAAAACTATTTTAGGCGCATTGAAAATTTGCAAGTGTGGGAGTTGGAAATTCAAACTGCGATAAAACTTTTTCAAAAAGATTTTGCCACAGCCATAAAACTTGCGAAAAAGGCAACCTTGATAGAAGAAAAGTTGCCTGCTCCATCGGGTCCCCCGCGCATCCTCAAACCTACTTATGAGCTCCTTGGCGAGGTTTACTTGAAAGCCAACAAACCTTTTCAAGCTCAAGAAAATTTTTCCATTTCACTATTGCGTCATCCCAATAGAGTTCGCTCTCTTATTGGCATGGCTCGCGCTGCCAGTGCAAATGGAAATAAAGCAATAGCAGCTGAAAACTACCAACAATTGGTTCATCAGTTAAGAAATGCCAGCACCGAGTTACCTGAACTAAAAGAGGCAAGAAATTTTTTGAAGGGAAAATAAACCGAGGGGAGCAGGCCCTGTAGGTGAACTTTTCCAAAACTGAACCCGCGTAGCAAGTATTTACTTTCCACGCCCCGGCCGAAACCGATACTCCCGCAAAATTCCTAGTTCCTTATATTTAAGATAATCAGAATCAAAGCTCGGGAATATCAGGCAAAGTCTGATTAAAATATCAGAATTTCCTTCTATGATCTTTTGGGTTTTGTAGGAATGGTTTTGGGTGGAAACAAATACGCTATTCTATATGTATAGAATTTTTTCTAATAATCAGTTACATCTATTTGGGAGTTTTGGATTAAAACATTGGCGGCCTTTTTTGCGCTTAATGCACAAAAAGAAGAGTTGTTCACTTGGGCCATGGTCACCGCGCCTTCTATCAGCAACATGAGCTGCCCTGATAATTCAATAGCATCCTTCAGGTTTGCCTTTTCAGCCAGACCTTGAATATATCTCTGAGTTAAAATTTTAGATTCCTGACAAACACTCCTTATCGAAGTCCCTTCCTCTGGATACTCTCCCATCGCATGGACAAATAGACATCCGGAAAATTTTTTGCTGTAAAACCATTCTTCCACAACATCAAAAAGGGCTAGTAAGCGTTCCTCCGGGTTCTCTGCTTTTTCCTCAACGGATCGCATAAAAGAATTTCTGTAGCGCTCGTCGTAATATCGAAGAACCGCAAGAACAAGCTCTTCCTTTGATTTGAAATGGTGGTAAAGCGTTCTTTTTGTCACCCCCGCTTTTTCCGAAATTTTGTCAACTCCTACGGAGCTATACCCGGTTAGCGAAAAAAGCTCCAGAGCGGCTTTTAGCAGTTGTTCTCTTTTCGATAAATTGGCCATGGCGATCCTACCCCAGCAATACTATATACAAATTAGTATATTAATTTTTATATAAAATTCAATTAAAAATGAAGAAATCTACTGCATTTTTCAAAAAATAAACTAGTTAACTTAATGTAAATAAACATTTTAAATTATTAATGGCCGAAATGTAAGGAATTTCAATTTAAGTATACTAATCGGTATATTTTTTATGGAATATAGCTATCATTTTAATCACTAAAATTTAGGAGCCAGTCATGAATTCAAGATTTAAACGCAGTGCCCGCTTTTTGGCAGCCGTAGCTTTGTTGGTAGTTGGGTTGTTCGCCAATGGAGCAGGTGCCTCAGACATGCGAAACAATGGAACTGAAATTTCCGCGCCTGTGATGGGGGGTTACGATCCCGTTTCCTACTTCAATGCTGGAAAACCCCAACGAGGAAGTGGGTATCACACAACAACTTTTGGTGGCGGTACGTACTTATTCGCCAGTAAAGAAAATAAAAAGATGTTTGAAACCAATCCCGAAAAATACGCACCGCAATTCGGGGGTTATTGCGCGTATGGCGTGGCTGTTGGCAAAAAGTTTTATTCGGACCCGACCATTTGGAAAGTTGTTGATGGAAAACTGTATTTGAACCTCGACAAAAATATCCAGGCAAAATGGAATCAAGATATGCAGGGTCACATTTCAAAAGCACACTCAAACTGGAAGGAAATCGAACACAAGCATCCAACTGAACTGTAAAAATCATCTTGGGGGAGTTCCCCTTTGGATTTTTTTACCAAAACAATTAATGAAAGGACTAATCATGAAATCCGGAAACTTATCAGGTACCGATGCAGAACATCCTGCATCCGGAACAGTAAAAATCGAAGGCAACAATGTTTTACTCGAAAATGTAAATATCACCGAGGCCCCAGATGGCAGAGTTATTTTAGCCAAAGACCTGGATCAGGCATCAGGAGTTAGTTTAGGCAAGCTACAAAGTTTTACGGGTAGCCATGGATATGCCATTCCAGAGGGAACACAAACCAGTGATTTTAATTCGGTAATAATCTGGTGCGACGAATTCAAGGTCCCTATTGGGAAGGTGGAGTTTTAATTTGATCACAAACAAAGAAAAGGCGCCTGCTTTCTTTAGATCTATCGAAAACAGGTTGCCTCTTCATAATTTATTAAGTTAGAAAAAATTAACGTAGGAGATTCACCATGGAACAAACAAATATAGATTCAACACTTGAAGTAATAAATATAAGCGATGAAGATTTTGAAAATTTGATAATTAAATCCAACAAACCGGCTTTGATCGATTTTTGGGCCGACTGGTGTCAGCCTTGCCGCATTTTAGCTCCTACGGTTCAGGCGCTTTCTGAAGATTTTAAAGATCGCCTTTTTGTGGGAAAGATGAATATCGATGAAAACCCTATTACACCTCAACAATATGGAGTTCGTAGTATTCCCGCTTTATTTCTTTTTAAAGAAGGGAAATTAATGGAGAAGATTGTAGGTGTTAGATCTAAAGAAGAAATAAAAAATATTATTAACAAGCATATATAAGGAAAATAGAATGAAACGTATAATCGGCATTTCATCAATGCTTGTTCTTATTTTTATTTTTGCTTGCACAGCTCAGGCTGAAAAACCCTTTGCGCCCAATGTTGATACTAAAACAGGAGCAATCAGTGTTCCCGATAATTACACTCGATGGGCTACTCTTGGAACCTGGGCACATGCCAATACCGAAGGAAAACCCGGCTCGCATGAATATCATGTTGTCTATACCCAACCTGAAACAATAGATTACTATCAAAAGCATGGGCGCTATCCGGATGGAGCGGTACTGGTTAAGGAACTCCTTCATGCCGAAACCATGCAGATGACCACCGGTCCTGCTGTCAGTCATGCTACAAAAATTAAAGGTTGGTTTGTTCTGGTGAGGGATACAAAAGGCCGCTACCAAGATTCCAAGTTGTGGGGGGATGGTTGGGGGTGGTCTCTTTTCAATGCTCCCGACTCTAAAAAAACGGTATCCACAGATTACCAGGAAAATTGCATGG
>CAZECX010000157.1:0-6836 GCA_964510965.1 uncultured Nitrospina sp. | reverse complement strand
AACCATTTTTGAACTCAAGGTTGGTGGAGTCAGCAAAAGATTTGAAACCTTCTAATTCGAGATTTTTCAGGTACATTTGACGCTAAAACCCTGTAAATATTATGTTTTTAGAAATACGTGGTAACTGAGGGAAGATTATCCCAAACCCCAGGTATTGTAAAGGGAAATTATACAATGCTTGGTATACTGAGATTTTTAAGGCACAATATATTGTGGTATCGGGCAGTTTTTCATAAATCATTGATTTTTTGGCTCTATTCTAAATTTCAGAGATTCCAGGGTCTGATTTACCATCCAATTTTTAAGAAATGACCGTAGGGAGATTAGATTAATGAAGCTTTATTCTTATAGTAAATGCGGAACCTGTAGAAATGCCATCAAGGACCTGGAGGCTAAAAAAATAAGTTTTGAAGTAATTGATATCACAGAGAAACCGCCCAGCAAAAAAATCCTCAAAGCTGCGGTCAAGGCAAAAGGGCTTCAAAAAGTGTTTAACACCAGTGGCGTTCAATATCGGGAACTCAAGATAAAGGATAAACTGAAATCGATGACGGAAGCGCAGGCTATTGACCTGCTTGCTTCAAATGGCCGGTTAATTAAAAGGCCGATTGCTGTGGATAAGGATAAAATAACCGTTGGGTTTAATGCCGATGAGTATAAACAGGTCTGGGGAAAATAACCGCTTTTCGAGATGGATTTATTTTTAATCACAACCAGACTTAAGAATGAGTACCCACTTATTCAAAAGCCGACCGAACCGCATCCGCTAAAGGCAGCGATCCTGGTCATGCTATATCCCAGACACAACAAGACCCATGTCTTGATGACAAAAAGAGCATTGCACCTAAAATCACATGCCGGAGAAATTGGCTTTCCCGGCGGGGTTTATGAGGAGGATGAAGACGAAAACCTTTTGGAGACCGCACTCCGGGAAACATACGAGGAAGTGGGCGTCCAAGTGGAAGCTTCGAAAGTGATCGCACAGCTTCCCATTGTAAATACCCGATTGGGATTCGAAATCACCCCTTTCGTTTCAGTACTTTCAGAAACTCTTCAGTTTAAGCCTGAGGAAGAGGAGGTTGAAGAAATCCTGGAAATCCCATTCACCTCCTTATTAGCCACGCAACAACGGGATATAGGTTTTAATCCTGAACAGGACATGGTGATGTACTGGTTTCAGCACCATAGGATTTGGGGGGCTTCTGCAAAAATTTTACGAGAAATTCAGCATTTGAGCGTTTACTAAAATTTATTATTAAAATATTTTCCGGCCATGGAAATGGAAACTTTTAAAATTGTTTTTCCGAAGTAGAATACTTGCCAAGTTTAAATACTAAAAATCCTTACGGTCATTGAATGGAAACTTTAAAAATTCTTTTTCTTGCTGCAAACTGGCGGGTTTCACTTATTAAGGCATTTCAAGATGCCAAAGCAAGTTGCGAGACTCCTTTTCAACTTATTGCCGTAGACAGCGACGCACTTGCTCCCGCCCTAAAAGTCGCAGACAGATCACATTCTCTACCTTTGTTTTCTGACAGCAGTTGTCTGGAATCCTTACTGGTAATTTGCAGAACGCAGGCGGTAGACGCCATCATTCCTCTTACCAACAAAGCAATAGATTTTTTGAACACACACCGCGAGGAATTGAGCGGAGGAAATCGCCGACTGTTCATCCAGGAAAATTCCGCAATAGATATCTGCCACGACAAATGGAATCTCTGGAAGTTCATGGAGCTTGAAAGTTTTAACAGCCCTAAAACATTTTTACTGGCAGAATCTGACCCTCCAGATGTCTTCCCACTCATCGCCAAGGAAAGAATGGGTGAAGGAGGAAAAAACCAGAGCCTCATTGAGGATCAACGAGATCTCGACTATTGCATGGATAAATATCCAAATCATATTTTTCAGGAATTGATCCGGGGCAGAGAATTCAGTGTGGATTTATTCTCTAATGCGAAGGGAATCCCGCAACTGATTGTGCCTAGAGAAAGATTGTCGGTTCGCGGCGGCGAGGTCATGACAAGTAGAATAGACATGAATGAGTCCATAATAGATCAGGTGGAAGCCTTGAGCAGGCGGCTGGCATTGACCGGCCCATGTACTATTCAGGGGATTCTTGATGAAAGTGGAACTTTTTTCTTTACCGATTTAAATCTGCGATTTGGAAGTGGGTCGGTTCATACAATCGCTGCGGGCGGAAATATTCCCTTGATGATTTATCAGGAAATGACAGGCCAAGATTCTCCCAATCCCTCCATTAAGGATCAGTTGGTAATGACGCGATATCCTGAAAGCATTTTCCATCATTCCTAACCAGGCTGTTATAATATCTACATTTGATTATTAACAAAGCCAACCATTAGATTTCTTTGAGCACTTCTATAAATTCCAAAGACCGACTGATTTTCGCTCTGGATGTGCCAGATAAAAACGAAGCTCAACGCCTGGTAAAACTACTGGATGATTCTGTTGGCTGCTTTAAAGTGGGATTGCAGTTATTCGTTCAAGAAGGTCCTGATATTTTAAAACTAATAAAAGATCATTCGACGGCAGATATTTTCCTGGACCTAAAACTTCACGACATTCCGGCAACGGTTCGAAGTGCCTTGAGGTCTGCGGCAAAATTGGGCGCAAGATACATCACCATCCATTCAACGGAAGGGGAAGCGATACTTGATACATCGAAAGAGGTAAAAGATTCGGGTCTCGAGGTATTGGCTGTCACCTTGCTGACAAGCATGGGAGAAACGCAGCTGAACGATTTGGGGTTTGAGCAGAATACAAAAATTTGCGATGTCGTTTTGGATAGGGCGTTGCGAGCCCAACAATCAGGATGTGCCGGCATCATTTGTTCTGGGGAAGAAATTACTCAAGTAAAGCAAAAATGCGGAGATAATTTTAAAGTGGTGGTACCCGGAATTCGACCTGAATGGAGCCATATCTCTTCGGATGATCAGAACCGGATTGCCACACCTGGGAAAGCGATCGAAACAGGCGCTGATTTAATAGTCGTGGGCCGTCCCATTCGCGATGCGGAGAACCCCAAAGAAGCGGCTCGAAAAATTGTTTCAGAAATTGATCACGGGATCAATCCATAGTCCACTTATTTAAAAAGGAATGGAAAATTGGTTTCCACTATTTTTAATTTTATCTATCTTTTAAGTCTGGTTGGCTGGATTGGCAGCATTATTTTCTTTTCCTTTTTCGTAGCGCCGGTTGTTTTCAAAACATTGGATCGAGAAAAGGCAGGGGAAGTGGTGGGTATCATTTTTCCGCGCTATTACAAATTAGGATATATTTGCGGCACTCTAATCCTTCTCAGCTTTCTAGTCTCCGGCGCAGAGGGAGTAGGCCTGAAATGGTGCGCCTGGGGGATTATGGTTCTTGGATCGGGATTGGCTGGCTTGATAATAAACCCAAAAGCAAAACGAATAAAAGAACAATTAAAATCTCTACCGGAAGAAGAAAAACCTGCCCTTGAAGCAAAATTCAAATCTTTGCACTCTTTATCTGTCAAATTGAATGCCGTTGTTCTTTTTTCAGGCTTGTGGTTACTCGGACTAACAGCATCAAACTTCCAACTCTAGCAGCAAATGAATATTTTAGGCATTTCAGCTTTCTACCACGACTCTGCGGCCTGCCTGGTGCGGGATGGCGAAATCATCGCTGCCGCCCAGGAAGAAAGGTTTACCCGAAAAAAGCACGATGCATCGTTCCCTAAAAATGCTGTCGAATTTTGCCTGAAAACAGGAGGAATCCAAGTTAGCGATCTGGACTACGTCGGATTTTATGACAAACCCTTTATTAAATTTGAAAGAATCCTTGAAACCTATTTGGGAATCGCCCCCAAAGGATTAAAACAATACCTCTCTGCCGTTCCTATCTGGTTGAAAGATAAATTATGGACCCGAGCCAATATCAGAAAAAATCTAGGCTATGGAGGTCCTGTTATATTTTCCGAGCACCACGAGTCACATGCTGCCAGCGCATTTTTCCCTTCTCCTTTTCAAGAAGCCGCAATTCTCACAATGGATGGAGTAGGCGAATGGGCAACCAGTAGTCTGGCAATTGGCAAAGACAACAAAATCGAATTACTTCAAGAGCTGCACTTCCCCCACTCTTTAGGATTGCTTTATTCTGCCTTCACATACTATCTGGGATTCAAAGTCAACAGCGGTGAATATAAGGTCATGGGGTTAGCCCCCTACGGAAAACCAGTATATTGCGATTTGATTCGCGAAATTTTGATCGACCTGAAGGACGACGGTTCGTTTCGCATGAATATGAAATATTTCGATTTCCTGGGTGGACTGACAATGACAAATGATAAATTCGCAGCAGTGTTCGATCATCCCACGCGAAAGTCGGAATCACAATTGACCCAGAAAGAAATGGATATCGCCGCTTCCCTGCAAGAGGTGACAGAAGATATCATGTTGAAAATGTCCCGCCACATCCGCCAAAAGACAGGCATGAAAAATTTATGTCTGGCTGGAGGCGTTGCTTTGAACTGCGTTGGCAACGGGAAAATTCTAAAAGAAAAAATTTTTGATAACGTATGGATTCAACCGGCCGCGGGAGATGCAGGCGGTGCCTTGGGCGTTGCACTATGCACATGGCACCAGATGCTGGACAATGAAAGAGTAACCAACGGTAGCGACTCGATGAAAGGCGCTTACCTCGGCCCTCACTTTAAGGAAAATGAAATCAAAAACTACCTTGATGACGAGGAGATACCTTACCAGCATTTAGATGAAGACGAATTATCCAAAACGATAGCAGATGATTTGAAGGCGGGCAAAGTGGTGGGCTGGTTTCAAGGGCCTATGGAGTTTGGGCCAAGGGCGCTTGGTGGCAGAAGTATTATTGGCGATCCGCGTAATCCGAAAATGCAATCCATCATGAACTTAAAAATTAAATACCGCGAATCATTTCGGCCTTTCGCCCCTTCTGTTCTCGCAGAGAAGGTAAATGAGTGGTTTGAGATGGATTCGGAAAGTCCGTACATGTTAATGGTCGCAGGAGTTCGGGAAGACAAAAGGATTTCCATGAACGAAGAACAGAAGAAACTGTTCGGAATCGATTTATTAAATGTACCAAGATCGCAAATACCTGCAATCACCCATGTTGACTATTCTGCTCGAATCCAAACAGTCCATAAAAATACTAATAAAAGGTATTACGATTTGATCAGCGAATTTGAAAAGGAAACGCAATGCCCTGTGTTGATCAACACTTCCTTCAATGTTCGGGGAGAACCTATTGTTTGCACCCCCGAACAAGCCTTCCTTTGTTTTATGAGGACGGAAATGGATACTCTGGTATTGGAAAACTTTGTTATCGATAAAAAAGACCAGAAATCCCTTGAAGATGATAAGAATTGGAAAGAAGAATTCGAACTCGACTAGCCCACTAGCGTGGGAGGCTTTGGGACAGTTCCCTTAAAGCAAAAAATATTGCCGGGCTTTTATCTATAGATTCGCTGGCACTTCCTCACTCGACAGAGTGACGATCCGCCGCTGTTAACAAGTCTATTTTTTCTATAGCGAAACAATAATCATTGAGCTTTATAAGTAAATTTATTACTTCCCAAATTAATGGTTTAAGGAGAATAGAATCTGTGCCTGCATATGCCAGAACAAAGTTTGTGTTCATAGCTTTAGCTGTTCTGGCTGTTTACAGCTATGGTTGGAAGGTAACAGAAATTAACCTGGGCGAGTTGTTTCGTGACTTCCATTTAGTAAAACCTCTTATTAAAGAACTGGCACATCCCGACCTGTTTTCTCGTCAGAAACAAAGCCAGACAACGGAGACAGAATTTTTTCTAACAGCAGGTTCAATTAACAACAAAACCTCATCCGGTTCGAGTGAAAAACGCCAACTGGTTTTATCTCAAAGTTCGGGAATAATTGGAGACCGATTGACCGTATCAGGATTTCGCTTAAAGCATGATTCTGAGGGCATCTTATTTTGGGTCAACGAGATAGAGCAGGAATTTCCCCTTGGGAAATTTGAAACCGACTCGACCGGTAAATTCCAAAAAGAAATAACCGTTCCACCGAGCGCCCGAGGAAGCAGACAAACGGTAAAGGCTGTTATAAGTTGGCCAGAGGGGCCTCTGCAAGCCAGCGAAACCTTACGCCTTACATTTGATAAAATGGTGGAAACACTGTTTCTCGCTTTGATGGCAACCACCTTCGCTATATTGGTTGCGGTTCCTTTAAGCCTATTAGCGTCTAGAAATCTGATGACAGGAAATCCTCTAACAACGGTTGTTTACTATGCCGTGCGAACAACACTTAACTTGCTACGGTCTATTGAACCCTTAATCATGGCTATTTTGTTTGTTGTTTGGGTGGGCATTGGTCCTTTCGCGGGAGTTTTGGCGCTAGGAATTCATTCCATTGCCGCCTTGGGAAAACTTTTCTCCGAACAAATCGAGAGTATCGACACAGGCCCAATTGAAGCGATCACCTCAGTGGGTGCCAGGCCTCTTCAAGTGGTGGTATTTGGAGTATTACCACAGGTGATTCTGCCTTTTCTGGCACTGAGCTTTTATCGCTGGGATATCAATGTGCGGATGTCGACGATCATTGGTTTTGTAGGAGGAGGAAAAGAGTCCTCAATTGGTTTAACTCATAGAATAGCTTCTAGAATGGATAGCAGGTATAATATTTGTGCAGGAGTATTTTCCAGAAATAAAAACAAATCCAAAAATATCGCAAAAAGATTAGGAATTACCGAAGATAGAGCATATTCCAATTACAAAGAAATGGCATATAAAGAAAGTTTGAGAAATGATAAAATTTTAGTAGTAAGCATAGTAACTCCGCCTA
>CAZECX010000156.1:0-7143 GCA_964510965.1 uncultured Nitrospina sp. | reverse complement strand
AAATTGGTGGTCACGAGGCCGGAAAGGCGGATGTTCTTGAAGATGTTTTGATAGCAAAACGTGCTAAGAAGGCGGGTCTGAAATTATTTGTTGCCGACGCAAAACAGTTGTTTTCCATTCGAATGTATTTTGGTCTAAAAGAGATATGGTTTGGCTGGCAAAAAAACATGTTTCTGGCAATGAGAGGGTCTGTAGTAAGAGCGACCTATCATGTTTTGGTGGTTCTTGGGTTTTTGTTTACCCCATATGTCATTTTGGCGGTAAATATTTTTGAACAAACCGGGTGGTTTTCGATTGGAGCGGCCCTGGCAGGTGTAGTTATGGTTTCTGCGGCTGCCTATAAAACATGCGATGAGTTGGGGTTGCACAGGAACACCGCGGGTTTGTTCCCACTGGGTGCCTTGATAATGGCTGCAATCATGGCAAATTCCATGTTCCATACCCTGGTGCGCAAAAAAACTCAATGGCGCGGCAGGGTTTATCCGGTAGATTAGTTTCCGTAAATTCGGGGAATATATTAGTAGTTATTTTATCTAATAAGAATGGATAACTATCCTCGTTTATTTATTAGAGCCGGGTTGTTATATGCTTTGTTGGGGGCGGCACTGGGTGTCACGATGGCTATCGACCCTTCACTTTCTGTTCGCCTGCGTTTTGTCCATATCCATATTAATTTGATCGGATTTATGGCTATGATGATTGCCGGTGTCGCTTTTCATGTGTTGCCACGTTTCAGTGCGCGAAAGCTTCCCTGGCCTGAAGGAATGAAATATCAATTCATTCTGCAGAACACCGGACTTTTAGGGATGGTCACCCTGTATGCTTTGGAAGGCTGGCGGGGAGGGACATCGCATGCAGCATTTGTTTTTTTTGCGATTCTTGCCGGGATGGCGTTTGCGATCATGTTTTACAATCTTTATTTTGTACTGACCCAGCCTGAAACTATTTACAAGCCTAATAAAATTACGGGTGAAATGAAGGTCGCTGATGTGCTTGACCACTTTCCACAGGCATTGTCCATTTTTTTGGAAACAGGATTTCAATCCTTAGCCAATCCGGCTGCGCGTCAAACGTTTGCAAAAGTAGTGAGCATCGAAAAGGCTTGTGACAAGCATGGTGTCGATACGACTGCTTTTTTGAAAAAGCTAAATGCAGAACTTTTCGAAGAAGGAGACTCTCCACCTTCTCAAAATGAATATTCCAATCCTGGCAGAGAAATCAAGAACGGAGAAAAATGTCAGGCCGATACCTGGGTGGGCAGTCTGATAAAGGCTTATCCTGGAACAAAAAAAGTATTTGAATTGCACTACGGCGAAGGTTGTTTTTCTTGTCCCGGTCAGGCCTTTGAAACCATAGAGCAAACCGCAAGCATGCATAATGTGAATCCTGATTTGATTTTGAATGAGATTAATATTGAAATTGATAAAGAGTTAAAACCCTCCTAAGTGTAGTGAATTCTAAAAAGCACGAATTTAAGGAATATGTTCTCGACCAACTCCGGCTCTTAAACGGTATGGAGTGCAAACCTATGTTTGGAGGATTTGGTCTTTATTGCCATAAGAAAATTTTTGGCATAATTGCTGATGGTTCTGTGTATTTCAAAACCGATACCGCTACTGTTGAAGTATATAAGAGTAAAGGTATGGAACCGTTTAAACCTTCCTCAAAGCAGACGCTAAAAAATTATTACGAAGTCCCACCTGAAATCCTCGAAGACGAACCACAACTCTCCGCCTGGGCTGAAGAAAGTCTCCGCAGATAAATTGCGCCGTTCAAGTCTTTTCTAACTAATTTTTTTAAAAATTAAAGAGGTATTTAGCAATTCTGGTTAAAGTTGTGCAGAAGAAATACCTATGTCTTATTAATATTATTTTATAGTTTGTAAATGAAAAATAATTGTTGAACACTATTTAAATGCTTGATCAGATTTTTGAAGTCCGGGCTTTGATGTTCGTGCTTATGTCAGCGGGATTGAAAGATGGTTTTGACGGCAGCAAAAATAAAACGGAGGAGGCTTCATCTTTATTAGATGGGTTTGGTGTTGCCCACGGAGTAAAGGTCAAATTTTAAAGGAAACTGGATTTTGGAGAAAGAAACAAAAATAACCACTTCTTTTCACTGGTTTCATTGGCTGATTGTTTTTCTGTCAATTGTTCTAACGGTGTTTGCCTGGTGGTTCTCAAAAAATCAGGTGGAAGAAAAAATCCAATTCCAGTTTCAAAAGGAAGCAGAACAGGTGGTTGAACTTGTTTTTGAACGGATGCAAAAATATGAAGATGGTCTGTGGGGAGGCGTGGCAGCAATCCAGGCCAAAGGCGGTGATATTTCATATGGGGATTGGCTTGTTTACGCTACCCGCTTGAATATTGATGTGAAATATCCAGGTATCAATGGCATCGGTGTTATCCACTATGTCCGTAAACATGAACTCAGTTCCTACCTTAGAGAGCAAAGACAAACCCGGAGGGACTATAAAATTCATCCCATCCATAATGAAGAAGAGTACTTTCCTATCGCATATATTGAGCCAATGGCAAACAATGCCAAGGCAGTAGGGCTGGATATGGCCCATGAAAAAAGCCGATATAAGGCAGCTTTAAAAGCACGTGATACGGGGCTTGCGCAAATAACAGCACCTATTGAGTTGGTTCAAGACGCAGAAAAAACCCCGGGGTTTTTGTTTTATGCTCCTTTTTATCTCGGAGGACCTTACGATAGTTTGGAAGATAGATTGGGTTTTTTTTCCGGGATGGTCTACGCACCTTTTGTGGTTAAAAAACTCATGCAAGGTACCCTTTTGAGGGGAAAAAGACGGGTCGATATTCAGATAATTGATGGTAACAAAGAACTCTATAATGAGCATATTGAAACTCATCCAAACTTTGACTCTGATCCTTTATTTCAAGAAACAAAAAAATTGGAATTGTATGGACGAACCTGGACCTTTGATATTCGCAGTACAAAACTTTTCAGGGATACGGTAGGTAACAATCAACCCCTGACTATACTTGTCGGAGGCATGATTATCGACTCACTGATAATTTTATTGTTTTTGGCTCTTTCCAAATCGAACCGAAAAGCGGTGGAGTATGCCAACGCCATGACGAATGAATTGAAGGAAAAAGCCCTCCATTTGGAAAAATCCAATAAAGATTTAGAGCAGTTTTCCTATTTGATATCTCATGATTTAAAAGCCCCATTGAGAGGGATTTCAAATGTTTTGGGATTTATTGAAGAGGATTTTGGTGAAAACATAAACAAGGAAATTCAGTCTAATTTGGACATGATTGATGGGTTGGTCATTCGTTCGCAAACTTTGCTGAACGATGTGTTGACCTATTCAAGTTTTACCAATCAGAATGTTGAAGATAAAAAAGAATTGGTTAAACTAGATGAGGTAGTATTAGATATTCTAGAAACCAATTCAATTGATGAGAAAAATGTTTCAGTTAATTTTGTTACACAGGAAATACATAGTTCAAAATTGCTGATTAGAACCCTGTTGAATAACTTGATTGCTAATTCTCAGAAGCATGGAGGACGTGTAAAAACTTCTGATTTTAAAATTCATGTGCGGTGTGAAAGTTATAACGATAAGCAATACTTGTTCAGCGTAAAAGATAATGGTCCTGGGATTCCTAAAGATAAAGAAAAGGATGTTTTTAAGATATTCCGTCAATTGGGAAACCGAAATGAAATAGGTGGGACAGGGCTCGGGTTGGCCTTAGTGAAAAGTATTATTACCAATAAGAGTTGCAATATTTGGGTGGAGCGCCCCGAAGAGGGCGGCATAGAATTTAAGTTTACTTGGCCTAAATAATATAATAGAGGTTTATTCAATGAAAAAGGTGGTTTTGATAGTTGACGATGACCAAACAGACGTCATGGCGATTCAACGATCATTACGACATTTGGTTGAGGAAGACGAAATTGAAGTTGAAGTTTATCATGACGGTGAGGAGATACTGGAGAAGTTTAGAGAAATGAAAATTCCTGAAGGGCAAGATGATTTCCCCATCCCTTATATCATGTTTCTGGATTTAAATATGCCACGTGTGGATGGTTTTGAAGTGTTAGACGCTGTCAGGGATGACCCGAAACTGAAAACCATGGTTGTTTTTGTTCTATCGACTTCCAATAACCCAAAGGATATTAGTAAGGCCTATCAAAAATCTATTGCAGGGTACCTTGTTAAGTCTGAGCAGGGGAACCGGTATGAAAAATTGAGAGACCTTGTGCAGTCCTATTCCAATGCTGTGATCCCACAGTCGTAGCTTCTAGTCAGCACTCTTTGCGTCTTGCCAAAATTTCTCCAGCTCTTCCAATGGCGTTTCTTTTAAAGTTTTCCCGCGTTTGGCAACCTCGACTTCAATATGTTGAAACCGTTTAATGAATTTATTGTTGGTAGCCCGCAGCGCTTCTTCGGCGTCTATTTTCTTAAACTTGGCGATATTAACCAACACGAAAAAGATATCGCCCAGTTCTTCCGTCATGTCTTTTTCTTTTCCTGAAAGAATGGCATTTTTAAATTCCGCTACCTCTTCATCCAATTTATCAAATACAGAGCTGATTTGATCCCAGTCGAATCCGTTTTTGGCGGCTTTCTTCTGTAGTTTTTGCGCACGTGACAATCCGGGAAGGTGGGATGGGATCCCGTCCAACACAGATTCTCTGTTTTCCTTGCCTTTTTCTTTGCTTTTAATCTCTTCCCATTGTGTAACCACTTCTTCAGGCGTTCCCAGATTTTCTTCTTGAAAGACATGAGGGTGCCTGCGTACCATTTTGTCGCTGATGGATTCTATGACATCGATTATGCTGAACTCGTTTTTTTGTTCAGAAATTTTTGCATGGAATAAAATTTGGTAGAGCAGGTCTCCTAATTCTTCTTTAATTTCTTCTGGATTGTTGCCATCCAAAGCTTCGAGAGTTTCATAGGCTTCTTCTACTAAATAAGGTTTGAGGGATTCTCTGGTTTGTACTTTATCCCAGGGGCAACCATTTTCTCCCATCAAGGTGTCGACAATTTCGGTTAACTTTTTAAATTCGGCGTTCATTTTTTTATGCCATGAATTTGAGGATGACCGAATCGGCAAGGAACAACCCTTTCCTCGATAGGGCGATGCGGTTTTGATTAAAAGTAATGAGATCTTGGTTGAGTAAGGGTTCGAGGACATTTCCATAAACTTTTTGGAAGGAGACCTGAAAGCGATTCTCAAACACGTCTATTGAAATTCCTTTGAGAAGTCGAAGGCCCAGCATCAGTGTTTCCCCCATTGCGTGTATAGGTTCGAGGCGCTCTCTTGTTTCAATTGCATTTTCTTTAATTCCAATTTCGCGAATGTAAATCGAAGGCAAATTGGTGTTTTTGAATCTTTCTCCATTAAGGTAGGAGGATGCTCCAGCCCCGACGCCAAGATACTCACCGTTATTCCAGTAATTGATGTTGTGTTGCGATTCCATTCCGGGTTTAGCGAAGTTGGAAATTTCGTATTGTTGATAGCCGGCATCTTCAAGAGTTTGCATGGTGGTTTCATACATTTCTAATTGGGTGTCCTCGGGAGGTAGGCAAAGCTTTCCCCTTTCATGGAGTTTGAAGAATGCAGTTGCCGGTTCAATAGTAAGGTTGTAAGTGGATAGATGATCAGGGTTTTTAGCGATTGCCTGTTTTAAATGAGATTGCCACTTTTCCATTGTTTGGTCAGGCAAGGCAAACATAAGATCCATTGACAGGTTTTCGAATTTTGCTGACCGCGCCCGCCGTACGGTTGAATGGATTTCATCTTCGTTATGCACTCTTTCCAGCAATTGCAATTCTCTTTCATCGAAGGATTGCACGCCGATGCTGATACGGTTATATCCTGCGGTGCGTATTTCCTGCAAGGTTTGTAATTTAATTGTTGCAGGATTGGCTTCGATGGTGATTTCGCAGTCGGGTGTTAAATTAAAACTTTGCTGAACCGTATGGAGTATTTTTTTTAGCTGCGAGGGTGGGAGTATCGTCGGTGTGCCACCTCCCATAAAGACGGTTGGAATCGTATAGTTCTTCAATACAGGTGAATAAGCTTTCAGTTCTTTAAGTAGAGCTTCGACATAGTGAGTGGACTCTTCCCGGTTCTCTGGATGAGAATTGAAATCGCAATAGCCACATTTATGCAGGCAATATGGAATGTGGAGGTATAATCCCAGGTTCATGGTAATATCTTAGAAGAAATTGCAATGTCACGACTACGAAATTCAATCTTACACAGGAAAGCTGTATTTGTGGAAAATTTATTAAATAAGTATTGCTTGTGAACCAAACTAACTCTTTCAGATCGGGATATGCCAGCATCATAGGCCGCCCCAATGTAGGAAAATCTACCCTGTTGAACCGATTGGTGGCGCAAAAAGTAGCCGCGACATCCAATAGACCGCAAACCACCCGAAACAAAATCACCGGAGTGGTACATCTGACAGGCGCTCAAATTATTCTGGTCGATACCCCTGGTATTCACGCAACCAAAAGAGCTTTGAACGAAATGATGGTGCAGGCCTCATTGAGTACTTATGCCGATGTCGATTTGATTCTGGTTTTGATCGATGCGGTTGAAGGGTTTGTGCCTGAAGATGAGTTTGTTCTAAAGTCCATGGAGCATGCTACGGCGCCTAAAATTCTGGTGATTAATAAAATTGATCTGGTAGAAAAGCCGAAGCTTCTAACCTTGATTGCCGAGGCTCATGACAAGTCTGTTTTTAGGGAGATCATACCGGTTTCTGCGTTAAAAGATGACGGTATGGAGCCTTTGATGGAATTGATAGTAGGATATTTACCGGAGGGGCCAGAATATTTCCCTAAGGAAATGATCACAGACTGTACGGAAACCTTTTTGTTGGGGGAAATAATTCGAGAAAAGGTTTTGAGTCTGACCCGATTTGAAGTTCCTCACTCCGTTGCAGTTGTTGTAGAAAATATGGAAGAACAGGTTAACGGTGTGGTAAAAATTGATGCTACCCTTTATACAGAAAAAGCTTCACAGAAAAAAATCTTGATAGGACAGGGTGGAAACATGCTTAAATCGATAGGACGCATTGCGCGAAAAGAAATTGAGAAACTTTTAGGGGCTCAAGTGTATCTAAAGTTATTTGTAAAAGTAAAATCCAACT
>CAZECX010000155.1:0-7266 GCA_964510965.1 uncultured Nitrospina sp. | reverse complement strand
ATTCGTGAAATATTTGGATCTTGCCCCGATTATGCTATTGCTGCACTTGAGGAGTCGGGTAGAAAAAATGCGGGCACTATTTCTAAAAATATGATTGAAACCTTGAGTCGCTATATGGCCACTAATTATTTGTATGAAAATTGCCGGGTCAATGTGTTGCGGGTTCAGAAATCTTCCGACTTAGGTTTTGAAGTATCAGAGAAGCAAGCAGCAAAAACAATTGTAACCATGTGCAGTGGATTACTGGATTCGATGTCCGGGCAAGTGTTATGTCTGGATAAGGGAATGGCATGCGCCATTTGAATTAAGCTTAATATTCTTTAAATAACCATGAGGTTAGGTTGGTATTTAACGATTATAAAAATAAGGCAGTTTTAGTCACTGGGGGAACATCTGGGATCGGACTGGCAACGGGGCTGGCTTTTGGCCGCCTTGGAGCCCAAGTATACCTGACTCATCGATGGGGTTCTGTCAGCAATGATGAAATATTTGTTGAATTTGAAAAGCAAAAATGCATGCTCCCTATCATCGTTGAAGCGGATGCGTCGTTAAAGAAAGATACTCAGAGTTTGATTGATACCATTGTTGAAAAGCATTCTTTTATCGAAACATTTGTTAGCAATGTTGCCTTTGGCCATGTGAGTAAACATCCTTCTGATTTAGAGAGCAGGAGCTTGCTGACAACTCTGAAATATAATGCATGGCCTATCCTGGATTATTTAAAAACTATTAAGAAGGTGACTGGCAAATTTCCACGTTATGCAGTGGGAATGTCTTCAAGGGGCCCCGATACTTACCTTCAAGGTTATGATTTTATTGCGGCATCAAAGGCCGCGATGGAAGCGCTTTGCCAAAATTTAACAGCAGCCCTGATTGATGAAGACATCCGGATAAACATGTTATGTCCGAATACAATACTCACAAGATCATTTGAAGCTACTTTCGAGCCGGAATTCAAATATCATCTGGAAAATAGTCTGGGAAAATACGGGGATTATTTTGTTTTAAAGGCAGAGCGAGTTGCAAACGCTGTTCTAGCCCTTTGTGGGGGAGGTATGGATGATTATAAAGGCCAGGTTTTGAATTTGGATCAAGGAGCTTGTTTTTCAGAAAATCTCAATATGGCTTACAAATATTTTGCCAAAGAAAACACATGATTTAAACATTTAGGAGGGCAGATGATGGGGCGAGAGGAAATTTGGAATGTGATCCGTAAAAATTTGATCAATGTTTTAGACGAACTCGAGAGTGTTGAAATTGACACTTCAATGTCCATGGTGGATTTTGGTGCCAACAGTCTTGATATAGTTGAAATTGTTTCTTGCAGTATTAGGGAACTCAAAATAAAGGTTCCTCGTGCAGAGTTGAATGACCTGAAAACGATCGATGAATTGATCGACTTGCTTCACAAAACGGGCAATTCAAAAACTCAAGGATAGTTTGCCATGAAAAAATTATTATTGGTTCAACCTAAATCACCAGAGACTCATTGGAAGATGTCAGGATTAGTTGGTAGATTTAACAAAGCTCTCATGCCACCTTTGTCTTTGGCTACGATCGCTGCCCTGACCCCCAAACAATATGAAATTCAAATCGTGGATGAGGATGTGGATAGTATCGATTTTGATGTCCCTTGCGATCTGGTTGGAATTACCGGTTATACGGTACATTCAGAAAGAATGTTCCAAATCGCCGCTGAGTTTCGGAAAAGAAACATCCTTACTGTTGCAGGAGGATCTTTTGTCTCCTCTCATATGAAGGAATGTGTAAATCATTTTGATGTTCTGATCTGTGGTGAAGCTGAAAAAGTGTGGCCGCAATTTCTTCTGGATTGGGAGAAAGGGAAATACCAAGAATATTATGAAGGTGAAAAAGATCTTGATCTTTCCATCAGCCCAGTTCCGCGTTGGGACCTCTTGGACTTAAAACGATATGACACAATGATGGTGCAGACTTCAAGGGGATGCCCTTATGATTGTGAATTTTGCGATGTAGTTTCCTTATTTGGTCATCGAATGCGATGCAAACCTCTCGAAAATATCATGAAAGAAATTCAACTGCTGGAGAAACTATCAAAAAATAGAATATTTTTGGCAGATGATAACTTGATCGGCAATAAAGGTTTCGTCACGGAGTTGTTGACACGATTGATAGAGTTTAACCATGAACTTAGTGGGCCGCTACAGTACATGACCCAAGTCACATTAAATGTGGCCCAGGATGAGACCCTTTTAGATTTATTTAAAGAAGCAAACTTTTTTTCCATTTTCATTGGAATCGAAACTCCAAACAAAAAAAGCCTTGTTGAAACCAACAAAATTATGAATCTCAGATTGGATATGACCGAAGCAGTCGAACGTATTCAGTCCCGCGGAATCTTTATTATGAGCGGACTGGTTGTCGGATTTGATTCCGACGATTTGAGCACGTTTGATCTTCAAACTGAATTTTTGATTGAAGCGGGGCTGATAGCACCAATGCCAGTATTATTAAGCGCTCCAAATGGGACCAAACTATGGGAAAGATTAAATCGTGAAGGGCGGTTGCTAAATTCCAAATTAGACTCTGCCGCTTCAAGCTATACTAGCAATTTCACTCCCAAAAATATGACTAGGGAAGAATTGGATGACAATTATTTGGCCATGTTCAGGAATATCTCAAGCTATCCTCACTTTTTAAAAAGCTTTGCAACTCTTATTAATCAAATTGATACCTCGAAAACAAATAAAAACTCCCCATTAACCTTGCAGAATCGAACGCGCTATTTATTGAATGACATACTGGGTATTTGTTTTATTGTCATGCATTTTTTTATCAAGGGAAATAAAGAAAGCCGAACGTTTATTCTTACTATTTTTAAAGTGGCTTTAAGAAAAGGTTTTCGTGGTTTGTATTTGGTCGCAAATACCCTTGTTTTATTTATTGCCCAAATTGCATTTTTAAAGGTAATGGAAGATCGCAAAATAAGTGAGTCTATTCCCAAAGCGGCATAAATATGTTCAATAATATGGATATCAATGCGCCTGCGAAATTCTCTCGAAGTTTTTTCCTTCATGAGTTAAACTTTCCCGTTTTTCAGACCTCCATTCATTTTGAAGGCAAGGACTTTTGTTCAGATTTATGGGAAATGTACTATCCTGTTTCTTTTAAATCTTTTGCTCTTAAAAGGAAGAGTGAATTTGTGGCGGGCAGGCTTTGCGCGCAAAGCGCAATAGAAAGACTTACTTCAGAACAGCAAAAATTTTTACCTATTGGAGAAAGTGGAGCAGCATTATGGCCCGAAGGTATAGTTGGGTCAATCACCCACACTAATAATTTTGCTTCGGCTGTTGCGGGAAAAAGTTCTGAGATAGAAAGCTTAGGTATTGATGCGGAGAATTGGATAACTAAAAATAGAATGGATAAGATTAAAGAGTTTATTGTCTCAAGAACAGAATTGATACAGATAAACGACCATATCAATTTCTCAGAAAGTAATATTTTCACCCTCCTTTTTTCTGCCAAGGAAAGTATTTATAAATGCTTTTCACCTTTATTAGGTAATTCAATGAGTTTTTTGGATGTTGAAATATCGTTTAAAGATATTTCAACGAATCAATTCCAATACAGGTTTTTAAAGAATTTCAGCCCAAGGTTTCCCAAGGGATTTGAAGGGGTGGGTTGGAGTCAATATGATAAATACCGGGTTTATACACTGGTTTCATTGTAATGGACGATTCTTCAAATATTCGCCCTGATAAACGTCAGTCCTACACCTATGACATGTTTTTATACAGTATGGGTGAGGGGTTGGATGAAATGGAAGAATTTCAAGAATGGCTTTCGTATCTACAGGATGAAAAAATTTACGGATTTGAAGCTTCTCGCCAAGGTCCTCAAAGTTCCAAAATTCAGATTTCCCGAGCGGATGGTGAAAAATTGGAAGTTCTTAATTTTGCCCACTACAATTATTTGGGCTTGGGACACCATTCGGAAGTAATTAAAGCTGCTCAGGATGCAGTCGAAAAATATGGCCTAGGAGCAGCAAGTGCTCCACCAATGAGTGGTACAAATTCCATCCATAAAATTTTAGAAGAAGCATTGATTTCTTTTTACGGTTTGCAAAATTACGGAGTCTCTCTTTTCACATCTGGCTTCGGAGCAAATGTAGGAACCATTCAGGCTTTCGTGCAACCGGGGCATCATGTTGTGATGGATGAATATGCCCACATGTCTATCTTGGAAGGAGCCAAAGCCTCTGGTGCGAATCTGCATTATTTCCGACACAATGATATGGAAAGTTTGGCTCAGATCCTGGAAAAGATTTGTCAAAATAGAAACAGAGTTCTTGTTTGTGTGGAAGGGGTTTACAGCACAAACGGAAATTATGGACGCATAAAAGAAACTGTAGAGTTGGCTAAAAAATTTGGTGCTTTTACTCTTGTTGATGAAGCTCATTCCTCGTTGCTGGCTGGAGATAAGGGAAGAGGTGTAGCCGAAATGCAGGGAGTTCTTGAACAGGTTGATCTTCATATTCTGACTCTTAGTAAAAGTTTTTCGGGAGTGGGTGGGGCATTGATCGCCAATGAAAAAATCACCCGCTATGTCAATTGGTATGCCAAGTGTCGACTGTTTTCCTGCTCGTTAGATCCCGGTGTGACTGGTGGAATGATAAAAGTTCTGGAGCTAGCAAGAGGGTCGGAGGGGGATAAACGTAGAAAAAAAATTGTTGAGAATGCCTCTTATTTTAGAAGTTTGCTAAAAGGAAAAGTTGACATTGGATCCAGTGAAACCTGGATCGTGCCGGTAATTTTTGGCCCAGAAAAATTGACCTTGGGTCTTTACGATTTTGTACAAAGAAAAGGTCTTGATGTGAGCGTTATGCAATTTCCGGCTGTTCCAAAAAATGAGGCGAGGATGAGAATTTTTATAACATCGGAACACAGTAGAGAGCAAATTGACCAAGCTGCACAGATTGTTCTAGAAACTGCCAATCATTTTAATTTTTAACTAGCCTAAATGGAATTCAGGATTGAAGAATTGAGAAGCAGCGGAGAGTATCATATTTGGTCTTTCGACTTTGCATTTAGTTCTTCTTTGGAAATATCCACTCAACAAATAAAATCGGTTCTTCCTCCCAACATTCACCCCATGGAGATTCGACCTGGTGTGTCACTTTTAAATATTTCTGTGTTTGATTTTACAGGAGAGTCTCACACTCTTACTCAATCTTGCGTAGAGATCATAGTTGGAATCCATATTCTTCCTCATTTGGGCCTTGCAAAAGAGCTTCCTAAAATGAGTTTATTTCTGCTTCAAATGGGTGCGACTACAACGGAATTTTTAAATAGCCCGGATGCTGTCGACGTCCAACCATTTATAAAAAAACCTTTGCAGGTTGAAATAGACAGAGAAAATATATCTGTTGAATGTTGTGATCATAAAGGAGAAAAAATATTTTTAATGCAAAAACAGAATAATAGCCCGGTTTATTCTCCTGATTTATTTTATATTCAAACCTTTTGTAATCAGGGAGATTCTCTTTATTCTGGGGGGGTATTTCTTGAGTCAAATAAGTTTGAGCATCAAAAAAAATCACACCCAATAGGAAAATTCCATAATCATTCCTTTTTCCAGGGGATCGATGTAGAAAACCTCGATACTTCAGATTGCTATATTCAGACCTGGTCAAAACCCGGATCACAGGGAACAGAATTTTATACTCCCTTTAAACAATATTAGGAAATATCGTGGGGCATGCGGTTTAAATACTTTATTGCGAAAGATCCTTAATGATGGAGTCTGACCGGCGAGTCCTGCGAACAAACTCCTTACTCAAGTTAAATACCATCATGTAGGTTAAGTTGGGATGATTTTTCTTTATTCGTTCAAATTCTGCAATTGTCATGCTGATACATGTTAGAGATTCCGCTGCCAATATACTTGCCGAACGTGGCCCAAGAGCGAACAGGTTCATTTCCCCAAAAGTTGTACCGGCTCCAAATGTAACCATCCTTTTTATGTAGGATGAATCGGGTATAGGTAGGTATACAGAAGCTAGACCTTGTAAAATGTAATAAAACTTGTCGTTGGTATCTCCTTGTTGGAAGACATAATCTCCTTTGTCAAAATTCTCCACCACCATGTTTTGACTTACTAAATTTATCTCCTCTGATTTTAGTCCCTGAAAAATTTCCAGCTTATCTAGCGGATATTCCTCATGGACAAAAGTGTTTTCTTTTAAATGTTTTTTTAAAATTAGTTCTTCGCAATGTTCAATAGCGTGGTCTGTATCTGGGAAAATATTTTCTTCTCCAATGGTTTTGATTACTCCAAGATCATTCATAAAGTTCCAAAGGTAGGATTGTGGTTGTACATGACTGAGAAAAAGCAGCTTTTCTTGTGAAACAAGGCGCTTTTGCAATTGTTGAAGAATACGGGCAGCAGTGCTATCCATTTCATTCACTCGCATTAGGTCTAGAACCACATACTTCAAATCGCTATCAAATTTTTCAAGGACTTGTTTGGAAACAGTGTCGGCACTACCAAAAAAAATAGTTCCCTCCAGCTCAAAAACACCAACGCTATTTCCATTCGATTCCAGGATTTCATCATGCTCTTTCTGGCGTACTCTTCGAAAACGAACATTCCGCGTGTCATAGAAACTGCGAATGGTTGACTTGCTCATTTTGTAAAGAAAATAAAAAATGGAAAGGGATATTCCCAAACCAAAAGCCGGGAAAAGTCCATTCCAACTTATTTAATCCTAGGAAAATTGACCGAGAAAGGCATTCAAAACCTTAAAGATACTGTGGCAAGTGGAGAACGTTTTAAAGAAATAGGAAAAGAATGTGGGGTGGAGATTCGAGAGCTAATGTGGCTCATGGGGGACTACGATGTGTGTTGCATTGAGGAATCTGAGAGCGATAAGGAAATCGGCTCTCTCCTGTTTAGAGTAGGTTCTAAGGGTTTTGTTAAAACCAGTTCGTATAGAGCCTTCCCTAGCGACAAAGTACAAAACCTTGTTCAGGATATTAGTTAATTATAGATAGACCGCCAGAGGCCATGACTTCGGAATAACATTTTTTATCATAGCCACTGTGCGGATTTTGTGCGAGACCATACGACATAACCCAACAGAATAGGACATAGTAGCAACGAACGGCCTCTATAAGTTATTTGGCCTAGTAACGATTCGCGTTTACAGATAGAGACCCTTTGAAGAGAAGAGTCATGGTTTCTCGGTTAAGATAAGTTTGCTGAAACTTATTTAACTTAAAGGAGAAA
>CAZECX010000154.1:0-7329 GCA_964510965.1 uncultured Nitrospina sp. | reverse complement strand
TCCTATGGAACCCAAAGTCATTAAAAACATTTATCTTATAGCGATATGTGGCACAGGTATGGCCGCTCTTGCCGGATTGCTCAAAAAATCTGGATATCGTGTTACTGGGTCCGATACGAATATTTATCCGCCCATGAGTACGTTGTTGAACGATGCGGGCATTGAGATTTTTCCCGGGTATAAAAAGGAAAACATATCCAAAAATATCGATCTGGTCATTGTTGGCAATGCAGTATCTAAAACCAATGAAGAAGTGCAGGCGGTTTTAGAAGCGGGGATTTCCTATACCTCCTTTCCTGCAGCTCTTTCGCAGTTTTTCCTGGAAGGAAGAAAATCCCTTGTGGTGACGGGCACTCACGGCAAGACGACAACGACTTCTTTATTGAGTTGGGTTCTTGAATCAGCTCAAAGGCAACCCGGATTCATGGTTGGGGGATGGTTGAAAAACTTTGACACCAACCACCAGGTTCCTCATGGAGAGTATTTTGTAACGGAAGGGGATGAATATGACAGCGCATTTTTTGATAAGGGACCCAAATTCCTCCATTACCGGCCGGATGCTTCTATTTTAACGGGAATCGAATTTGATCACGCGGATATTTTTAACGATCTGGATCAGATCAAACAGGTTTTTCGAGATTATGTGGGGCTAATTAAGTCTGATGGCGTTATTTTGGTTAAATCTGATGATAATAATATTCGAGAGGTGATTAAATCGGCCTCATGTAATATAGAAACTTATGGTTTCGAAGAAGGCGCAGATTGGCGCATCGAAAGCTATCAGTTTGAAAAAGGGTTTGGGCATTTTTCGTTATCGTTTAAAAATGAACATCGTGGTGATTTCCAACTGGCAATGATGGGTCGACATAATGTGGAAAATGCCGCTGCTGTTGCTGGGCTTTGTTTCAATCTTGGTTTGACCGCAGAGGAAATTAATAAAGGGTTCCAAACCTTTAAGGGAATTAAACGCAGACAGGAAATAGTTGGGGAGAAAAAGGGTGTAACGGTCATAGATGATTTTGCACATCACCCCACGGCAATAGATTTAACGATTGATGCGGTCAAGAAGGCCTACCCCGGGCAACGGGTCTGGGCCGTTTTTGAGCCCAGGTCAGCGACATCGCGTAGAAAAGTGTTTGAAGAGTCTTTCCCGAAAAGTTTTTTAAAAGCCGATCGAGTTGTTTTTGCCGGACTGTTTGCTCCGGAAAAGATAAAAGAAGAAGAACGTCTCGATGCGGAGGGGGTGACGGCTTCTATTCGAGAATTGGGGGGGATTGCCGACTATATTCCCCAAGTAGATGATATAGTAGAGTACATAATCAAAAATTCAAATTCGGGGGACGTGATTCTTGTTATGTCCTCTGGAGGTTTTGGTGGTATTCATCAGAAAATATTAGAAGGTTTATAGGTTCCTACAAAAAGGGACCCGCTTAAATGTTAAATGGATAAGAAATATTTCGGACAAATAAAACTGGGGTTGATTCAAAGAGGCCTGACTGTTCCAACCTTGTTGCAGGGGCTTTCGGAAGTGTCGCGAGGGCTTTGTTCTGCCGAGCCAGGTGAAGAGATAACCCTGGCGCTTGCCGAAGACTTCATTGTCAAAACGACATTGAATCCCCCCGATAAAGATGGTCCAAAGTTGATATCCCAGCAAGACCGGTTGCGGTTATATATGGAAGAGGGTGAAACGGATGTGAGCATTATTCCAGTCCCGGAATTTCTAAAACAACAGTTGAAAAGGCGCACTCCGGTTTCAGAAAATATTTGTCTTGATGGTTATTGCTTTAATGTTTTTCTTCGTGCAATAGGGAAGGGGAAAAAATTAAGCATGCCCATCGAAGCTATTCTTTCAGTCATCCAGGCCGCGTTCGAAGAAGGTGCCGCCGATCTGGTTCAATTGAATATGGATTACAGTAATGACGATGACAGAGGTTTTCATAGGTTGGCGCCCTTGGTGGAAGCGATAAAAAAACGGTTCAATACTTTTGTAGCCCTGAAAGGGTTTCCTCCGTTGGATAAAAATACCATCGATCATGTTTATGCATCGGGGTTTGACATCGTCAATTTCCCACTGGGTGGGTTTTACGGAACGGTCAAGTCCAAAAAAATTATGGGTGCTGAAAAAATATATGAGGCGTTGGAATATGCCTCGAGTGTTTTTTCTCCAGGAACTGTTTGGACCGACTTGATCATGAGCCCAGGTTCTCAGGATAGATTTAAAGAGGGCATTGACCGTTTGACTGATTCGGGAATCATTCCGTTGATTCTTTTGCAACGTGATAGCATGACAGAAGCTTCCAGCTATCGAAATCTGGTTGAGCTGGCAGAGCATATGGATCAAGCTATTCAACGTAATGGCCTTCCTCTTAAATGGTTGTACCCTGCATGTCGATTTCTAAGTCCTCTTGACACACGATTTTTTACAGAAGATCCCTTGAAGGCCAGGCTGGCGGTGACACCGGTTTATCGTTCCGGGCTGGGTAGAAGGACTTCTGCTGGGTTTGCGGCAATACGACGAAAACTCCGTATTCGCAATGTGAGTGACTCTTTTGAATCTGCCGGGTTATAGCGTAGCCATGAAGGATTAAAATGAATGTTGTTTCCACAAGAGCAACATTCATAATTATGAGATTCAACTTTTTCTGGCACAACCCAAGCCCCTTTGTTAGGCTGTGAACATGGACGATAAAGTAATAATCCAAACTAAATTTCCGGAAGTTCCACTCAAAGAGTTGGAAACTTTATGGCTGCAAGTGGGTGGCACGCTTTGTAATCTGGAATGCACTCATTGCTTTATCAGTTGTAGCCCCAAAAATGACACTATCGCCATGATGACCCTGGCGCAGGTGAAAGAAAGACTGAAAGAATCCAGTGAACTGGGAGTGAAGGACTACTATATTACTGGCGGTGAAGTATTTATCAATCCGGAAATTTTTGAAATTCTCGAAGCTGTTTTGAGTTATGGTCCACTGGATGTGCTCACGAATGGAACACAGATCACCTCTCAAAAAGCGCAACGGCTAAGAGCCATTCAAGATGCCTCAAACAATACTCTGCGGTTTCGAGTCAGCATGGAACATTTTGAAGAAGCTAAAAATGATGAGATTCGAGGAAAAAATTCCTATCGAAAAGCCATCGCAGGAATCGCATGCCTGGCTGAGGTAGGGTTTTCTCCCATCCTTACAGTGACACGAACCTGGGAGGAAGAACGCGACTCTGAAATGGAATCAAAGTTTATTGAATTTCTTCAAGAAAATGGGGTGCGACAACCCTTGATAAAAATACTTCCCGGGTTTTTATTGGGACAGTTGGCAGAAAATGAACGTAATTATTCGCCAGAAGAATATGTTACAGAAAAGTGTTTCGATAACTTTGATATCACTCAGTTGCAATGTGCAACCTCAAGAATGGCCACGGGCGATGGGGTTTATGTTTGTCCGATTTTGGTGGATAATCCAGCTGCCCGAATGGGTGATACGATTGGTCATACGATGCGGCCGTTTCCCTTGGCACATTCAGCCTGCTACACTTGCAGGGTGACAGGGATGACCTGTAAATCCTCCTCTTAAATTAGAAAGTATAGTATGGCCTTATTACATTCCATGATGGTCCCTTTGGGAACCGCTGCGATCGATTTTAAATTGCCCGGTGTTGATGACAAGCAATATTCTCTCAACAGTTTTTCACAATACTCGGTATTGGTAATAATTTTCATGTGCAATCATTGCCCCTATGTAAAAGCCGTTATTCAACGCCTGATAGATCTGCAACAAGAAGAATTGGATAGAGGAGTTCGATTGGTCGGAATAAATTGCAACGATGCTGAAAAATATCCAGACGATTCTTTTGAGAATATGCAAAAAGTTTCAAAAGAATGGCAGATGAACTTCCCTTATTTGTTTGATGAATCGCAAACTGTGGCAAGAAAATATGATGCTGTATGTACACCAGATATTTATGTATATGGAGAAGAAAGAAAATTACTCTATAGAGGGCGGATTGATGATAACTGGGAGAACCCAGACAAAGTCACACAACGGGATTTGAAACAGGCCATCGATTGTATTTTAACTAGTCAGAATTTTCTTGGGGAACAAATTCCATCGATGGGATGCTCCATAAAATGGAAAGTGGCTTAGGGGAAACAAATGGAATCATTAAAAAAATGGCTATTCATCTTTGCGGCGGTAATTTTTGTTGGCTCGATGTTTGCCGACAAAATTCTTTCTTTTTATGTTGATTGGTTGTGGTTCGAAAACCACGGCATAGCCTCTGTGCTTTGGACAGTTTTAATTTCGCAGTTTGGTCTGGGGTTTCTCATTGCCATTTTATTTTTTCTGGCAACCTATGGTTTTCTAATTCGTGTCTATAAGAAAACATCGCATCTTCCCATATTGTTATCCGATCAGGTCCGACGCGAGATACCAGTGTTGGACATCCTTGCAGAAAACCTGAAGCTACTTATCATAGCGGCTCCATTGGTTTTGGCCGCTATGACGGGCTTGGTAATGGCTCAGCAATGGGAGATCGTTCTCCAATATCTAAATGGATCTTCCTTTAATCAATTAGACCCCATTTTCGGTAAAGACGTAGCCTTTTATGTTTTTACCCTTCCCTTTTGGTTGATGGTTAAATCTCTAATATGGGAAACCATGATAGTGATTTCTATCGGCGTGGGATTGATTTACTTTTTCAAACGTTTCGTTTATGTCAGCCCCACGGGTGTTGTTCTTCTTCCGGAGGCGAGAAGAACTCTTTCAGGGTTGGTCGGTTGTTTTTTTCTTCTTTTTGCCAGTGAGTTTTATCTTCAACGTTATGAGTTGTTGACTAAAGGAAACGAATTGATTTCGGGCATCGGGTTTGCCGATGACTATGGGTCGATTCCTATTCTTTATATTTTAATATTGGTATCTTTACTTGGAGCAGCATTTTCTTTTTTTGGTCTTATCAGGCCGGGAATGAAAAAAATTCTTCTCTCAGTGGTTGCTTTGGCCCTGGTTTACTTTGTTGGAAATATTTACCCGAAGATATTGCAAAAGTTTGTGGTCGCTCCCAATGAATTGATAAAGGAAGCTCCTTATATAGAGCGTACTATTTCCGGAACGTTGAATGCTTATGGGCTTAGTGATACAGAAACTCACGGGCTTTCCGGTTCAGAATCATTAACAGCCGAAAATATTCGCAAAAACGATGCCACCATAGAAAATATCCGATTGTGGGATCAGGAACCGCTTCTCGATACGCTTGGACAAATACAAGAGATAAGAACTTATTACCAGTTTCAGTCTGTAGACAATGATCGCTATCGCATAAATGGAAAGTATCGTCAGACTTTATTGTCTCCGAGAGAATTACTATCCTCGAATCTGCCAAATCGTACCTGGATCAATGAACATCTGACTTTCACACATGGTTATGGTGTTTCACTAAGTCCAGTGAATCAGGTTACGCCTGAAGGTCTACCCGTACTATTTATAAAAGATATACCACCCCAATCAAATGTAGATTTGAAGGTCAAGCAGCCAGAAATTTATTTTGGTGAGCTGGCAAATGACCATGTTTTTGTGAACACGGGAACCAAGGAGTTCGATTATCCAGAGGGCGAGAAAAATGTTTATAAAAATTATGAAGGTAAAGGTGGATTCCCCGTAGGGTCTTTTTTTAAAAAGTTGATTCTTGCGGCACGATTCAAAACTTTGAAGATTTTATTTTCGGATGATATCGAAAATGAAAGCCGTGTCTTGATGTACCGCAACATTACGGAACGTGTTCAAAAGGTTGCACCTTTCCTGAGATTAGACAACGACCCTTATCTGGTCATATCAGAAGGGCGTCTAATCTGGCTTTATGACGCTTATACGGTGAGCAATCGATACCCTTATTCGCAACAGATTCCCAGATTTGGGAATTACGTTCGAAACTCCGTCAAAATCTCTATTGATGCCTATGATGGTTCAATGAAATTTTATATTTCAGATCCATCGGATCCCATAATTAAAACTTACCAGAATATTTTTCCAGACTTGTTCCAGGACTTATCGGAAATGCCGGAGGATTTGCGAAGTCATATTCGTTATCCATCGGACTTGTTTTCGGTGCAGACTTTTATTTATGCAACTTATCATATGAAGCGACCACAGGTTTTTTATAATAAGGAAGACCAATGGGAAATACCTGAAATAGATGGTCGTGTCATGCAGCCTTATTACACGATTATGAAGCTTCCAGGAGAGGAACAAGAAGAATACATCCTCATGGTACCCTACACACCAAGAGGCAAGAGTAACCTGTCCGCATGGATGGTGGCCCGCAGTGATGGGGAGAAATATGGCAAACTCGACGTCTATATGTTTCCAAAACAAAAGCTGGTTTATGGCCCCAGTCAAATTGTTGCGCGCATTAATCAAGATGCGGAAATTTCACGTCAGATTTCTTTGTGGGATCAACGTGGTTCGAGTGTTATTCAAGGCACTTTGCTTGTAATACCTATCGAAGAATCTCTGGTTTATGTCAGGCCTCTATATCTAAAAGCCGATGCAGGGAAAATCCCGGAGTTGAAAAGGGTAATTGTTGGATACGAAGACAGTATTGCCATGGAACGAACTTTGGACGAAGCATTAAAGAAAATTTTCCCTGGCCTTTCCGGTATTCAGCCTGGTACCTCTGAACAACTCCAGAGCGTGGAATCAGGTGCTTCCTCGCCAGATGAAAAAAGAAACCTGATTTTAAGCAAAACCGATTATGACAAGATCCGAAAATTTTACAAAAAAGTTGTTGAGTCTCAAGGCAAACTCGACCAGTCTTTGAGTAACTATAAAAAAGAAATAAAAGCTTTAGGAGAGGTTTTGCAGGAAGCACCCGTTTCTCTACAGCCGGTGAAGCCATCTACTGATTAATTATTTCTTTGAAAACAGGTCCAGCTGCTGGGTGGCGGCGAGGTGGTCGGTGATAGGTACTGGGTAATTTCCATCAAAGCAGGCAGAGCAGAATTTATTCTTACCATTTTGTAATACTTCCAGCATTTTTTTAATACTTAGATAGTGCAGGGAATTTGCGCCCAGATATTTCCGCGTTTCTTCAAGGGAATTATTGTTAGCGATTAGTTCCTCTTGGTTGGGAGTATCGATTCCATAAAAACAGGAATGCAAAATAGGCGGTGAAGAAATTCTAAGATGCACCTCTTTTGCTCCCGCTTCCATAAGCATTTTTACAATTTTACGACTTGTGGTTCCACGGACAATAGAATCATCTATGATAGCGAGTCGCTTTCCCGTAATAAGATTTTTTACAGCATTTAGTTTGAGCTTCACCCCAAAATTTCTTATTTGG
>CAZECX010000153.1:0-7422 GCA_964510965.1 uncultured Nitrospina sp. | reverse complement strand
AAAAAGAAAATAAAGGCCAGGGAAAATAGAATTAAAAAAATGCTGGAAGATTTGAACAAGCAAAGCTTCGTTCTTGATCCTGAGTTAAAGAAAAAAAAGGAAGATAAATTCCGCAAAGAAAAAGTAGCTTTTGAAAGATACGTTCAGGATCAAAATGCTGAGTTTGGTAAAAATGAGAAGGAAATGACGCAAAAAATTCTGCTAAAGATGATGAAAACAATTCAAAAAATTGGGAAAGATAAAAAATACACAATGATTCTTGAGCAGAAGGTTGTTCTCTACCATGACAGAGGTAATGATCTGACTACTTTGGCAACCAAGACCTACGATAGAAGCAACAAGTAATCTCTCCAACCAATTTCGCAATGTACTTTCGCAATTCCTTCATAGAAGTAAGCAGTCTTGGAGTTTAGTTTAAAGAAAAAGTCTCTTATGATGGATATAAATGAAATTAAAAAGATCATTCCTCATCGCTATCCATTTCTTCTTGTAGATCGGATTATCGAATGTGATTTTGATTCCCGCATTGTAGGTATTAAAAATGTCACCGCCGATGAACCTTTCTTTCAAGGGCATTTCCCGGATTTTCCAGTCATGCCGGGAGTTCTTATTATTGAAGCCCTGGCTCAGACAGCTTGCATTCTAGGATTAAAGATTCTTAAGCTGGAAGGACAAGGCTCGGTATTTTTCACGGGTATTGATGGGGCTAAATTTAGAAAACCAGTAGTCCCAGGAGACCAATTGCGCATGGAACTAACAAAGATAAAACAGCGCAAATCTATTTTTCGATTTGAAGGGAAGGCCTTTGTTGAGGATGCGTTGGCGACCGAGTGCACCATTCAAGCCATGATGGGTAAGGAATGACCTGGTATAAATAATTTTTTAAGATTTTATTAGGTTTTGCAGAAGCTTAACCCAATTTGAAATTCTTATTCCTTTCTAAACTTTGACCATTCATTCAACTTCAATCATTGACCCAGATTCAGAATTGGGAGAAGGTGTTGCAATCGGGCCTTTTTCTATTATTGGTCCGCGTGTAAAGATAGGAAAGGGAACGGTAATTGGCTCTCATGCATTAATAGAGGCAAACACAATGATCGGGGAAAATTGTAAAATTTTCCACGGCGCATCTATAGGTGGTGAGCCACAAATCATGAATTTTAAGGATGTTTCGTCATCGGTAGAGATTGGTGATGGAACAGTGGTTCGTGAGTATGCGACCATCCATCGTTCGGGATTTGATGATGGTGTAACCAGGGTTGGAAAAAACTGCCTGCTCATGGCATATTCGCATTTGGGCCATGATTGCGAATTGGGCGATCAGGTTGTTATTGTAAATGGTACCGGTTTGTCCGGGCATGTCATTGTGGAAGATCAGGCTTTTATATCCGGCTTGGTAGGAATCCATCAGTTTGTTCGAATTGGTAGAAATGCAATGATAGGCGGAATGGCTGGAGTGAATCAGGATGTGTTGCCATTTTCAACAGTCGAAGGAACGCCCGCCCGCTTATTGAGTGTCAATGCGGTAGGATTGAAAAGAGCCAATTTTAAACCAAACGTCAGGGCGGCTATAAAGAAAGCTTTTAAAATAATTTCTAGTCCGGATCTGAATACCAGTCAGGCTTTGGAGAAAATAAGTTCAGAAGTTGAAATGTGCCAAGAAATTAATTATCTTTTAGATTTTATTAAAAACTCCACTAGAGGAGTAACTAAGTAGTGAGTAAGGTTAAAGTAGGAGTCATTGGTGTTGGAAGAATGGGGAAATACCATGTTGGTATACTTTCAGAATTACCAGAAGTAGAACTTGCTGCGGTGGTGGATGTTGATTCAAATTGCCGAAAAGCAATCGCAGATAATTATAACGCCCCTGGTTTCGAAAATTATCAAGATATTTTTGATAAAGTCGATGTGGCGGTAGTCGCTGTCCCCACCGGATTGCATTTTCCCATTGCAAAAGATTTTTTGAATGCAGGAATTCATGTTCTCTTGGAGAAACCTTGTGCTAATAATCTCGATCATGCCCGGGAACTTTTTCAAATTGCAGAAGACAAGGATTTGACTTTGCATATAGGTCATGTAGAGCGCTTTAACGGGGCAGTTCAGGAATTGCATAAAATTGTTGAATCCCCAATTTTTGTTGAGTGCAAACGCATGGGGCCTTTTACAGACAGGGTTAAAGATGATGGCGTGGTTCTCGATATTATGATTCATGATATTGATATCATTTTAAATCTGATTCAATCAAAAGTGGTAAAAACTCATGTTCTAGGCGCATCGGTTTTTTCGGAAAAAGACGATCTTGTAAATGCACAGCTTGAATTTGAAAATGGATGTATTGCAAATATTATAGCCAGTCGGGCCTCGCAGAATCAGATAAGGACACTTTCGGTTACTCAAAAAGATTCTTTTGTAGTTCTCGATTACACCGATCAGGAAATCTATGTTCATAGGAAATCTTCTTCAGAACATAAACTGAGCAAAGATTCTTTAAGGTATAAACAGGAATCGCTGGTCGAACGCATATTTGTTCATAAAGATAACCCTCTTAAATTGGAACTCAAGCACTTTTTGGATTGCGCTACGAATGGCAGCCCTCGAAAAGTGGCTATTGATAACGAGCTTTATTCCTTGGAGATTGCCTTGGATATTCTTAGCCAGTTTAAAAGTAATCACTAAGTCCAGGTTCTAGTTCTGCAAGTTTACTTTGACATTCCCCTTTTTCCCGCACTTTTATCATGCCTTCCCATCCAATAAAAAAAATCGGTTTGATTGCCGGGTCTGGGGAGATTCCAGTTTATTTCGCCAGGAAAGCCAGCCAGAATGGAACCCGGCTGATAAGTGTCGGTTTCTCGGATGAAATTCAGTCCAATCTTTCTCCCTATTCAGAAAAATGCTATTCCTTTGGGGTAGGCCAGCCCGGTAAAATTCTTGACGCTCTGAAAAAAAATGACGTGAAAGAATTGTTGATATTGGGAAAGGTGGATAAGAGCGTTATTTATAAACTCCAGTGGCCCGATTTGATGTTCATCAAGTTTTTAAAAAACATTTTTTCCCATGAAGATAAAGTTTTACTTTTAGGGGTGATTGAGGAGCTAGAAAAAGAAGGGGTGCGCGTTCTTAGTCAAAAAGATTTTTTAGCGGAAGTCTATCCGAAAAAAGGTGTTCTGACTCATCGAAAACCTTCGCCAAAAGAATTAGAAGACATTGAGTTTGGTTTGCCCATTGCAAGAAAACTAGCTGATATGGAAATTGGTCAAACTCTGATAGTAAAAAATAAATCGGTAATTGCAGTTGAAGCATTTGAAGGAACGGATAAGGCCATACAACGGGGATGCGAACTGGCAAAGGGAAATTGCGTGGTTTTAAAAGTCAGCAGAACAAATCAGGATTATCGATACGATAGTCCCGGCATTGGTCAGCAAACTATAAAAACTCTGATAGAAGGCGGAGCTTCTGTTTTAGCTTTGGAGGCAGACCGGGTTATGGCGGTGGAGCAGGAACAGGTTGTAAAAATGGCCAATGAGGCCAAGCTATCTGTAACATGTGTTTAGTACAACGGGCTCTACTGATTAGCTGATGAATTATGAATAAAGAAGAACCTCATTTCTTGATAGTAGCCGGTGAGGCCTCCGGAGATTTACATGGAGCAAAGTTAGTCCAAGCGTTATTGGATATATATCCCAATGCCCGGTTTACCGGAATGGGCGGGGGCCGCATGAAGGAAGCGGGTGTCAACACCCTGTTTGGAATAGAGCGTATGGGAACGGTGGGTTTAGTCGAAATTATTGCCGACTTTGGGCATTACTATGGTGTCTACCGCGCATTGGTGAAGGAAATTGAATCGGGAAAATACACCGCTGTGATATTGATTGATTATCCCACCTTGAATCTTCGACTCGCAAAACGTAGCAGCAAACACAATTGTCCAGTTTATTATTTTATCAGTCCTCAGGTATGGGCATGGAGAAAGGGCAGAATTAAAGATATCCGGAAGTCGGTACATAAGATGTTTGTTATTTTGCCTTTTGAAGAGGAAATGTATCGGGAAGCAGGTGTCGACGCGGAATTTTTAGGCCATCCTTTTTTAGATATGGTTCGTCCGACTCGAACCCGTGAAGAAAGCTTGGAAAAATTTTCCCTGGGTCCAAAAATAAAAACAGTGGGCCTTCTTCCAGGAAGCCGGATGAATGAAATCACTTCTCTTCTGGATGAAATGTTGGGTGCAGCAGAAATAATAAAGAAGGAAATGGGGGAATGTCAATTCCTACTTCCTATTGCCGACTCTATTGACTCTGAATTCATTGGGAGCAAACTGGGTTCCAATCCATTGGATATAAAAATTTTAAAGGGTGAAACTTACAATGCGATGAATGCCTGTGATGCTTTGATTATAGCTTCGGGTTCGGCAACTCTTGAGGCAGGAATAATAGGTTGTCCAATGGTGATCATTTATAAGCTGAGTCCATTGACATATTGGCTGGCCCTCATGCTTATAAATACTCCTTTTTACGGGTTGGTCAATATCGTCGCAGAAGAAGGCGTTGCTCCAGAATTGATTCAGAGTAAGGCAAACGCGAAGAATATTGCTGTAGAAATATTGAAACTTTTAAAGAATCCTGAACACTGCCAGGAAGTTCGGGATCGGTTGCTGCTCGTTCGTAAAAACCTGGGGAACCCGGGAGTGATGAAAGCCGTTGCGGCAAGCCTGGCGGATTCATTATCAAAAATATCTCCAAATGAAAAAATTTCTTTTTAATTATGTAATCCCCTATCTTCTATATGGAGTAGTTTATCTGTGGTGTTTGACACTTCGTATGAAGAACCTGAACAGCGAGGCCGAAGATCAAATCAAAAATTTGACTGGACCTTATATTCTGACTTTGTGGCACGGAAGAATTTTTTATCTATTTTATTATCTAAGAAATCGTCCAGATTATTTTTTATTGATCAGTCCCAGTGTAGACGGAGATCTACTGGCAAAACTTGCGCGTTTGATGGGCTATTCTGTAATTCGTGGGTCTACTTTTAAAAAGGCGGTGCCCGCGGCCCGTTCACTGATTCGCGTATTACGTGATGGGCAAAGAATTATCATTATTGCAGATGGATCCAGAGGCCCACGTTGTGTTGCCCAATCCGGCTCAGTCCAATTGGCAGGAATTACCAAATTACCTTTATTTCCAATGACTTTTGGGGCAAAAAACAAGGTGATTTTGAATACTTGGGACCGTTTTATCCTTCCGCTTCCCTTCACCCGCTGTAATATCAATTTTGGGCCTCCCATATACCTTGCTTCACGTTCTTCAGAAGAGTTGGTAGAAGAAAAAAGGATAGGTTTAGAATCCAGCCTTAAGCAACTAGACTCAGAAAGTGACAGGGTCTAAAAACGCTTAAAAATTAACCATTTTTTCATGCTATTTGTTTAATAATTAGGCACGGGTTCAGGTTTGAATTTATGGGGGGGGTATGGTATAGTTTCTGCGCTTCTTAAACTCCTTTAAATTTATAGGCTTTTAGCTGGATGCCCTAGGGTGTGCTGGCCCGCAGGGTTGGCATGAAAATTGAATTCTTTAGGGTAAACAGTGTTTTTTAAGGGGGTTTAATTAAGCGAATTAATCGGGTTTCAGCATAAAAACCTGATGGCGAAATCGTCACCAAGCCCTGATCCATTCTGAACAAATTGGCTAGAGGTCACTTATGAAAAAGGTTGAGGCGATAATTAAGCCTTTCAAACTGGACGAAGTAAAAGACAAACTCAACGAAATTGGAATAAAAGGCATCACGGTTAGTGAGGTAAAAGGGTTTGGTCGGCAAAAAGGCCACACTGAACTATACCGTGGGGCAGAATATGTTGTTGATTTTCTTCCAAAGATAAAAATGGAGATCATTGTTAGTGATAACCAAGTGGAAGATGTGATCAACACCATAATGCAGGCAGCACAAACAGGCAGAATAGGTGATGGAAAGATTTTTGTAATCGACCTCCAGGACACCGTTCGTATTCGAACCGGAGAACGAGGGGAAGACGCCATTTAGGAATATGAGAGTAAATTTTTTAGCTTGAATTAATTCAGGTCAAACAAAATTATATTTTTTTGGTTCAGCAGTCGCTATGCGGTGCTGGACTTTTGCGTTTTGTTTTAATGAGTTTTAATTAATTAATTTTTGCAGGAGATACATTAATGACCCCCAAAGAGGCAGTAGATTTCGCAAAAAAAAATAACGCGCGAATCTTGGATCTGAAGTTTATGGATTTTCTGGGATCGTGGCAGCATTTTTCAGTGCCCATCGGAGAATTAGAAGAAGGTCTTTTTGAAGATGGCTTAGGATTTGATGGCTCCAGCATTCGAGGTTGGCAGGCAATCAACAATAGCGACATGATTGTTATTCCAGATCCGGGTACCACTGTAATGGACCCCTTTATGAAGGATGCCACAGTTAGTATGATCTGTAATATTTTTGATCCCATTACAAAAGAAAAATACAGCCGTGATCCACGAAACATAGCCCAAAAGGCCGAAGCATATCTTAAATCCACAGGAATTGGGGATACTGCTTTCTTTGGCCCCGAGGCCGAGTTTTTCATCTTCGATAATATTCAGTACGATTCAACAGCGAACGAATCGTTTTACTCTATCGACTCTGAAGAAGGAACTTGGAATACAGGCAGTGACGAAGGCCCTAACCTGGGGCATAAACCGCGTCATAAAGAAGGTTATTTCCCTGTTGCTCCTAACGATACCCTTCAGGATATTCGCTCAGAGATGATGCTACTCATGGAACAAGTGGGTATTACCATGGAATGTCACCATCATGAAGTTGCCACAGGCGGTCAGTGTGAAATAGATATGCGATTCTCTCCTCTGGTAAATTGTGCGGATAGCCTCATGTGGTACAAATACATTGTCAAAAACGTTGCTCGGGCGCACGGTAAAACCGCCACATTTATGCCGAAGCCGATGTATGGAGACAATGGAACCGGAATGCACACGCATCAGAGTATTTGGAAAGATGGCAAACCCCTGATGGCCGGAAACGGTTATGCCGGGTTTAGCGATTTAGGAATGCACTATATCGGTGGTATTTTGAAACACGCAAGAACAATTTGTGCGTTTGCTGCTCCTACTACCAACTCTTATAAAAGATTGGTTCCGGGGTTTGAAGCGCCGGTCAACCTGGCTTACTCAAGTCGAAACCGAAGTGCTTCCATCAGAATTCCCATGTATTCCGCAAGCCCGAAAGCGAAACGCTTGGAAATTCGTTTTCCAGATCCATCTTGTAATGGCTATCTTACTTTTGCGGTGATGTTAATGGCCGGATTGGATGGCATTGAAAACAAAATTGATCCGGGCGAGCCGTTGGATAAAAACATTTATTCTCTTGGGCCAGAAGAATTGGCAAATATTCCAACCTTGCCACATTCCC
>CAZECX010000152.1:0-7608 GCA_964510965.1 uncultured Nitrospina sp. | reverse complement strand
CATCCCGTACATGCAACCTTTGCTTCAGCTCTCCCGTCGAAACCGGATCGCCCCCCATACTTATTGGGAGATTACTCTACTTCTAATATATAGTATTAATGATAATGTTTCAATGGATACCCAAACCCAGCCTCTGTTAAAATCTAGCCCGAGTAATCACCAATTATAGGTGAATTTCCATCCTGAAACGGATCCTGTTTTAAAATATTTCAAGATTATGAACAAACCACCAAAAAAACTCACAATTCTTTCTCTTCAATATCATTGTTACCCGGATGAAGTTGGTGGCGCCTGGGGTTTGACTTATGAAGTAAATAGACGGCTGGTGGAAAGAGGACATAAGGTTTACCAGATAACTTGTAAATCCTCAAAAAATCAACTGTCACAGGAATCGATTGATGGAATTCAATACCAGCGTGTTTCCCTTCAGGAAAGTAAGAGCTTTTTATCGTTATGGAACGCGGTCAGAAAAAAGATAAAAACTATATTAAGGCAAGAACCTATCCACCTCATTCACATTCATAATCCGCTAATAGGATTTATTACCCTTTTACTACCAAAATTATGGAACGTTCCAAAAGTATATCATTTTCACAGTTCATGGTTCGATGAAGAAAGGATCAACGCTGTTGGCATGGCTCGAGTACCTTTTGGATTGAAATTTCGCCTGGAATTGATTCGAATCATGGAATGGATATGTTACAAATTCTCTGGCACCATACTTTTCCTCAGCGAATATTCAAAAGGCCGTTTTAGGGAGTATTACTCTTTGTCAAAACCGCATCTGCCAATAATCCCTGGAGGCGTCGACTTAAAAGAGTTTCATCCCCTGGAGCCGGAAGAAAATCGAGGTGAAATTTGTGAAAGGCTAAACCTGGAAAAGAATGTGCCGTTAATACTGACAGTGCGAAGGTTAGAAGAAAGAATGGGTTTGGAGAATCTTGTATTGGCTGTTGAAATTCTTAAAAATAAACACCCTGAAAAAGTTTTTCAACTTAACATTGTAGGAAAAGGAAGTTTGCAGCAACGGTTGGAAAAATTGATATCAGAAAAAAATCTTTCAGATACGGTGAGACTATCGGGTCTCGTTCCTCGCGAAATTCTACCTCTTTATTTCAGAGCTTCTGATTTATTTGTTTTACCGACAACAGCCATTGAGGGCTTTGGACTGGTTACAGCGGAATCTTTTGCAAGTGGCTTACCGGTTATGGGAACCCCTGTTGGCGCGACGAAGGAATTATTGGCTATGGTCGATCCAGGGCTCATCTTTCAAGGGACTTCACCCGAAGCCCTGGCAAAAGGGATTGAACATTTTCTTGCCACTCCTGAATATTATTTCCAACTAAAATCAAAATGTAGGGAAACCGCTGAAAGAAACTACTCTTGGGAAAAGGTAACGGATCAAATTGAAGATATTTTTATAAAAATTTTAAATGACAACAATCCCAACAGCAGGATTTGAAATATATATTTATGAACTCAATTTTTCCTAAAATTTTTTTGACACTATTAATTGTATTGGTTTATGGAAATACAATTTTAAATTCTTTCCATTTTGATGATATCCCTTCCATACTGGAAAAACCCTGGATCCGAGGCTGGGATAAAATACCCCAGTTTATCTTCAGTTTTTTCCAGCGTCCCCTGGTAATCCTCTCTTTTAATTTAAATTATTCGATCAGCGAATTTGAAGTGTGGAGCTACCATGTTTTTAATATTTGCTTCCATATTATAGCCACCCTTCTGGTTTACAAATTCGTCCAACAAATTTTATTTTATTTGAAAGATCTTTCAATTAAAAATAGCAAACCCTTTTTTTCATGGCCATATTTTACTGCATTAATCTTCGCCCTTCATCCTCTCAGTACCCAATCAGTAACTTATATATCAAGTCGCTCATCAATTCTGGCGACAATTTTCTATCTCGCTACTTCGATATTAGTTTTTAAGGGTTTTACCAACCGAACACAGGAGAAAAAATCAGGACGCTCATATTTTTTGGGAGCTACTCTGTTTTTCCTTTTGGGAGGATTTTCAAAAGAAATTATAGTGACCTTACCAGCGGCCTTATTTATTTTTCATTATTACTTTATTTGGAGAGCGGGTCCTCGGAAATGGGTGTCAGAAAATTTAAAATGGATTTCACTATTGTTCATCCCGCTATTGGCAGGTGTGGGATATAAACAATTCTTTGGGGGCGGATTTTTATCCGCATCTTCAGCAGAAATTTCATCTTCCACCTGGTTTTTAACTCAAACCTCTGTTGTTCCATTTGAATACTTCAGAAAATTATTATTCCCATTCAATTTAAATTTGGATATCAACTTTCCGATTCTCAGTGATTGGTTAAATCCGAAAAATTGGTTAGGTATATTTTCATTAGGCCTATTAATAGCCATTTGGGTTCGAATATCAATTGGAATCAAAACAAAAGGGCGATGGGATATTGAAAAGCGATGTTTCGGATTTGGAATGGCTTGGATTTTCCTAACCCTTTTACCAACATCAAGTTTCATTCCCCTTTTAGATCCGGTGATGGAGCACCGGACCTATTTACCACTTGTGGGGTTTGCCTTGCTGTCAACTTGTGCTTTTAGTTGGGTAATTAAAACTTACCGAAATTTAAACCCAAAAAATTATACTGTTGTCCCTATGCAAATTGGAATGCTTACAGTTTTGATTTTGTTCTCTCTGTTAGCAATGAATAGAAATAAAATTTGGAAAGATGAGACAACATTATGGGAAGATGCAAAACACAAATCTCCCGGCCTTGTAAGGCCATACAACAACCTGGGTGAAGCACATGACAAGTTGGGGGATTATGATCAGGCGGTTGAAGAATTTAAAAGGGCTTTAAAAATAAACCCAAATTATTTTTTCGGATTAAATAATCTGGGAAACGTCTATGGTAAACAAAGAAAATATGTAGAAGCAATATCGAATTTTCAAAAAGCTATAAATCAAAAACCTGACTATAGTCCTGCGCATTATAATATTGCCCGGGCCTACCATTTAGTTGGCAAGAAGCAGGAAGCGGCAGAATCATACAGAAAGGCAATTCAGTTTAATCCATATTTTGAACAGGCATTTTATAATCTTGCTTATTTGTCTATGGAGTTGAGCGGGTTTGATGAAGCAATTGAAAATTTTAATAAATTCATAAAGATGCAACCCAACCATTCCAAGGCACATTTTGGTTTAGGAAATGCCTTGATGATGAAAGGTCAATTAGATCTTGCCATGCAGGAGTATCGTATTTCAGGAAATCTTGATCCTTCCTTTGCCCTTCCGTATATGAATATGGCCAACATCCAAATGCAAACTAAAAATATATCCGCTGCCATTGAAAATTATGAAAAGGCTTTAAAAATTAAACCAGAAATGGCTTCAATTCATTTGAGCCTGGGTATGATTTACTACCAATTTAAAAATGATGCTCCAAAGGCACTAGGATTTTTAAAAGAAGCCCTCCGACTAAATCCAAAGCAACCAGGTGCTGCGCGAATAAGATCCCTTGTAGAAGAGTTGGAAAATAAGCAGTCCGCATAAACCTTCCTTGTAAATTAAAAATTCCGAAAAAATTATTTTTGTTAGTTTTTTCAGTAAAATGATACTAATGAAGAAACTCTTTTTCTTAGGCTTCCCATAGCGAAGATGTATTGAAAAAAGTTATAGATACCTACAAAATAATTTCAATATTCTTGCAGCCTGCAGTAGCGGTTTCTATGGTGGTGATTGAACTTAAAATAGCAGAAAACTTGTATCGTAAATTGAATTTAAAAATGGCTGCTTTGGCGGCTACAGGTTTGCATGTCGGTTTTACCCTATTGGCGACTATTACGTTATTGAGAGGAATAGAGGTGCCAAATTGCGGATGTTTTGGAGTATTTTGGGCCAGACCTTTAACCTATATTACTGTAGGCGAGGATATTTTTATGGTAGAGGTTTGTTTTCTTTTATTTAAAATTTTCCAAAGAAAAGAAAATTAATTTAAACAACTATCCGGCTTAGTACCAATCGATTTACACCATAACGAACATGGATCAAGTCGAGTTTAATATCCTTTCCCTTTAACTCAGGAAAAACAGATACGCCCCCATTTTGAAATGATAGCTCGGCATCTGGATAATTGTCGAAATATTTTACGGATGTAGCGGAGTCACCGATGGCAGTATAGTCTTCTGTTTGACTATTCCAGTTTCTTGCAGCCAGAAGAAAATAGTCATCAATATCGACATTTTTTTCGTTATCCATTGTCGCGTTCATTTCAACCCTCCTGATTTAAGATTCTTTTTTTAATATAATATTTTCATTTTAAAAAGTCACGATTTTGATAGTTCAATTTTTTCGTAAAAATAGATAAAATAGTTGAATTGGGAATCTTATAAGTTGACAATCTATCAAAACAAAAAGACAATTTCTACCTTAGGTAATACATTTTTGGAGGCACAAAATAATTCAAATATATCAATGTGTTATCGCAGGAATGTTGACTTTTCAGAACCTAAATTAATTTTTAAGGGAGGGCTTATGAAAAAAACTTTTTTAATCGTTATTTTCCTTGCAGCATTTTCTACTCCGGCGGGAGCCCAGAATTCTATCGAAGAATTTTATTGTAGTGATTATCATAGTTCGCGGGTTCAAATAATTTCAGATGCTTCGGCAAGACAGATGGTTGAAGCAGGGATCAGCACATTGGGGGCACCTCAAATTCGTGTTAACCCTGCGCAGTTGAAAGACCTTTCCAAAAATACCAGGGCCTTTGCTATTAATCATGTTTGTGCGAATCATACCCTGGGGCATTTGGTAAGGGGAGTTGAAGATATTTACGACCATTATGACCGGGTTGGGAATGCCGACTGCTGGGCAGCAGCTAAACTTTTTTATGCTGGAATTGTCGACAAAGACGGAGTGGATGCTATTGAGGAAGAAATCAACCAATTAACCCGAGAGCAGTGGTCTCATTTTCCAGGTCCTGTACGTGTCGTTAGTTTAAATGATGTATGTGAATTGAAAGAAATGAAGTAACTATTTTAAGTTTTTATATGGATATCAAAATCTAACTATTTTCGATGCGATATCGAAATTCCAGTTTGTGGACTACTCGAGAAAGTAAAAGAGTAAGCAGCAGATAAGTTAGTGCGACATAAGTATAGGTTTCAAAAAAATTAAAATGTTTTGTGGCATATTCATTTCCCACACGCAAAATATCAGAAATTGCCAGAACAGATACCAGGCTGGTATCTTTCAACATCCCCAATGTCTGGTTTCCAATAGCGGGGATGATGGTTCGCATGGACTGAGGAAGAATTATTTGAGTCAATGCCTGTTTTTCATTCATGCCCAGGCTGCGAGCCGCCTCTCCTTGCTCTTTTGGTACCGCTTCAATTCCTGAACGAAAAACATCGGCCATATAAGCCCCATAGCTGAAACCGAATCCAGCTACCGCTGCCACCAAAGCTGGCATGTGAATAAACTCACCCAAGGCATAATAGATATAGAAAAGAAGGACCAGTAGCGGAACACCCCGAAGTATCTCGGTGTAAAATGAAACGGGAAGTCGAATGGCCGGATTCTTTGAAAGCTTTCCCAGACCTACCAGTAACCCCACAATAATGGCAGCAGAGCTTCCCAGAAAAGTAACAAGTAAGGTATAAAAAATACCTGCGGGCAAAAGTGACAAAAGTTCCAGATACCCGCCGGACTGTTCGCTTGTGGAAAGAGCTTCTTTTGAGGGTAAGTAAATTAAAAATAAAATACTAGCCAATACAGCAATATTCCAGGCCCATGTCTGAGAATTTATTTTTTCTGGACTAGATATTTTTCTTATCATGGATTCCCATACCCCATATGTTAGAAATAAATATTAGGGGACTTGTGCGGCTTGACCCAGATCCCATTTTTTATGGAGCTTAGCTACTGTTCCATCGGCAATCAAAATTTTGAGAGCGGAATTGATCTGAGTCATAAGTTTGTTTTCATCTTTTCGCAATACCACTGCGTAAAATTCATCGGATAGAATTTCTCCTACCATTTTTATTTCTTGAAACAGAGGCTTATTTTTTAAGAACAATGTTCCAGAACTTTCCCCTAATACAGCATCGACTTTTCCATTTATCAGATCCGATATAGCATGTCCGTACATTTGGTATCCTTTGGTTCTTATAGATGATTCTTTTTCCAGAAAATAATAGGAAGTAGTTCCAACCTGCGCTCCGACCAACGCATTATTGTTTTTAGCATCTTCAAAAGAAGCTATATTGTTTTCATCTCTTCGGACCACGAGGGCCAGCCCGCTTTTCAGATAGGGGGTGCTGAAGTCCATTCGCTGTTTTCTTTCTTCCAGGACGGTTACAGAGCTGATAACCATATCAAATTTTTTAGTGATCAAACCGCCAAAAAGCCCAGCCCATTCTACATTGACCAAGTTAATATTGATTCCTGCTTTGTCTGCTATGGCACGAATTAAATCGGGTTCGAATCCAATCATATCGTTTCCCACACTCATGAAGGACATAGGTGCCAGTGTTGCATCTGTTGCTACGATATAGGTATCGTCTTCATGCTCACCATTGCCTTCACAGCCAATGAAAAGAGATGAAACACAGATAGCTGTAATTAGAAAAACAGAAAATTTAAAAAAATTAATTTTCAATGATTTGAAATACATCGGAAACTGCAAAGAGAACACGGACCGAATCTCCAATCGAGTGTGGTGGTTTGACTTTTCTGTGGTGAAGAGAAAGTTTAAAAAAAGTACCATCTGCAAGCTGAATTTGATACCGGGTGTAACTTCCAAAAAAATCTATGCTGACGAGAGTTCCTTCAAGACTGTTTACCGGTTCCTTTTGCTCTTGTCCTAAATCAAAAAATATTTTTTCGGGTCGCACATAACATCGTTTATCCACAGATTCATTGGTACTAGATATAAATTGAATCTTTCCATTTTTTCCTAGCGATAGGGTTGTCAGATTTCCAGTACTTTGTTCCACCGTTCCAACAAGACAGTTGATTTCTCCCAGAAAGGTGGCAACGAAAGAAGATTCAGGTTTTTCATATAAATCTGCAGGGGTTCCGGTTTGTTTAATGGAACCTTTTTCCATGATACACATCTTGGTAGCCATGCTCATGGCTTCTTCCTGATCATGGGTTACAAATAAAAATGTGATTCCCAAAGTCTTTTGCATTTCTACAAGCTCTTCGCGGAGGTGTTGTCTCAGGCTGGGATCAAGGGCGGAAAGAGGTTCATCCAATAAAAGTATTTTGGGTCGATTGATAACGGCTCGCGCCAATGCAACACGTTGTGCTTCTCCACCACTAATATTTTGCGGGTATGAGTTTTTCAAATCCTTCAAATGGGTGATTTCTAATAGCTCATCAATTTGTTTTAAAATTTCAGATTCCGAAAGTTTCCTCACTCGCGGTCCAACGGCGATATTGTCATAAACATTCATATGCTGGAATAAGGCATAGTTTTGAAATATCAATCCCACGGGCCTTTTTTCGACAGGAAGGGAGCTCACCTCGTTACCCTCAATCCATATCTTTCCCTGATCGGGAGATTCAAATCCTGCAATCAGGCGTAAAAGGGTAGATTTTCCACAACCG
>CAZECX010000151.1:0-7656 GCA_964510965.1 uncultured Nitrospina sp. | reverse complement strand
TGGCGTTGATGCTCTGATTGATTATATGAAGGATTTTGAAAAGCGTAAGGCCTAGGGTCGCAAAATTTTCCTCCCACGGGAGTGGGCGGCCAGCCGCCGAGGCCAGCGTGACGCTGGACCAAGAAGGTCCAAGCTTGTAAAACAAATTTAATAACGTTAAATCACTACCCCCCTAGTTAGAGGGTTTTGGAGTTTACAAATGAAAGTTTTAGTTTCAGATAACCTCTCCGCAACCGGAGTTGATATTCTAAAAAAAGAATCGGGCATTGAGGTGGATGTTAAAACCGGATTGTCTAAAGAGGAACTGATCGCCATCATTCCTGAATACGATGGCCTGATTGTTCGAAGTGCTACCAAAGTGGTCGCGGAAATAATTGAAGCCGCTACAAAACTCAAGGTTATAGGACGAGCCGGAATTGGAGTAGACAATATAGACCTGGATGCCGCTGGACAAAAAGGCGTCATTGTAATGAATGCGCCGGAAGGAAATTTAATTACCACAGCAGAACATTCGATGGCCTTATTGCTTTCCATGTCCCGAAACGTTTCACAGGCAAGCTGGAAGCTTAAGAATGAAAAATGGGCTCCGAAAGAGTTTATGGGTGTCGAGCTTTTTGAAAAAAACCTGGGAATCATTGGCTTTGGTCGCATCGGATCCGTTGTCGCTGACCGTGCACGCGCATTCCAAATGAAGATCCTTGTTCACGATCCGTATATCTCCCAGGAAAGAGCTGAAAAAGCAGGAGTAGAGCTTGTAGAGTTAAAAGACTTGCTGGGAAGATCTGATTTCCTCTCCCTGCATACTCCTGGCCTTGCCGATGGCAAAGCACTTCTTGGAAAAGAAGAGTTCGACCAAATGAAACCCGGCATACGAATTGTAAATTGCGCGCGTGGTAGTTTGATCGATGATGCAGCTTTGATCGAAGCCATCAAAGAAAAGAAAGTGGCACAGGCTGCACTGGATGTTTATTCAAAAGAACCTCTCGACCTGGAAAGTCCCTTACTTAAAGTAGATGAAATTACCTGTACCCCTCATTTAGGTGCATCCACAGGGGAAGCACAGGAAAAAGTAGCTATCGCAATTTGTGACCAGATCATTGACTACCTGAAATACGGAAACGTTCGTAATGCCGTCAATGTGCCATCTATCGATGCCGAAACGCTGGCGAAAATCAATCCCTATCTCATGTTGGGTGAAGACTTGGGAGGCTTTCTATCACAGATCACAGAAGGCGCACTGACTCGAATCGAAATTCAATACAATGGGGAAGTTGCAGGCCTAACCGTCGAGCCCATTTCAATCGCTATTTTAAAAGGACTGCTTAACAGATCTATCGATGGCGTTAATATGGTCAACGCACCCTTCATTGCAAAAGAAAGAGGTGTGGAAGTTCAGGAATCAAAAAGCAATGAAGTGCATGAATACACCAGCACCGTGCAAGTTCAAGTGACCACACAAAACGGAACACATCGAGTAACAGGGAGTATTTTTGGAAAAGGAGATTCCCGAATTGTTCAATTTGAGGAATACAGCCTTGAGGCCGTTCTTTCCAAAAATATGTTGATGCTAAATAACATGGATGTACCCGGCGTAATCGGTAATCTGGGAAATATTCTCGGCAAACACAATCTAAACATTGCGGGCTTTCATTTGGGAAGAGTCGAGGACGGTGGAAAAGCGGTAGCGATCATCAACATCGACTCGCCACCAACGACAGAAGCCTTGCGCGAACTACGAAACACTGCCAATATCATAAATGTGCACAGCATAACTCTTTAATAGAAACATAACGCATAAAAAAAGCGCGGCCTCCTCATTGGGGGACCGCGCTTTTTTGTTTCTCAAATTCCTATTTTGGGGTCTCTTCCCCCGATTCCGCGCCTTCAGACTTCTCAATTTTTTGCCCAAAAACCTGTGCAATCACTTCATTAATCACATCCACTCCAAGAATATTATAAACCGTGTTTGCGGACTTGAAATGGGGGCTGGTGAAGAGGCTCAGGACCTTTTTGCTGGTATAACCCAGCATCATGAACTCATGCGCATAATTTTCTGCGACAAGACGCAGAGTGTCTTCATCTGCATCTTCATCTCCAGTTGGAGGTCCAGCATCCGCATCAACATCTTCTTGAATCTCGTAAACATAAATCAAGTGCCACCCGAATTCCGTGTTGATTGGTCCTACAACTTCTCCCTCTTGTGCCGTGAAGGCCGCCACTTCAAAAGGACGAACCATAGCCCCTTTACCAAACCAGCCTAAATCCCCTCCGCGCTTTTTGGAGGGACACTCACTATGCTCTTCAGCTAATTTTGTAAACTCTTCACCATCATCTATCTTTACCTTCAATTCCTCAGCAAGTTCTTTAGAACCTACAAGAATATGTCGGGCTTGAACTTTTTTAACTCTTCTTTCTTTTGCCATTATTCAATACCGGAAAATGAGAAAATATCTCAATTGTTTATTAGAAAATCAATTCAACATCAATGCACAACATTTTTTGTATTTTTTTCCAGACCCGCATGGGCAAGGCTCATTAGGCTTTACTTTTTCCTGCTTAACCTCTACAGGAGCTTGATTTTTTAATAGTTCATTGCCCATCTTTTTTGCATTTTTATATCTCTGCTTCAATCGATCATTTAAATCTGGAATAAACTGGTTTATCGCTATCAACATATCGTTGTTTTTTGGAGGAAGTTTCGCATCTTCCTGTTCCCTTACTTCTTCATCGAAATAATAAGTCGTAGAAAATATAGGAGCTTGGTCTGAGTTGTCTAGTTGGAACTTAAAGAAGGATAATTGCAGGCATTTATTATCATTTCGCGGATCAATATCATAAGAATCTTCAGCGAAATATTGATCTGCACCATAATTAAAATCCAGCATCTCCTTATTCCGAGGAAATAATTCGAAATAATTAAAAAACCGGCCGGGCTCAAATTCCAGATAAGTCGCCGGGTTTTTTTCACCGTACGCTTTTGCCTCAACGGCTCTCTGCTTAAAAAGGGTAATCAGTTCATTCGCAGCGTTTTTAGCAAAACCTTTAGCAATCTGAGTCTGGACTTCGGAAAGTTTGGGGTGATCGGGAATCGTATTGAAGGTTTTGTTAAAGTTTACCTGAAACGCAAAAGAGTTTTCCAAGTTGTCCTGGTCACGCAGGTAAACCACCACATAATTATAATCAAAAAAAGGACTCGTATGATAGTAGTCCTCAAGAATATAAGTATGCCTGTAGTCCTCTTCCTCAAAACGGTAGGTCAATACCGAGTTTTCGCTTTCCTGTTTGTTAACTACCCTATAACTTTCGATGACAATTCCCCTTCAATATAATTCATGATCTTTCCTATTCTCAGCAATAGGCAAGACCTTGATATCCGTTACATCTTAAAACTCAAATCAGCGTGGAAGCGGCGAATCAGAAAAACCAGGATACTTTTTCAATACCCCTCTTTCTATTTCACGTTTTTCTACATCCCGAACTGCGCGAACCGAATCCTTGGTAATATCTTCTTTATGATTCGAATTTGCATGACCGTATCTATAGTAAAAAATAGCAGCGGTGGCATGTGGCATTTCGGTCGAGGTCCACGAAGTAAACCCCCCTCCCGGAGAAAATGCATCGCTGATAAAAATATCCATTCTGTCCATATCTTTAATGCAGTGATTTTCATCGTGAAGACTTTCCGCTTCTTCCAAAGTTGGCATTCGCCAATCGGTATACCCAGCGAACTTCTCAAGTTCCAGACCACGAATATACTCATGTGCTTTGAACCAATTTGCCCATTGGCTCGTATCCTGAAACGAATCCGTTTGTTTCCACATTAGTTTGGTTTCCAGATCGGTAACGGTTCCATCCCCATTATCCACAAATCTTTTTTGCGCTTCCAATTGTTACTCCTTTAATTCTTTTTAAATCAAACTTTCATCTTTTTCTATATCACGAACTAATCGAGAAGACCCTCTGGATGTGCGATAGATATCATCATACATCGTGACCCCTTTTCTAAAACTCAATCGGACGCCCTGTACCTTATGCCTGATATCACTGGTCCAGCATAAAAAGCAACAACCGGAATCGAATACTTCTGATAAGAAAATGGCTTGGCCCGAATTATCTGAGTTTTTCCAGTTCTTATTGAAAAGACTTTTTGCTTCATTTGCTGTCGGCAGTCTCCAATTAGAAAACCCGGCAAACCTTTTTCTATTTAAAGTTTCAGCAAACTCTCTCACTTGTAATTGGCTCATCCATTTTCCAGTGACTTGCCACGTATCCTGTTTTAACCATACCAACCGTTTGGTGCAATCGATCACCGTATCACTATCCCCTTCGACAAAACGTGCCGCAGGTTCACTTACAGGATTTTCACTCATAAAATCGCTCAGGTATCTTTTTTAAGCGTACGGACAGCCCGCACCCCATGACTTCTCAAACCCATTGGGTTCCATTTAAAATCACCATTATAAAAATGGAACCGAATAGCCGTACCTCTTTCTGTTTTGTGCAGTGTTTTTGTCCAGGATGTTTGCCCGGCTCCTGCGGGGAACCCTTTAAGTAAAAATATGGTATCGCCATAATTATCTGTCACAGGGTTGGCAGGATCATAAATGGATTGCGCTTCTTTTCGGGTCGGCATTCTCCAGTCCTGGAAACCTGCGAATCGTTTTCGGTTTACTTCAATGATATAAGTTTTGGCTTCTTCCCAAGTCACCCATTTATCTAAATCCATATAGGAGTCATCTGCTTTCCATTGAAGCCCAGTTTTATTATCTATGATAGTGCCATCTTTTCGCTTTTCGATTCGGATGTATTCCGGGTCTTCATCCTCTTCCTTATCATCTCTAACCAATCGAACTGCACTTGGGAACCCATCATTTTCTTTTGCAAGCCAATATTCATAATCTGATCGAAAATCATATGACATTGCTGCTTTAGCACCCCGGGTCTGGCTGGTCCAGGTTGTGAATCCGCAACCTGGAGGAAAGACAGGGTCTATATGAATTTCACAACCTTCTATATCTGTATTGGTGGTGTCCAAATCGAATAGATATTTAGCTTCCGAAGCTGAGGGAATTCGCCAATTATTATAGCCGGCAAACTTTTCTTCATTCTTTTTGCGAGCAAGCTCCAGACTATCATGCCAGGTGATGAGTCGGCCCAACTCCAGCCAAGTGTCATTCTTCATCCACATGATACCGTGCTTTGTATCAGACACCGTGTCATCTCCGTTATCGATGTAATTCAGCTTTGTTGTTTCTGTCATAGGGGTTTACTTTCTTCGAGGAGCAGACTGGTGTCTTACCACCAAATCTTTTCGACAAACCCGAACCGAACCAAAACTATACTCCTCTACACTGACCACTTTGCCTTCGCTATAGTCGAACCGGGGTCTTCTTGTTGAAGTGTCGCCTGCGATCCATCCGGTTTTAAATGCTCCTTCCGGAAATATCGGATCAAAATGAAGGCTCGTACCGCCCTTACCCGGCACCTCACAATTTTCGTCAAACAAAGAAGTTGCTTCATCAATATTGGGAAGTCGCCAGTCATCATAACCACCGATTTTCCTCATATTTTTTCTTTCAGCGAATTCGGTTGCTTCGTGCCAGTTAAAAAACTTTCCCTTGTCTTGCCAGGAATCCTTTTTTAACCAGTAGAGACGGGTTTTGGTATCAAATACAACATCGCGGCCCTTTTCGACAAACCTTTTCGGCTTGTCATCTTTTTTCTCCGCCAGTTGTTGATCTTCCTTTACTTGCAGCTGCTGTTCTGGTTCCTGCGGTGAGTTTTCTTCCATAATAGTATCCCTTAACCGGGGTCACCGGCTGTTAGTATGAAATAGCTTTATTCTCCGGTATAACCTATCTCTACACTGTCTTCATCGACATTTACGATGACCGGAACAATGTACTGGTCATTAGAATATTCCAATAATTTTTTTAACCCATGCGGGTCTTTATCAACATTAATATAAATAAATGAGCGATGCTTCACCTTAAAATCAGATATCGCCTTTTGCGTATGGGGGCAATCGTCTTTCCCAAAAATCATGTAATGACTCACAAAGCTCCAATTCTGTCCTGTAAATAACTACAGACAAATAAAAATTATCGTTCGAACGTTTTAGTCTCTTTTCTCCATTCAGGTTCCCAGTCCTCTTGAATCACGTCGCGGGTAACCCGGCAATGAGAATATTCGTTATCCTTGTGTTCCCACATATCATTGCCCGTAATAAAACTGAATTTTTGAGCATACTGTTGATAATCAGGCTTTTCTTCATAGGTCCAGGTGTTGTGCCCACCGCCCGATTCAAACAGTTCAGAGATATGGGTTTCAGCTCCATCCTTATCGGTATTAGATTGTGTAAAAGAGAAAACGCTCTTCGCTTCTTCACCACTGGGCAGTCTCCAATCATCGTACCCGGCGAATTGTTTTTCATTTAGCATTTCACAATAATCCTGGGCTTCAAACCAGGTGATTCCATAACCAAATTCTTTGAAGGAATCATCTTGTTTCCACATCAGGTTGGCCTGTGTGTCACTGACGGTTCCATCTCCATTATCAACAAAGGTGGGGACTTCCTCTTCAACCAGAGCGACATTTTCCTCTTCTTCATCGCCCCATTCCTCCTCACCTACCCATTCAGTTTCGGACTCATCATCAAGAGGGTCAGGATCTGAAACCTCTTCAGTTTTTTCCTTTTCGTCAGACATTTTTAACCTCGCCTTATAAAAATATTCAATCCAGGTCGCGGACCATGCGAACCGAAGTCCCTGTCGTCGAAACCGATTGATCAACACAGATTTCTTTTAAATCAGGGAAATAACATTTCCATGCATAGGAGTCGTACCGGGTCTCCGAAGTCCACACACTGGTTTCTCCGCCCGCTTGATAATTGGAAACACGTCGCGCCGGTTTTTTGGGTAAGTTCAAGAACATTTCTCGATAAGGGTCCTTGTTTTTAAAAATGGAACGCACTTCACTTTTACTAGGCAGCCGCCAATCATTGTAACCCAGGTAATTTTGATCGTTGCACGCTTTGACATAGGCCATGCCCTCATCCCAATTGAGCCATTTACCCAGTTCCTGCCGAGAATCTTTTACAACCCACATCAAATCTGTATCTTGATCTTCAATGGTTCCATTGTCGTTTTTTTTCCACTTTGGTTGCGACAAATTCACACCTCACATTGACAACAATAAAAAAAACACTCTGCATCCCGTCTATTCAAAGAGACTTTGCTTATATCCCCAGCCCCAAAAAGAGATTAAGGGTAAAGCACCGACCCAACAAAATGTGACAAGGAAATAGAGTGTTTACTCTCTTTGAATCTATATAAAACCTGTATATTTGATACTACAAAATACCATTCGGCACATTGATTTTCAACTCAAATCAAGACTTTGAGATTCCCGGAAACCCCTGATTTTTCATGAATAGTTGTATCCGGCACTTATAATGGCAGGGTTTTCATAAAAACGACTCCCTTTTTAATCCAGGCGATGGGAAACTACCTCCAGCCTCCCCCTTGAGTGATCTTATCCCTAATTTCCGGAACAAAAGTAATTTTGGCTTTAGAATTATCAAATTCGCCCCGAACCAGCCGTACACTGGAATTCAAAGTATCTTCTGATTCTTTATGACCACCGGTCCCGCTATTA
>CAZECX010000150.1:0-7883 GCA_964510965.1 uncultured Nitrospina sp. | reverse complement strand
AACAAGATCAGCGAGAGATAGGCTCGTACTCGTGTGGTAATTCCCGTCCACGAACAAAGGACACAGAGTGGACAAAGAAGGGCTGTGAGTATCACTAAAAGAATACTGATGCCATCAACACCAACCGCATACTGAATATTAAACGTGGGCATCCATTCCGCGCGTTCCACGAACTGCATGCCTTGCTGGGTGGAATCAAATCTTCTCCAGAGTATCAGCGAAAGGAAAAACTCCGCCATTGTGATGCCAAAGGCAATTCGTCGAATCGATTTTTCATCACGCACAAATGCCAGAATGACGATTCCTAGAAAAGGAACAGCAATCATCCAGCTAATCAGATGATCCATCAATATAGCCATTTTAAAAACCTCCGTCCTACGAAAGAAGCAAACCCCTGGCTTTTTAAGTTAGCCAAGAAAAATAATATAAGGCCATTTCAATCTAATCCCTTTTTTATAGTTTGAAGATACAAATCAGGAACCCTTAAATCAAGAAATACAATAGGCCAGTCATCGCCACTAACCAAAATATCATTACTAATAATTGATGCTGGATGGTGCGGGATTCTATCTCTTGCAGTATTTCCCCAGTATTATTAGCTTGTTCTGCTACTTGTCCCACTTTCCGCTCCAACCAGTTAACATCAGCAATTTGCCACAACTGCCTGGAAAAATTCACAGAAAAAGTCCCGATAAAATGGACAAAACGATCTATAAACCTTATATCAATAATTCGCCACAACCATCCGGCAAAATACACAGCACAAGCCCCGATAAAATGGACAAAACGATCTATAATCCTTATGTCAATAGTTCGCCACAACCAATGCGCGAACTGAATTGTTGGGGTTACCAGATAAGCATTATAGATTTCATCAAAATACCCTTTATTCCAAAACAGAACATACCATCGATTGCTTCTCGCATTTGCTTTGGAGACCTGGTGTTGAGATCGAATCTGTGTTGAATATGCAAAGACCCATCCGGCCACTGCCACGCCAAGAGAAACCACAAGCCAAAAAGAAAAGCCATGCTCGACAGCACCTTCGCCTAACGTGACTCCTGGAAAGTTCAAAGCTGGAGCAAGGAAGTTGGCGAACCAACTCCAAAACAGAGTCAATAATCCGCCCGCAAAAACAGTAGCCAGAAAAACACCCGCTAAAATGGAGCCATTTAAAAATTGGGGTCGTATAGATTGCATCTCCGAACTACTCTGTCCTGAAGCGGGCCAGTACGTCTTTGGACCGTGAGAAAAAAGCGAGGTGACGCCCTTAAAAAGATATTGAGCAGCCACAAATACCGTGATCAAGCCAATCACTTTGAATCCGATCGCGGCAGAAGCAAACCCCGTGATCCCCCACAAATATTCATACGATCCGGAAAACAACATTAGTGGCGGGAGTAAGGCCAACAACAAGGCCCCTCCATATAAGGTCCCCATACCCTCAGAGACAGGATGACCATGGTCACCCTGCTTAAGCTCCTGTTCCACCGAACGCAACGCATTGCCGGTAGAAAGAAAAAAGAACGCTTTGTAGCACCCATGCGCAAGCAGGTGAAAAATGGCTACTGCAAACGCGCCCAAACCGCAAGCCATGACCATGAATCCGATTTGACTGATTGTGGAATAGGCCAAAATCTTTTTGATATCCGATTGAGTCGAGGAAACTATCCCAGCAAAAATCGCGGTAACGGCCCCAATAATGAAAATAAACGTCATTGCATACGGAGAAAGAATAATCAACGGACTCAATCGCACCAACAAAAAAGGACCCGCATTCACCATAGTAGCCGCATGAATAAGAGCGGAGACGGGAGTCGGAGCTTCCATCGCAAAGGGTAACCACACGTGAAAAGGTATTTGTGCTGATTTTCCCATAGCCCCTACAAAGAGGAAGAAGGGAATGAGCGTCACGGGATGGATTTGAAGATCCAACCCCATCCATCCTAGGATATTGATGGTATGGTCCTGCATGCTTCCAGCCTGAGCAAGAATAGTCTGGATGTCGAGTGTACCAAAGGTAAAAAAGGTTAGAATGATGCCAAAACTTAATCCGACATCCGCGACTGCGTTAACGAGAAAAGCTTTGGTGGCTGCACGGCAGGCTGAAGGTCGTTCGGATGCGTGAGAAATTAACAGATAGGAACAGATCCCCATGACTTCCCAACAAATCAACAACATCAAAAGGTTGCCGCTCATGACAAGCAAAATCATAGAAAATGTAAACAAGGCAATGACAGCGAAAAATCGATTATATTTAGAATCACCGATCATGTAGCGAGAGGAATACACATGCACCACCCCACTTACACCTGTGACCAGAAGTAAAAGCAGAACTGTCAGCTGATCAACGAACAGAGTTAAATCAATGATCAGGGAACCAGATTGAAAGAAGCGATAAAGAGAAAGAGTAAAGGGTCCATTCTTCAACACTTCAATGAAAGCGGCAACAGATAACAAAAAGGATATGCCGATGGCAGGAATCCCAATCCAGTGACTGTTCTCACCCCAACGACGTCCTCCTAGCAAAAGAATGAGAGAAGCCAGAAGGGGAAGCAAAGGAATGAGCACGAAAAGATCCATAGTTTCCCTCAAAGACCTGGTGGCAGAGCATGGTTCAACAACAATTGAACAATGGGAGCACTGAATAAACCAAGAAGCATGATAGCTACGGTTGTGATTCCTAGAGTCAGTTTAAATGAGAGGGGAGTTTCACCCGGTTGAACGTCCAATTGAGTTGATGTCTGGCGGAAAATGCCCTCGAACAGTTTAACGAAATAGGCAAGCGTCAAGAGCGTGGAGAGTAATACTCCGCCGACCGAAAAATAATTGCCCGCTTCTAACGCTCCAAGAATGATGTACCATTTACCAAAAAATCCTCCCGTCGGTGGCAGGCCAATCATGCCTAAGGCCATTACAATTAAAGACCCGGCAAGCCAGGGGGATTGTTTTCCAACACGCCCTATGTCGTCAATAGTTCTAACCCCATATTGACAAAACGCCACGCCTGCTAAAAAAAACAAGGCAGCTTGCATAACAGCATCGTTCAATAAATAAAAAACTCCTCCGGCAAATCCAGTTTGGTTGCCTTGACCGATTCCAATGAGAATGATGCCAATGTGCGAAATCCCTCCATAAGCGAATAGCATTTTAATACTCCGCTGGGCCAAGGCCAGAAATGCGCCTATGACCGCTGCTAATACTCCAATAACTTGTACCAGCGGCAAAATCGGAATATCATTAATAACAATTGACGCATTAAAGACCCAATAGATTATTCTGACCCATGCCAACAGCACTACTTTGGTGACGAGTGAAGCCAGAATAGGGGAAACGGAATCAGGAGCATAGGTATAGGACTCGGGCATCCAGGCATGAAACGGGACTAAGGCCATCTTGATTCCCAATCCAATAAAAATAAAAAGCAGTCCCCCTACTAGCGCTTTAGAGTCCAGTAAAAGGGGAAGTCTCTCTGCTATATCAGCCATATTCAGTGTGCCAGTCACAGCATAGAGATAACTCACCCCTAAAAGATAAAGGGAAGCACCCAGAGTTCCCAATACAAGATAGCGAAAGGCAGCAAACAGCGCTCTTCCGCCAGCGACACCAATAAGTGCATAACTCGAGATAGCTGCAACTTCTAAAAACACGAAAATATTGAATAAATCTCCAGCGAAAACAATGCCGATCATGGAGGATATTAACAATAAAATCAAAGTGTAAAAATGAACGATTCGGCCGCCTAGAGCCTTTGGGGAGGTTGGTCCCGTAAACACCACACCCAGCAAAGCCAGGACACTCAATAACATTATGATGACACTCGCTAATCCATCAGCCACCCACTCAATGCCGAGGGGCACCGTCCACCCACTAAACACATACCGCACTTCGCCATGATGAATGACGTTTTGGAGATTCAAAATAGAGACCAGCACCATGGCCGCGAGAATTGTCAAAGAAATTGGCTGGCTCCAATGGCGGTGTTTTAGACAAACCACTGGCATGGAAATAGCGGCAAACAAGGGGAGAAGAAATAGGATTGCGGGAAGTTGTTGACTCATTCTAATCTTTCAAGAATTTCTTCTTCGTCAAGGCTTCCATATTTTCGATAGATCGCAGCGCACAAGGCTAATCCCACCCCCAGGGTCGCCACGCCAACCACAATAGCCGTTAGCGTCAAGACATGAGGCAAAGGATTAGCGTAACTGGCTACTTGCACTGGCTCCGTGGTTGACAAGAGCACGGGAACCGTCGCACCCTTTTTCGCGCCAATAGACACCAGGAAAAAAATCACGCTGGTTTGCACCAAATACATCCCGATGAGTTTCTTTACGAGATTGTATCGCGTCACCATGATATAAAAGCCCCACAAAAAAAGGATTACAAATGTCAAAAAATTAGGTCGTTGTAAAATCGCTAATAATGCATCAGCCATTAATTGAATCCTCGATAATTTCTTCAGCAGACAAACTGAATACAATAGAAACGGCTGTTACTGCAACATCTACAGCTACACCGATTTGTGTGAGTACGATTCCCAAAGATCTTCGAGAAGCGGTTTCTAAACCGGGGATTTCCAAATTAGCGTAATTGAGGAACTCTCCACCCCCAATCATGCATAAACCACCTACTCCCGCATAGATCAGCATCCCGACCCCATCACCATGTAAAACATTTTTGGCATATTGACTCCGGGAATTGTCATGACCAAAAATCAAAACCGATAAGATCATCCCCGTGCCTAGAATGACCCCACCCACAAAACCTCCCCCGGGTCCGTATTGCCCAAAGAACAACACATATAAACCAAAAATTTGGACCACCGGGATGATAAAGCGCCCTAAGGTCTGTACGATAATGCTGTCGTGTGGGCGTATCATTATCCATGTCTCCTAAGCAGTAAGGCACAAGCAATGCCCGACGCAAAAATCACGACGGTCTCGACCATCGTATCCAGCGATCGATAATCCATCAGCACCGAAGTCACAACATTCGGGGTGCGAGTATCCCGATAGCTCTGCTCAAGATAAGTCGGCGAAATATGAGCGCTCGCTGGAGAATTCGGATCCGCAAATTCAGGAAGATCGCTTGCGGCATATAGCAAAAGAACTCCCAGGAGAGGAAAAATAATTAACGTTGTCCAAGAAGGCGGAGGTCTCCTAAGCCGAGTATCTTTAGGAGCAGTACGGAATAGAGTCAATAGAAATAGAACCGTAGCTAACCCTGCTCCGACGACGGCTTCCACGAAGGCGACATCCACTGCTCCGAGCCATGCCCATACCAATGCCAAGAAAAAACTATAGGAACCTAAGAGCAAAACAGCACTCATCAAATCCTTCACCATGATGGCACCCGCAGCAGTAACAAGCATGAGAAGGAGTAAAAGAATTTCATATGAAAAAATCATGAGTTTTCCTTTTTCCAGGGTTTTAAACCAGACCGGAGAGCTGCGCGAACCGTGGCATGTGCAATGACTGGATTGAGAATATACAACAAGGTCAATACCACTAGAATTTTCAGAGTATTTATACCCAGTCCCTCATGGAAGGCGATTCCAACGAACATCAAAAAGGCCCCTAAGGAGTCTGTTAATGATACGGCATGAGCCCGGCTAAACACATCGGGCAATCGAATCACACCAATCGCAGCAACAATCAGAAAAAATAACCCCGCGCTCATAAAAATAATGGAAAGTATGCCCATATTACTGAATTCTCTTTTCTTCTAAGAATTTTGCCACGGCAAGTGCTCCGACTAAATTTAGCAGGGCATACCCCGTGGAGATATCAATAAACATATCAACTCGATCAAAATAAATTCCAATGACAATAAGTAAAATTATTGCTTTGGTGGAAATGCCATTGAGACCCAACACACGATCAAAAATTGTGGGCCCCTGCAGGACACGGTACAAATACACACCAATAAGAATAGCCAGCAACACCAAAACGCAGTAAAGAAAAGTATTCATAAATCCGCCTCTTGGTCATCAAAAATATCAGCAATTTTCATTTCCATCTCTTTGCTTAAAAGATCTTCGCTTGAAACTTTATCCATCGCGTGAACAATTAGGTTATTGCGATCAACCTCTGCGGTAATCGTTCCAGGGGTTAATGTAATCGAATTCCCAAGAAGGACAACGGCTGCATGGTGATTCAGTTTTGTTTCTACAGAAATCAACTGAGGATCAATGGGGAGCGCAGGATGCAAAATTAGCTTGGACAAATGAAGACTACTTTGAAGGATTTTATAAAAAAGCCATGGCAGGTAAAGGAAGACCTTGAGCCACAAACGAAATTTCGCAACAAATGGAGAATGACCCGAGTTGAGCCAGGCTACGGCGAAGGAACAAATTAACCCCAGACCAAGATGAATCCAATCAAAGCTGCCAGACAATGAAATCCAGAACACAAACAGAGCCATGGCTTTTAAAAACAGGAACTCTGAAGATACCGGTCTAGAGCGAGTTATCATAATATTATTAGATACCGTTTTGGCTGCAGCGCATCAGTGTTATTCGATAATTTCTAAAAAATACATAGGGACTTAAAATGTAAACTTTTTATTCTTGTAACGTCCAAACATTTTTCTCTATTTATGCCTCATTAGGGAACATCAATTTTTTCCCACGTCGCATTCGGATTGTACCTATGAAACTCAAACTTATTGGGTTCCAAAGCCACAAGAGTAAACCATTCATTATGAAGCAACTGTTGAAGGATCGCGTGTTTTTGAATGACAGATGAGATTACACTCGGCGTCTGTTCGATAACAGCTAAGAGTCGCATCGGTTCATGATAGTGAGCGTCTCCGTTATTTACAGTTTGTAAGGGGAATCCCATTTGCAAATCACTTTGGGTACCCAGCATCATCCCTACACCTCCAACGACATTGTGTAGCACCTTACTCCCACTTCCATACTTCCATGGATCAGCTGCAGAAAAATTGTAACCCGCATTAATCCACTGGACGACAATTAATGGTGCGGTCATGATTTTTTCGAGGATAGCACCTTCAGGGTCAGCAACAGGATCATAAGAATGTAAGAAAGACCGACCGCCTAAATCTAATCTTCTACTCAATTTTCGTCTTCCAATGATAAACGCGCCATTGCCTGCCAACCCCCATTCCGGTCGAGGATTCGCCCAATCGCAACTGCGTTCGACTACATGAGCAAAAGCCTGGTCGGGAGAAATTTCAGTCGGTGCACCGGGTATGCGATGGCATCGCTCAAGCGCCTGTTTCGCACCGGCTTTTTCGAGGTCCTTGTTCAATGCCTGCAAATCTTCTTTATGCGAATCAGGCAAATCCTCCAGATCGTAAAAATCGACCCGATCGGTCGTCGTGTTATGTTTTCCGCCAAGAAACCAGGTGTCATCGGGAATTGGCAATCCATTTCCCTTGAGAATACGACGAACTTCCGAATCATTCGCCATCCTTGCAAAAACGCGTGCATTTGCATCGCCTGGTGCTCCCCCACAAGCACCGCAATCCAATGCTCCATAATAAGGATTGTTGTCCGTCTCACTTCCATGGCCACAGAGGCACATCAATCGCGCAATATTTTCGGTGAGCCCCATAGCACGCAAACCATTTTCGATAAATGTTGCTCGTTCCGAAAGAGAAAACCCTTGAGCAAGCCCGTCAGGAATACCTTCTGCATTCACTTCTCCGATTCCTGGATTTTGCGGATCAGATGGCGTGGGAATGGAGATCTGGGTCGGGACCCTATGAGTTAACCAACCCTGGATAGTTGAGGTCACGGCACTAAATTTTTTTTGCAGCAAGGTCTTGCCCACCAGCCCCAGACTAAAAAAGAATCCCATTACATCAATCACCATCATCGACCCAATTGGATGATGCTTCAGATCGTGAAAAAGATG
>CAZECX010000149.1:0-7906 GCA_964510965.1 uncultured Nitrospina sp. | reverse complement strand
TTGTTATTCACAAAAATTTATTTCGCAATGGAAAGCAGTAATCAAGGAATTATATTCGTATGATGAATATATGGATTTCTTTGTTATTAGGACATTCACAGGAGGCAAAATACTATCCTACTTACCCTTGCTGAATTACACCGATAGAGATAATGGTCAAATTGAAGATTTACTGGAGCTTGCAAAAGACAATAATTATCTAATCAAGGTGCTGAATCCTTATTACACAGATTTTCAAAAAAATGATCCTGTTACTATGCATCTTAATATTGGGGAGTCATCTGCTGATGACTTATTGCACACCAAAGTAAATAGAGACTGTAGAAAAAACATCAATCTATCCTTACGACGTTATGACATAGAGGTGAAAATTGGTAATCAACAGAGTCTTATTGATGCATTCTATAAATTATTTCAAGGGATTATGCATAAGCATGGTTCTCCTGCGGTTGATAAAAAACTATTTGAAATCATGAATGCTGTTCTTACTGATATTGATTTTTATGTTTTCTATTACAAGACAAGACCCATCGCCGGAAGCATTGTTTTTGTAGACAATAATCTTGCAACACTTTACTGGAATTGCATTGATTATCAATATTCTTATACAAAAGTAGGCCATTATTCACATTGGGCAATTATCTCAGAAATACCTATAAGATATCCCAATGTAAATGTTATTGATTTTGGGAGATCAGCGTATGGAAGTAATACATTTAAATTTAAATCGGGGTTTGGTGCAATCCCTATGAAGGTAGACCTCCTGAAGCCAGTGCAAGATGATGTATACAATAAATACCGCCTTGCATCTTACGTATGGCGTAAACTTCCAATACGATATGCAAACCATATAGGACCGCATATCTGTAAGCGATTAGTAGATCTTTAATTTATGATTTTTCATAATTTAACAAAAGTATACGATGCTATACGTACTAGAGGTTTGTTAACTACATTCAAGCTCATTTATGCAGAAATCACCTTGAATGGAAACATTAAGAAACATACATCAGGGGTAATAAGTTTACACGATTTAAAAATAAGTCGTAATGATATTAACGATTGTTGTGAATATGCCCCATCTAATCCTTATTACTTAGATGATATTTTTGATTTTTTATCTAAAAACTATAATCTTGAGAAAATGGGCTTTTTGGATTATGGGAGTGGAATGGGAAGGGCCCTATATTATGCCCACAAATATAATTTTAAAAAATATGTAGGTATAGAATTTGCCGAGGAGTTGTGTAACAAGTCTAATCGTTTTTTCAAAACACAAGGGATCACAGATATTAACATTATAAATATTAACGCATCTAAGTATTGTGTAGATGATGATATAAATATTTTTTATTTATTCAATTCGTTTGTTGGTGATGTCTTAAACAAGGTTCTTGATAATATTGATCTTAGTTTTAGTAGGTCTAATAGAACTATACTGTTAGTTTATCTGAATCCAACTTGCAAAAATGTTGTAATTGAGCGTAGGAGTTATAATTTAGTCTACAACGTGCACAATAACGCGCACAATGAGGTTGCCATATTTGAAAGAAAGCCCTGTACATAATAAACATCTTGCTTTTGCGAGAAAGTTCTCTCGGATGAAAAGCCATCCTTCGGGGCGGTTTCTTTTTACCTATATTTCTCAATGTTTCCAATGGTTGGAAAGTGTTATAAACAGTTCTCATGAATTTCAAAAACCGGACCTCCCCTCACAAAATTTTTCACAGCTAAATAATGTAGCGGATAAACAAATGCCCCATATTCTTTAATAAAATAACCGGCATATGTTTCCATGCCGATGTTAAATAATTGGCCATCTTGGTATCATATTGAGGGGGTGGGTTGTCCTTCCCTACTTTTTTTGTGCCCACTTTGAAGGGATTTCAAAGTGGGGTATGGTATAAACAACAGGGTATGGTAAGAACCTTTATTCCTAAATGAATAAAATAGCAAAAATTTCTGGTGCTGTTTGTGCATCTCAATTGGATAAATCTATGACTAAAACATTTTGATCTGATCCAAGCAAATGAAGAATAATAAAAAAAGGCGCAAGGTCTTATTGCTGTCTCCTCCCAATTCTCGCATCGTTCTGCGGGCAAATTATTGCAGCAATGAAAGCAAGGCTAGCTATTATTTGCCGCCATGCGACTTGCTTATCATAAGCGCTATACTGAACGCCCATCATGATTTGCATGTAATTGATGCTATTGCGGAAAACCTTGACAAACAAGAGACCAAGGAGCGGATTGATAATTATGATCCAGAGATAATTATTTTCATGACGGGTAGTATTTCCGAGCAAGAAGACATGCTTTTTCTGGGGCATCTAAAAAAAGACCGCCCAGAAACCGTATTGATTGGAAGTGGGGATATGCTTCTCTTCGCACCAATTGACAATCTCAAGCGCTATCTATTCATTGATGCAATTCTGATGGATTATGCATCTAAAGATGTACTTGCTTATATTGATGGTCATCTTTCTGAGCTGGAACAGGTTATCTTTCGGGTTAATGGAGAAATCATTTCACCATGGCGGCCAGGAAAAGGGGTCAAGCATTACGGAGATCATCGTGAGCGTCAGGAATCGAAGATCGGAATACCACGACATGATTTGTTTCCAGTAAAAAAATATCGTAATGCCATTGGCCAGCGCTTTCCTTTTACTGTAACTATGCTTACTTTTGGTTGCGCTTATATTTGTTCCTTTTGCCCCATGGAGAAGTTGTTATTTAGATACAGAGATCTATCTGAAGTAATAGAGGAAATGCGATTTATTCAATCACAGGGGATACGAGAGGTATTTTTCTTCGATCAGACATTTGCTTCCAAAAGGGACTATTTTTTAGAATTTTGCCGTCGGATGTTCGAAGAAAAAATTGACTTGACTTGGAGTTGTGAAACCCGGGTAGATGTTATGGATGAGGAAATTCTTACCTGGATGAAAAGAGCTGGTTGCCACACTATCAATTTTGGAGTTGAAACAGCAAATGAGGCTATGCTGAATTCACAGAAAAAAGATATCGTTAACAATCAATATACTAAAATATTTTCGTTGTGCGACAACTTTGGAATCAAAACTCTTGGTCATTTTATTGTCGGTTTACCCGGAGAAAATCAAAAGACTGTAGAACGGACCCTACAGTTTGCCATTGAATTGGATTGTGATTATGCATCTTTTAATATAGCCGAAGCCCCCTTGGGTACATCTTTAAGGACAGAATCCCTTAAAAAGAGTTGGATATCAGAAGACTCCGAGGCTCAAGCCGGATTTTTGGCTAACGCTTATCCTGTCAGTGGTAACAACTCTTTTGAAGAGGTTGTGCGATGGCGGGATGAGTTGGTAAAGGGATTTTATCTTCGCCCATCATATATTTTTAAGCGATTGACGGCTATCCGATCCTGGAACCAAGCAGTGGTTCTTGTGCGTGAAGGGACGTCTCTCTTGAGGTCGCTATAGGATGACAGGATAAAATGTGGGGATTATTAAGTAGGTCAATGATTGGTAATATTTTATAAAACTATAGTTTTATTGACGCAAGCCAAGGAAAACGGATGAGACCAGACCCCAACTATGATAACTATCGGAACAAATGGGAAGAACTGTATCAAGAGAAGAATTATGATGCGGGTCTCACAGGCTATTTTCTCCGAAAGAGTCATATGTGGTCTGAGAAAAATTTTGACCGTAATGTTCATTTTAGTAAGGTACTTGAGGTTGGTGCGGGCACCTGTGAACATATCAAGCATGTTAACCATTCTTTTGATGACTATTTGATAACAGATTTGCATCCTCTGATTAGCAATATCAAGCTGCCACCAAATGCTGAAGGAAGAGGAGGAAAAATTCGTTTTTCACAGGAAGATGCAAATAAACTTTCATTTCAGAGCAATTATTTTGATCGTTTAATTGCCACTCATGTTCTTGAGCACTTATATCGGCCCTACGCAGTCATGCGCGAATGGATGCGCGTTCTCAAACCAGGGGGGGTTATGACTTTGGTGTTACCTTGTGATCCTGGGCTACTTTGGAGACTTGGAAGAGAATTAGTAGCAAGAAAGAAATTTATAAAGGCTGGGGTGGAGTATGACTACTGGCAAGCACGAGAGCATATCAATCCAATTAACAACTTAGTAAGTTTCATCAGGTACTATTTTCAAGAGGTTGAAGAGAAATGGCTACCATGCTTAGTTCCATCCATAGATATAAACCTATTTTATATTGTTCACATCCAAAAATAATTGGACATCCTCTCTTTAACGATCCAGTCAGGGAATTTACACCTAGAGCCCCAAATCAGCACCAGTGCTTTCCTTATTCATGAGTTGATGGGAATAAGATCTTTATTTGTATTGAATCGAACTTTACTAATGAAATTGGTTTAACCCGTGGCCTTATTTATTTTTGCTCATCAAGACGATGAGTGCTGGTGCTTCCATGAAATACTACGCTTACAGAATAACGGAAAAAAGATAAAAATTGTCTATTTGACATCAGGCACTCTTGATGGAAGTGCATCAGCAGTTAGGAATGCAGAAAGCGTTGCAGTTTTGAGGAAAATTGGGGTGCCAAAAGAAAATATTTTTTTCTTGGGTACGCGTGAAAAGATTCGGGATAGCAGATTGTGTGAAAAGCTAGAAATAGCATTTCGTTCTCTTCTGAATCTGACAAATGAGATTGGTATTCCTGATAATCTGTATTTTCCCGCATGGGAGGGTGGGCATCAGGACCACGATGCAGCGCACTTAGTTGGAATTGCATTGGCTAAACATCTTAGAATTCTTGATCAATGTTACCAGTTTCCTCTCTATACCGGGGCTCATCTCCCCAGCATTTTATTTAGGATGTTTGCTTGTTTGCCTGAAAATGGTGAGCCCATAGTCGCACGCATTCCATGGAGAGACAGAATTAGATTTGTGAGACTCTGTTTTTTCTACCGATCACAAATTAAATCCTGGCTTGGACTTTTTCCGTTTTATTTAATGCATCACATTATTCGTGGCACACAGTCTCTACAACGCGTTTCAGTTGACAGGATTTTTTGTCCTCCTCATGCAGGAATTTTGTTGTATGAACGAAGAGGAGTATATAATTTTAAAACATTTGTTCAGAGTGCTCACAGTTTTTTAGGCCACCTTTCCAGAGAAAAATAATGGTGATATTGCTTAGGCAAAGCATGATATGGCCAAGATTTATAAGCATCTTGTAGAGCAAAACTTAATTAAAAAGTTCAGATAAAAATAAAATTCCGTGCTATGAGAATAAAAAAATATCCAAAGCAAGGTCGCTTAACTTGAACTTGAAAAATACTTGCTGAAGGACTATTAAACGACCGTATCTCTAGCTGGAATTAACTCGCCGATTGCATTCATTTGACGATACATACCTGGCTATATAGAAATTTAGTTTTTTTATAAACGGAGGAACACCCCCAATTACAAGAATCCACCAAGTTAGCATATTATGTCTTATGGCTGTTCCGTAATTTGTCGTACCTACCGCCCACAAAATAGACATACTAAAAAACAAAAGTAACATTAGCCCCAGCAATCGCTTTCGCGGACCAACAGCTTTCCACCACTCGAACACGAAAAAAAATATTAAAGTTATGCGCACAAGGACTTCCCAAAAAGCATAAAAATCGATGGCATTGTGGATTTCCCATGGAAATGGCCTAAAAAGGTAAAAACTGTAACCCTTCAAAAAAGAATAGATCATCATAAAAATCGACGAACTATCAAGCAACGCGGCATAGGACGTCCTTCCAAGGTTCGCAATTGATGTTTGTTGGAAACCAACAATAGCATCAAAGATACCGTAATCTATAATTCTTTGTACATAACTAAAACTGAAGGAATTTGTTGTCGACATAATTACTAGGCCAAGAAAAATAAATGGGATAACCCCCACTCCTATCAAATGTAGCTTTTTTATATTTCCCCACCTGCTAATAGGTCTAGGCGAGTACATTAAAAATAGAAAAATTATGAAAACAGCATAAACAACCAACGCTCTATGAAAAATCCCCATCAAAAAAGCTGCTATCATCATATAAAAAATAGAGGTGGTCTGTAATTTTTCGCTGATAGAAATTTTCACGCCTGAATAAACAGCTAGCATGAAAAAAAACACTTCAAATGATTCTCGCAATGTTACGGAACCTAGCAAGACCATAGTTGGCAATGCACCAAAACAGAAAAGGCAAGAAACTCTATAACGCTCCAACCCTAATTGCCGCATTATTTTAAGAAAGACAATACACGAAAACGCAAAAACTAATATTGATAACTGCTCTCCAAACAGGAGTGACACACCAAACCATTGATAAAAACTACCAAGCATTTCGTAATAAAAATAACTCCCGGCCCTCAAAAAACTTTCCAGCGAAAGCGGAACCGACAATAGCTTACTCCTGTAAAGCAATTCTCCATTCAAAGCCAATTCTTTTGCAATATAATGGAAACTTAGATTGGCATCATTCCCCGCACCAATTATGCCGGACGGCATAGATTTGGGAAATTTTTCGTGTATAGCGTATATATATTGATTTAGAAATGCCACACCTTGGTGGAGGACAATCACAACCCAATATACAACGATTATGGCCCAGCTTTTCCGTAATTCTCGCGAAAAAGCTGGCATTAAAAAAGTAGCCACAACCAAAAAAATAGCTGCTAAAAACCCAGACTCCATAAACAAAATACCCAAAATAATTGAACGCTATTAATGATAACGAAAAAACTTTAAATCAAGGATTTGCGAAACACCATCAACCGTACATCAGTACATAACTTTTCATATTTCTTATAGATCTCTGGTCGGTATAATTTGTTAAAATGGAGATAGTCTTTAGACCAAACAACTTCAAAACCTAATCTTGTTAAAATTTCTTCAATACGGTGAAACTCTATACAATCATCTCTCCAAACATGAATATCGCCTTCATTCGAGTATTTAGGATTAAACCAACGACGAATCTTGCCGACATAATTTGAAAAAACAAAATACTTCCGCCAATCAATGCGCAGAGCCTTGGATTTAAATTCCTTATAAACTGGCCTGTCAAAAAAATACTCATCATTGTGTTCATGATCAATATAAATGACACCGCCAGGCTTACAGACTCTGGCAAGTTCAGTGATGGCAGCCAAATAATCTGGAATGTGGTGGAGCACAGAATAGACAGCAATAAAATCAAAACTATCCGCCTCAACACCAATAAGATCCTTGCCATTCAGACTTAGAGTTGACAATCTTTCGCAGGAAAATTTTTGACGAACCAGTGTTAAGAAATGACTGGAAACATCGGCAGCCACAACGTTAATATTTAAATTGAGCAATTGGTTTGTGATGTTTCCAGATCCGCAACCATAATCAAGGGCCGTCAAACTCTTGCAACCTGTCTTAACAGTTTGCAACGATTCCTTAAGGGCTGATGACAGTCGTTCCTGCTCTATCTCATTAAAAATTTCCCCGTGTGCCGAGGCATAATCATTAGCAACCTTGTCATGGACTTCAATATTCTCCCTAACCTGCTGTTCACGAAACCGCCCTAAAAGATCCAGGTATGTTTCTCTTTCATGCTGGTCAAGCTTTGCAGGATCCATCATTTTACTGGCACGCTTTCGTACAGCCTGCCCCATAGAACGGGCATATTTAGGGTCAATCAGGTAGCGTTCTACGGCAACAGCCATCTTTTTCCACTCAAGGTTTGGAACTAATTCACCCGTTTCGCTGTTTTGGATAAGTTCGCTTTGCCAGTCGACATCATAGGCCGCAATCGGTGCGGCACCCAATGCACTTTCTACCAAAGCCCTTCCCGTATGTGGGGATACAACGCTCAAAGCTAAAGGAATTATCTGGGAAAGCCAGCCTTGCTCTCGGTTTCCACAAAAAATCACTTGC
>CAZECX010000148.1:0-8067 GCA_964510965.1 uncultured Nitrospina sp. | reverse complement strand
AAGACGATGCTTTTATTTCGAACCCTGTCGAGGCCCGGCAGGGTTTTGTTTTTTGGGAAACAGGTTGCATTGCTAAAAATGATTGGTTATCCTTTCCCGAGCAGGATAAATACCTTTTTCAACAATAAGATACGTCATGATAAACCGTCCTAGAAGAAACCGACTGACCCCAGGAATTCGCAGTTTGGTTCGGGAGACCGGAATTCAACCTCAGAACCTGGTCTGGCCGACTTTCGTTCAAGAAGGCAAGAATCAGAGAACTCCTATTGTTTCCATGCCCGGGGTATCTCGACTATCCATAGATCAATTAGTCGCTGATTCAAAAAAGGCTTTTGAACTGGGGGTTCCAGCGGTTGCACTTTTTCCTGCAATTGATGATTCCCTGAAAAACTCTGAAGGGAAAGAAAGTTTGAATCCAGATGGGTTATTGCAACGGGCGGTTAAAGAATTAAAACAACAGATTCCTGAATTGGTCGTTATTACCGATGTTGCACTGGATCCCTATTCGAGCGATGGCCATGACGGTCTTGTACAGGATGGGCAGATCCTCAATGATGAAACACTGCCGCTTCTTGCCGGTATGGCTGTGGCTCAAGCAAATGCGGGTGCCGATGTTGTAGCTCCTTCCGATATGATGGATGGTCGTGTCAAAGCTATTCGATGGGCTCTTGATGAGGCTGGGTTCCAAAACGTTTTAATTTGTAGTTATTGCGCGAAATACGCATCAGCATTTTATGGGCCCTTTCGCGATGCATTGGAATCGGCACCGAAAGAAGGTGATAAAAAAACATATCAGATGGACCCTGCCAATGTCCGCGAAGCCATTCGTGAAATTCATTCGGATGAAGGAGAAGGTGCAGACTGGCTGCTGATCAAGCCTGGCCTGCCTTATCTGGATGTGATACGTTTGACGCGCGAACATTCTGAATTGCCCATTGCCGCTTACCATGTGAGTGGTGAATACGCGATGTTGAAAGCTGCATCGGAAAAAGGCTGGCTGGATTATGAAAGCTGCCTGATGGAATCTCTTTTAAGTATGAGACGCGCCGGAGCCGACATGATCTTTACCTATGGAGCTATTGATGCTGCTTCACTCTTAGCGGCGAACCGCCGCAGGTAGTGGGTGGAATTGTTTTCCGCTATCGATTCTGATTAAGCTTCCGGAATTTGATTGTCTGCATTCCTCTCAATAATAGTGCTATTGTCAATCTGTTATTTTTTCCCCTAAGAGGTTTTTCCCACCGTGTCTAAAACCGAATACTGGGTTCATGACTTAGACCCTTTCCTTTTTCAATTCACAGAAAATTTTGGCATCCGTTATTACGGGCTCGCTTATGCGTTGGGATTTCTCGCCGCTATCTGGCTCTTGCATATTTTTTGCAAACAGGGCAAAGCCGCTCTCACACCGGAGGAACAGTCTTTAACGATTACTGCAATCATGGTGGGTGTGCTTTTGGGCGGGCGATTGGGTTATATGTTTTTCTATGCTTTTCAGGATGTGATCCACCGACCGTGGAGCATTTTGCAAGTCTGGAAAGGTGGTATGGCAAGCCACGGTGGGTTCATCGGTGTGATACTTGCCTGCTGGTGGGTGTCGAGAAAAATAAAAATTAATTTTTTACAACTCGGCGATATTTTATGCCCCTTGGTTCCCCCTGGAATTTTGTTGGGCCGCATTGCTAATTTCATCAACGGGGAGTTATGGGGAAAAGTTTCCAACGTTTCCTGGGCCGTTATCTTTCCGCAAAGTGCGCCACTGGGAACGCCCCTTGAATTGATTTTGCCCAGACACCCATCGCAACTTTATGCAGCGGCATTGGAAGGATTGTTGTTGCTTATTTATAGTCAATGGAGATTCTGGCGAACCGAAGTTTTGGCGACACCGGGTAGACTGACAGGAGAGTTTCTGGTTTTCTATTCGGTGGTAAGGATTTTCGGGGAGCAGTTTCGTGAGCCCGACGCCCCCCTCATTTTGGACCTCAGCCGTGGCAGTTTTTATAGTATTTTCTTGTTGATTGCTGGTGTGTTTCTCATCCTCCGCTCGCGAAAATCAGCTTAAATTTTCCCCGTTTAATCCCACCTCATTACCACCCGTTATAAATAAACCCAAGTATAGTTATAAATGGATATTAAACTAGTTATAATCAGGACTTATAATAGTTATAATAATTTAATATTGTAGTTATAATTAAAATAATCCCTATATGCGGTATATATTTAGGAAAAAGTACTCCCTAGAAACGGTTGACAGGTATATTATAACTAGTTATAATAATTATTAACACTAGTTATAAATTAGATTTTTGAGAGAAAAATGGTAAAAAATCAGGCGGAAGAGATACGGGCTTACCTTTTAGATAAGATCCCGGTGCACCCAAAAAATATTGTAGCAAAAGCATCGAAAGCTTTTGCGTGCAGTCGCACGACCGTGCATCGACATTTGAACCGCCTGCTCCGCGATGGAAAAATAATCAAGTCTGGCACTACCCGACAGGTGCAATATTTTTTAAAAACCGATAAGAATAAAGAAATTCAAGTTTCATTAAAAGACCAAGTTGAGGAACATAAAGTTTGGCAGGAAAATTTTCAAAAAGATTTTGAAAATCTCCCTAAAAATGTCCGTGATATTTGTGAATATGGTTTTTTGGAAATGCTCAACAACGCCATCGATCATTCTGAAGGTAAAGAAGCATATATAAAAATAGAGTGGGAGATGAACTTAGTCAGAATTTGGGTTTGTGATAATGGAATTGGTGTTTTCCGTAAGATAAATGATTATCTCAAATTAGAAGACGTACGTGAGGTTTCCCTTCATCTTTCCAAGGGCAAGTTAACAACCGACCCGAAAAACCATACGGGTGAGGGCATCTTTTTCACCTCCCGGGCATTCGATGAATTTTCTATTAGTTCAGGGGGTCATGATTTCTTTCAAAGTTCCCGAGATCAAGATTGGTTTATTGGAAAGCCAAAGGAGGATAAAGACGGCACGAGTCTTTTTATGTCAATCGGTTTAGATTCAAAAAGAAGATTGCAGGAAGTTTTTTCAGAATATTCACATGAAGATTCAGATGGAATACCAAAGTTTGATAAAACCAGCATTCTAGTAGAACTGAGTAAACTAGGGGATGAGCGCTATATCTCAAGGTCACAGGCACGGCGCATTTTATTAGGTTTGGAAAAATTCAAAAATGTTGTTTTAGATTTTAGACATATTTCTACAGTGGGTCAGGGGTTTGTGGATGAGGTGTTTCGCGTATTCAAATCCAAACATCCGGGAATAAAAATTGAATATAAAAATGCTGGTGACGATGTAAGGTTTATGATTGAACGTGGTTTAACTTAGCTATAGGGGAATCGACCATTTTTCCACGGCGGTTAGCCGTTGGCCCCACGCCGAGTGGTGTGAAATTTATGATTGAGTGCAGTCTACCTTCAGCCGTTTAAGTGGTAAAATATAAGCAGGATGATTAAGAATTTTTAAAATTGAAAAATTATGGATATAAAATCCGGAATTTTAGCATTGATGTTTTTTCTGTTGCCTCAGACGGAGCTTAAAACAATCAACGGTGAAGTGATTTCTATTAAAGACGGTGACACTTTCACATTAAAGGATCAGCGCGATAAACTTTATAAAGTGAGGCTTTCCGATATCGATGCGCCAGAAATAGGGCAGCCGTTTGGCAGGCCGGCAAAAAGATTATTGGAAGATTTGGTTTTAAATAAAATAGTAAGAGTAAACTATACTCAGGAAGATAAATACGGACGTTTAATTGCAGAAGTATTTTTGCCCGATGGAAAAATGCTAAATGAAGAATCTCTGAAGGCAGGACTGGCCTGGCATTACCGAGTGAAGCATCCGCACAGCACTTTTCTGGAAAAGATGGAGTATAAAGCCTGGAAAAAACAGATGGGATTGTGGGTGCAGGATAAACCCATTCCTCCTTGGGAATACCGTCGCGAAACCCGGGTGCCAAATCCGCCCACCAATCCGGAGAGTATGGATTATGACCTTTTCCTGACTTATGGAATAATTGGCGATCCCAAGACCCGAATTTATCAATGGCCGATGTGCAGGGGTTATCCCAAAAACCCGAAGGGTTATATTATATTTGGAAATCTATTGGATGCGGAAACCCTGGGGTATAGGGCTTCGGGAGGCTGTGAATTAAATTAATGTGGTTTCCTTGATAATATCTAAACAGAATAGAAATTTTTCATCCGACACGAACCAAGTAAATTAGATAGGAAAAATGTCCAAACTTTTATTCGTCATTGATAATGACAATCCTCACCGCAAAATGATGACCAACTGGTTGGAGGACCAAGGTTATAAGGTGAAGGTTTTTGATAATGGAGAGCTCTGTTTGAATTGTTTGGATGAAAACCCCGGTGTTATTTGTTTGGATATCAATATGCCCGGATTACCTGGATTGGAAATTCTTAAACGGTTACGTTTAGCAAATCGAGATATTCCTGTAATGGTGGTTACAAAAGATGATGCCTTGGACTCAGCAATAGAAGCCATGAAAATTGGTGCCTTCGATTATATGGTTAAGCCAGTGGATAAGATCCGGCTTAAAACCAATGTGGATAAGGCCATAGAAATGCACACTATGGTTACCAAGATTCAGCGTTTGCAAGGTGAGCTCAAAAAAACATATTCCTATAAAAATATTGTTGGCCATAGCGAGCCAATGCGACAATTGTTTGGGCAGATTGAAGAAGTTTCTGGAATCAATATCAATGTTTTTATTGGAGGTGAAAGTGGCACGGGTAAAGAATTAGTCGCCAAAGCCATCCACTTTAATAGCGCCTATAAAAGCGGAGATTTTGTTGCTATCAATTGTGGCGCTATTCCCGAAGAATTGCAGGAGAATGAATTTTTTGGTCACGAAAAGGGAGCGTTTACAGGTGCGGATGATTCCCGCCAGGGGAAACTGGAAGTGGCTAATGGCGGCACCTTGTTTTTGGATGAAATAGGGGAAATGTCGCCAAAAATGCAAGTGAAGCTTCTCCGATTTTTGCAAGATAAAAGTTTTGAAAAAGTAGGTGGAACAAAAAGGATAAATGTGGACTTAAGAATCATTTCTGCAACCAACCGGAACCTGGAAGATGCGGTAAAGGAAGGAAGATTCCGCGAAGACCTTTATTATCGATTGGTGGTATATCTTATTTCTTTGCCACCATTAAGAGTAAGAAAAGATGACATTCCGCTATTGATCAATCATTTTTTAAAAAAATATAAAAATGAAATTCCAAAAAATATTTCAACGGTCAGCTCACATGCTATGGAAGCATTGGTTCGTTACCCTTGGCCCGGAAATGTTCGACAACTGGAGAATGAAATTTATCGAGCCATGGTTACCACCCAAACCAATAGTGTGCAAATTGAAAACCTTTCTCCTGAAATTCAAAAACTGCGTGAAGGATATGTGGATCAGGGCAACCAATTCATACCCTATCTTGAAAACCATGAAGGTATTCAATCCTCCTTTAAAGGCAACCCTCAGCCGATTTCCCCTTCCCTTTCCGGGACAAAATTTAATGAAATAGAAAAAAATGCTTTAATAGAAGCTCTAGACAAAGCCAACGGTAATATTCCTTTAGCCGCAAAAGCCTTGGGAATAAGCCGGGCTACGTTTTATAGAAAGATAAAAAAATACCGCTCCGCTAGCTAAAACCCCACCTCCAAGCGTCTCAAAAAGTCTCATTATGAGATAATATATATCATTATGAGACAAAATCTCACCATTGTGCATTTGATACTCCGAAATTCCACTTTTTGAAAATCCCATAAATCATTTATTTAATTGGAGTTAATAGAAATATCCCCTTTTTGTGGGGGGTTGGCATACTTCATGCAATTATAATTGTATATGTAATATGAGACATTTGGAAAGGTAAGATTATGACAACAGCGACGATTAAAACAAGAACTCAAGCCCCTGTCAAACGGAGTGGTAAGGCTAAAAGCAAGGCCACCAAAAAATCTCCCTGGTCAGCGGTTATTATTTTCCTGATCTTTGCGGGTCTGGTGGCATATTTGTTCTCCCCGAACGTGCCAGACTCGCAAAGAGCGGGTTCTAAAGGAAATATAGCGAAAAGTGGTTTTGTTGGCGGACTGAGTAAATAGAGAACATAATTTACGATGTCTTTTCAAAATGGGAAAATTATAAAGGAGTACTCTAAGGGCGAAACCATTATCCGTGAAGGGGATTTGAGTGATTGTGCTTATATCTTGGAGTCTGGAAGGGCAGAGGTTCTTAAAAATTCGACCAATGGTGAGAATCAGGTTGTTGGGATTCTTACAGAGAATGATATATTTGGTGAGTTGGGTCTTATTGATGGGTTTCCCAGGTCTGCTTCAGTGAAGGCTTTGGAAACCTGTCGGGTTTCAATTCTAACCCAGCAGGCTTTCAACTCATTAGCCAGGAATAATCCCCAAGCCTTAATGCCGGTTTTAAAGATAATGGCAAACCGTCTCAGGCAAACCCTGGTAATCCTTGATGAGTTGGAATCTAAAAAAAGCACCACGAAATCAATTCCGGTTGGCAGCCTATAGCAATTTTTTTAAGCACTCCACCTGTCTTTAAAACCTTCATGATTCGTCATTCCCGAATAGTAATTAACAGGAAATAATTTTTTTAGCTTGCTAAAAATTCATGTTTTTCATAAGGGTATGAATTTAATGGAAAATAAAAATTATAAAAAAGGCGAAGTTATTATTGAGGAAGGTTCTCTGAGTAGCGGTGCTTATATCATTGAATTGGGAAGTGTAGAAGTTTCCAAAAAATTGCCGAATGGCAAATCCCAGGTGATAGGCATCCTCGATAGAAACGATATTTTTGGTGAAATGGGTTTGATTGATCAGTTGCCCAGGTCAGCCACTGTTAGGGCTTTGGAGGACAGCTGTATTTCTGTTATGACTCCAGATACTTTTAATTCACTGGCAAAAAAGAACCCTAAGGCATTAATGCCTATCTTAAAAGTATTGGCTAAAAGATTAAGAAATACCCTCAAAATAATAGAAGACGTTGAGGAGCAAAAGCCACAAAACCAAACCATAGTCGCAGGAAACATATAGCGTAATTTTCGAATAGAAGTTAATAAAAAACCTGAGCCGACATAAATAACTGTCGGTTTTTCAGGTTTTTTTGCATTTTCGCAGTACAAGGGATTATTGATTTTTTTAAAGTAAAGTAATAGACTGAATTTAGCCTTGATTTAACTGAAAATTATATCGCCATGCCGATATACATGTTGAGATAGCAAGCGTTTATGAAAACCAGATATTATAAAAAAGGTGAAGAGATTATTAAAGAAGGTATGCTGAGCGATTGCGCCTATATCATCGAATCCGGTCGGGTAGAAGTTTCTAAAAAAAGGCCGAATGGAGAAAGACAGAGCATAGGAATTTTGGAGGAAAATGATATTTTTGGCGAAATGGGATTGATCGACGGATTACCCCGTTCTGCCAGTGTGGTCGCTTTAGAAGATTGTTCCATATCCATCATGACGCAGGAAGCTTTTAATTCGTTAGCCCAACATAACGCCCAGGCATTGATGCCCATTCTTAAAGTTCTTGCAAAGCGTCTGCGTTCCACGCTTAGATTGGTGGAAGATTTGCAGGACGGTAAAACTCCCCCCGCTTCTATGGGTGATGGTTTTTAGATTTCCCTCCTTTTTTTCCGTTCCTTTAAAGTTTTGCCCTCTTGCGGTTTGCTAGCTTGCAGGGAGATATAAAGGTAGTGTAAGCTGAACCATCCAAGTTATTTATAAAATTTAAGTAATGAAACTTTTTCTAATATTATGACCTCAGAATTATTATCTCCTGCGGGGAGTCCTGAAAAATTAAAATATGCTCTCGCCTATGGTGCCGATGCAGTATATGCAGGCATCCCTAAATTTTCTCTCAGGGCAAAAGAAAACCCATTTAAAGATCACCTGCTTAAAGAGGCGATAGATTACACTCATAAAATGGGTAAGAAAATTTATGTTACAGCCAATATTCTTCCCCCCAATCGAAAAATTGAATCGTTTAAAAAATCTTTAGCTCAACATGCCGAG
>CAZECX010000147.1:0-8165 GCA_964510965.1 uncultured Nitrospina sp. | reverse complement strand
CGGAACCCCGAAGGTTGGAAAAATTACTTCCAGTACCTGAGCCAAATTTAAACAAGCGCGCCTCTTGCCGCCATAAATCCATAATTCCGCCATCACCTACCAGATCATCATTGACCGAAAGAATGAAGCAGGCGTGCGGCTGTGGTCTTTCATAGGCACTTGCAGATTTTTGTAACTTCCCAGCGTCTTCATCAAAATAGTAATGACCCTGGGCCGGACCCTCAAGACCATAAGCCCAATTGATTCCCGTATTGAACCACTGCGGAGAATTAGGAGCCGCAAGCTGACGGATCAGCATGAAACGCATTTCATCATAATAATTGCGTGCCGCTTCTTCACTGTTGAAACAATTTTTCTTCCAGCCCCAGTAGGTCCAGCACCCGGCTAATCTATGGACCACTTCTTTAGAAGTAGCCTCTCGAGTGTATTGAGCGGAAACAGGGAGTTGGTTCAGTGCTTCTTCATCCGGCACCGACGGGCAAAGCCATTCGGGCATTCCCGGTTCGAATTTCTTTTTCAACCGCGCCGGAACACCCGCTTTGCGAAAATATTTTTGCGCGATGATGTCCACCGCCACTTGCGACCAGGAATCTGGAACAAGAACGTTCTTGATCTCAGCAACCAAAGAACCGTCAGCGTTATTGATTTTTGATACCCGCTCGACAAATCGAATCCCCTCGAAGGGATCCTGGGATTCTCTGGTAAAATTCCGGTCAATTCGCATAAAACGCTCCGTATTACATAGGGCCAATAAAATTAGTTATTTATATTGAATAAGGGGCATATCCTTTTTTCCTTCTCCCCGCCCTTATTAATTAGTCTTTAAAAATCAAATACTACACAAAATATCTATATTTTGTGTTGCCTGATAAAATATATACAAGATATGGTGTTGTCAACGAAATTCTGTGACTCGCTTGTAACTTTCGACCAAGGCCACAAATCATAAAGGTTTCAGCCACCTGGGAAATTCACAATATAGACGAATAAAAAACGAAAATCAAGGGGCCACTTTTTACAAAACGTATTAATAATTGATTTTTAAGGAGTTATAAGGACGGAAATTTTAGATTTCCTTCTCACGCTGATTTTAAGGCCGGGACCAGCTTATTGCCACCTTTCCGACAAATTCCATGAGGTGAAACGGGCTTTCATCGGAATTTTCGGTCAATTTTATATGGGTTGCATCGGCTCGATCTTGCCCGAAAGTTGGATCCATCGCTCTCCATTCACCCACAAAAACTTCCGGCCAGGCATGGTAAAGAAACCCTTCGTAATCTTTGGAGTACACCAAACCATTGACAATGCGCGTGGGAATTCCAGAAGCCCGGGCCAAAGCCGTAAACAAGAAAGTATGCGATTGACACTCACCTCGTCTTTCGAGCAAAGCGTCCAGAGCAGTTACGGTATCCACCATCTCCTTTCTGAGGTTCAGGTGCACCCATAAATTTATATTCTTTGCCAACTGCCATTTATTTTTACTATCGGCAGAAAGTTCTCTTGCCAACGCACCGATCATTTTGTGCCGCGACTGCACCTCAGCGGTCTCTTCCAAATATTTCGGGTCGAGTTTCGATTCATCCATTCGGGGAGTAAAACCGATTTTTTTTGGCTCACTTTTAATCCTTAAAGTGGTGATGTAATTTCCATCCGGCTGTTTTTCAACTTTTATAATTTTTTGACGATGATCTTCCGGGATCGCTTCGGGGAAACTCACAGGATGAATTCGATAAACCAGATCATGGATATTTTTTGGTCGCGGCACAGGCTTATTTGGTTTTACAAGACTCATGGTGATAACGCTGCTGACCGTCATCGCCTCATCAATTTTTTGCGCCACCTGCGGCTCTTCCTTGAACGATTCAAATCCCATATTCGTAGATTCGCGATAAACCGTACCATCATGCGCCACCCACATCGTTGACTCCATGCCACTGAACCGTTGCAGAACCACAAACGTGTCTATTTGTTTCCCCTCATATTGCAGGGTTTCTTCTCGCAAGACTTCATATTCCAGATCAACCATCAATTGCAAAGGCTCCATAAATAATTGCAACTCTCCACGCTGCCCCACTTTTAATCCCGCCGAAACTAAATTTATGAGGAAGGTGGAAGAAGGAACTGTTTTTTCAGTAAATTTCAACGTCTTTTCTTTATCGTAACCCAGCGATTTGGTTCGATAGCGAAGTTCATTGCCCTCCAACTTGCCTTCCACTTGTTGTCGGTGTCCTGAGATTTCCTGAAATAAGGAAAAACTCGATAACTCAAATTCAGGACTGAGTCGGGTTGTTTGTTTTATGGTAGTGGACTGGTCCGTTGACCCCGACCGAATTTTGAAAAACACCGTCGAATCCATCACAATACCTTCAGGACCCCAGCGCGTTTTGGATTTGGTGAAACCCATCTTTTTTCCCTGGTAATAGGTTCCGAGCCAGTCCTCCCTCTCGCCTGCACCTTCAAAAAGAGGCTGCGAATGGGCAATATGGGCAAAAAACAGAAATGTTAAATTGAGGAATATTTTCATCATGATCCACTTTATTGGAACATGGCAAAACGGAATCTTCAAGGACAAAGGCTTCGGGATTAAGGGTGCACCAGGAAAAGAAATCTAATGCAAGAAGATGGGAAGCCGTGCTAGTATTGACGTTTTACATTTTATACAAATTTTATTTTATCAAAGCTTATGATTGACCCCCAAAAGGTCCCGACCTACCTGACTTTTGACGATGTATTGTTACTTCCTGCATATTCCAAAGTTTTGCCTAATAATGTCGATCTTTCTACCCGTTTGACTCGAAAAATCAAACTAAAATGCCCGCTGATTGGTGCACCAATGGACACCGTTACCGAAACGAATTTAGCGATTGCTCTGGCACAGGAAGGGGGAATTGGCATCATCCATCGAAACTTGCCGCCGGAAAGGCAACGCAAGATGGTAGATAAGGTCAAACGTTCGGTGAGCGTTATGATCCCCGATCCGATCACGATGGACCCCGATCAAAAAATCAGCGAAGCCCTTGAGATCATGAAAAAATACAACATCACGGGGATTCCTATCACGCAGAAGAAAAAGCTGGTAGGCATATTGACCAACCGAGATCTGAGATTTGAAAACAAACTAAATAAAAAAATTCGATCTTTGATGACTCAGGAAGACCTGGTCACCATTCCCGAAGGCACACCCCTTTCGAAATCGAAAGAAATTTTGCACGACAACAGAATCGAAAAACTATTGGTGGTCGACAAAAAGGGAAACCTGAAAGGATTGATCACTATCAAGGATATAGAAAAGTCAGAAAAATTCCCAAATGCGGCAAAAGACAAAAAAGGCAGATTGTTGGTAGGAGCTGCGTTGGGTGTCACTCAAAATCCGGTAGAACATATTGAAGACCTGGTGCGAGTTGGACTCGACGTTCTGGTCATTGACAGTGCGCATGGTCATTCTGAAAAAGTATTGAGCACCATCCGCGAAATTAAAAAATCCTTTCCAAAATTGCAAATCATTGGCGGCAACGTTGCCACAGCTGAAGGAACCACGGCGCTTATCAAAGCAGGTGTCGATGCCGTGAAAGTAGGAATCGGTCCTGGCTCCATTTGTACTACACGAGTTGTGAGCGGGGTTGGCGTTCCACAAATTTCGGCGGTTGCCGAATGTGTGAAGGTTGCCGAGAAGAAAAACATCCCAGTCATTTCAGATGGCGGCATAAAACTCTCGGGAGATGTCACTAAAGCTATTGCAGCAGGAGCCAGCACGGTAATGATCGGCTCTTTATTTGCAGGCACCGAAGAAAGTCCCGGCGAAAAAATTCTTTACCAAGGCAGAAGTTATAAAGAATATCGCGGCATGGGTTCGATCGCTGCCATGTCGCAAGGATCGAGCGACCGCTATTTCCAGGACCTGGAACTTTCCGAAAGCAAACTGGTACCCGAAGGTGTGGAAGCACGCATCCCCTACAGAGGCGCCCTTTCTTTTACAGTCCACCAATTGTTAGGGGGCCTTCGAGCCGGAATGGGTTATTGTGGTGCCGCTTCTATTGACGAATTAAGAAAAAATGCTTCGTTTATTAAAATCACCTCTTCCGGTCTGCGCGAAAGCCATGTCCACGATGTGATCGTTACCAAAGAAGCACCCAATTACCACATCGAATAAATTTCATTGCAAAAATTCAATAGGGAAAAATTTACCTATTAAACTCCGCAAAGCATGACAGACCTACTGCACGAACAAAAAATTCTAATCATCGATTTTGGGTCGCAGTATACCCAGAACATAGCCCGTAAAGTCCGCGAGTGCGAGGTGTATTGCGAAATCCATCCTTGCACCATGACGATGGAAAAGATTTCCGAGTTCAATGCGAAGGGAATTATTCTTTCAGGGGGACCGGCGAGTGTCCTTGATTCAGATTCCTACCTATGCGATCCCAAATTATTTGAGCTGGAAATTCCCATTCTAGGCATCTGCTACGGCATGCAATTGATCACGCACCTTTTGGGTGGCAAAGTCGACCCTTCAGAGCATCGCGAGTTCGGCCGCGCAGAATTGATGCTAAAAGAATTTTCACATTTATTCGAAGAAGTTAAAAACAATTCTACCGTATGGATGAGTCACGGCGATCGTATTTCTAAATTACCAAAAAATTTCAAGCCCATCGCTTTTACTGGCAATTCGCCATTGGCGGCCATTGAGAACCCAATAGCAAAAATTTATGGCCTGCAATTTCACCCGGAAGTTGTTCATACCGTTGAAGGCGATAAAATTCTCAAAAACTTTCTTTTCAAAATCTGTGAATGCTCTGCCAACTGGAAAATGGAATCCTTAGTGGAATTCATGATTGAAGATATCCGCAATAAAGTGGGCGATGAAAAAGTAATCTGCGGACTCAGCGGCGGGGTAGACTCTTCTGTAGCTGCTGTTCTAATACACAAGGCTATCGGCGACAACCTTTACTGCCTGTTCATCGATAACGGGCTCCTGCGTACCGGAGAAAGAGATAAGGTAGAAAAAACCTTTCGCGACAACTTCAATATCAATCTCGATGTAATCGATGCTTCCGACCAGTTCCTGAATAAACTGGCGGGCATTACCGACCCTGAACAAAAAAGAAAATCCATCGGCAACACATTCATTGATGTGTTTGAAGAAGAAGCAAAACGTCTGGGTAACTTCACCTTTCTCGCACAGGGGACCCTTTACCCAGATGTGATTGAATCCGTCTCCTTTAAAGGTCCCTCGGCGGTTATCAAATCGCATCACAACGTCGGCGGCCTGCCGGAAAAAATGAATTTGAAATTGCTCGAACCTTTCCGCGAATTATTTAAAGACGAAGTCCGTGAGCTTGGAAAGGAGATGGGCATATCCGGTGAAATCATCAACCGCCAGCCTTTCCCCGGCCCAGGACTTGCGATACGTATTCTAGGAAACATTACCCGCGAGCGGCTGGATATTCTTTGCGCAGCAGATAAAATTATTCTGGAAGAAATAAAAGCAGCAGGACTCTATAACGACCTATGGCAATCTTTTGCGGTGCTACTCCCCGTCAAGACCGTTGGAGTCATGGGAGACTCTCGCACTTACGAAAATGTGATTGCTATTCGCGCGGTCACCAGCACCGATGGCATGACCGCCGACTGGGCCCACCTGCCCTATGAATTACTCGGCACCTTTTCCAACCGCATCATCAACGAAGTCCACGGCGTCAACCGCGTGGTCTACGACATCAGTTCCAAACCCCCCGGCACCATAGAATGGGAATAGCCCACTAGGCGTGGGGCCCAATAGGTCTATCCCCACAAAGATGGCAGAATTTATGTGGTTTTTATCCATAGGTCATAAGCATTTCCTGCCTCGTTAGAGGCCGAACCGCCGCGGGTGTGATATCCATTCATTTGCCTTCATGCCCCGCAGGGGTAAAATAGGTCTATTCCCGTAAAGCTAAAAAAGATCGAAAAGCCTTTTACTATAGCCCACCTTATCCACCTCATAGGAATACACTAAGAAATCTACATGATACTTTAGGCCATTGAAGCCTATAATAATGCCATGAAATTTCATGGCATTTTCTTTTTCGCAGTCCTTCTATCTTTTCCTACCACGCCCTTTGCTTCTGAAATGGCTGAAATACCTTCCGGGAAGTTTACGATGGGAGATAACAACGACCCTTACGCCACACCTCAGCATACAATTCATCTGGATAGTTATTCGATTGACCTCTTTGAAGTCACCAATGAAGAATTCGCAAAACAGCTGCCACAGCATTCTTTCTGGAAAGGTGCAGGCCCACACCCCGTTACCGATATCACCTGGCTGGAAGCGCAATCCTATTGTCTAAAGGTTGGCAAACGACTGCCGACTGAAATGGAATGGGAAAAAGCAGCTCGCGGAGGCGATGCCCGCCTCTATCCTTGGGGCAACAAACGCCCCAGGAAAAAAGCGCACTCCTTTTACTCCGGGCTGATCAAGCGTCGAATCGGGCTCAACAAAAAAGACATCTCCCCTTACGGTGTTCGGGATATGGCAGGTTCTGTCTGGGAATGGACCGCAAGCGAGGTTGAAGGTAAAAAAATAACGCGAGGGGGTCTCTGGAATTTTCATCTGGAATATGAATTCAGCAAAACCTTTGACCGTAATCTCGTTCCCTCTTCAAGCAAGTTTCCTTTCCTGGGGTTTCGATGCGCACGTTAGAAAAATTATCTCGCCGGCTTTTTTTGGAACGCGGGTTCTGGGCCACGACACTCATTTTCTGGAGTTGGTTTCGTGGCTCATCAAATGCAGAGGAACTTCATACATACAAAGGAACCGATTTCATAGGTAAAACCCGTGAAGGAGAATATGAAAATTTCTACATCAATTTCTGGAAACCAATGCGCCGTATCAACGGTCAAACGTGGAGGCTGAAAATTACCGGCCTGTGTGACGCGCCGCAATCTTTCACACTGGAACAATTTAAATCGTTCACCGCAACCACACAATCTTCGCGCATGAAATGTGTTGAATGCTGGTCGGCACGCACGCAATGGTCTGGGTTTTCCATTAACGAATTAGAAAAGCTTGTTCGACCTCAGCCTGAAGCTAAAGGAGTTCTCTTTCATTGCGGCGATAAATACAAAGAGTATCTATCGCGAGAAGCGTTGAATCAAGACCGGGTACTTCTCGCGCACTCAATGAACGGTCAACCGCTTTCGGATGCACACGGGTTCCCCCTTCGCTTGATCGCGCCTTCCAAATACGGCTACAAAAACCCGAAGGCAATTCTGGAAATGGAATACGTCTCAGAGCACCAATATGGAACCTGGAGTAAGATCGGCCCTTACTCTCCCGACGGCACCATTCTTCCCGGCACCGATCACCCGCTTGAATTCAATAAAGAGCCTCGTCGAATTTCAGGTGGAGAAATAACGGACTATTGATTCTGATGCAAATTATCCCATTCCTTTGTCTGGAAACGGCTGCCATTTCAACTGGTCGATGCAACACATGCGTTAAATCGTTAGATAAAAATTTAGAAGAAATATGGAGTCCATCTAATAGTTTTATCATTTAACTCTTACTTTCTTTTGGTCAAATAGCGCATCTAGAATAGGACAATCTGGCACCACTCCCCCCTCACATTGGGAAGATATTTTAGTCAGTATCTTTTCAAGTTTTTTTAAATCCAGAATCTTTTTATGGATATTCTCTTTATGATGAATAGTTATTGTTTCTACCTGTTGACAGGTATAGGCTCCACCATCAATGAGTTTCAAAAGAGCACGAATATCCTCAAGTGAAAAACCCAGCTCCCTACTACGCCGAATAAATATCAGCTGCTTTAAGTGGTTTTCACTATAAACCCTATGACCACCCTCTGTCCTGGGAGGTTTCGGGAAAATCCCAATCTTTTCGTAATATCTGATTGTCTCAATATTACAGTTAGTTTGGGTAGACAAAAGCCCAATACTTAAAGTTTTTTCTTTAATCGGCATAATAATCCTTGAACCTGTAGTTACTACAGGTTCTATATTATAGATGAAAATTTATTTTATAAAAAGGCTTATCAAATTAAATGGAGGCAACCATGGACAACGTAAAGATTGACCAGGAAATTTCTTCAGCTTTTGGATTAGACATACCGCCCGTAGCAATGGCTTTTGTAGAGGAGCAACCCCAAGGAATAGAAATAATGGAA
>CAZECX010000146.1:0-8202 GCA_964510965.1 uncultured Nitrospina sp. | reverse complement strand
CCTCGTACCCAACCGCACTGTATTTAGAAATTAGAAACTTGATCACCTCGGCGAGAACCATGATCGTCACACAGGTGTAAATGATATGGATATTGAAAACATCCATGATCTTATTCATGATTGTGCTGGCTACCAATTTCTGATCCTTCAAATTCACACGAACCATGATCTCCACCAGAATGCCAAGCAGGAACATACCCGCGACCCAAAGGCTGAGAGAAAATAAATATAACCAGTTCGATATATAGACTAAGCGTTTCATAATAAACGGTAAATATTATTCACATGCTTGATGATCATTATATGTTTAAAAACGTTTTGACTTACTGTCAGCGGCGACTCGCCGCTAGTGGCCGCCGGAGACACGTTTTCGCATAGCATTAAAGCTTTCCTTGATTTCCTTTTCTTCACGTTCTCTAGCTTTGATGACATCGTCCCGGTCACCACCGAACCAGGTTTTAACCGTGGTCCCTACTCTTTCCCTATTAACTGTATTTAGAATCGATAAATAAATGATCCCGTAAAAAACTGCGAAACCATAAAGAAGATAAGGAATAAGGGATCGCAGACGCTGTTTCTCTTTCAGCGAACGATGATCCCATAATTTATACCATAAGCCTTCTTTCTTATCCTCGCCCATAGTGATTTTCGGAAAGTGCCTTTAAAAACATATATATAAAAACCTTTTTTATAAGCCCGTCAGAAATTCGATCATAACAGAATCCCAAAATTGAAACAACCAGCCTGCGCCTGGAGGCAATAGGTCAAAACGCTTCAGAGCAAGTCGCAGCCATCAAGCTTCTTGCAAAGGTTATAGATATCTTGTTCTCATGCCAAAATAATAATGACTGTAAAATTATGAATAGACCTATCTCTACAAGCTGTAGGCTTGTTGTGGTATATTTCCGAGTTTGAAGCCTTCAAAATTATAGAACCATGATAGAAATCAAACCTATAGAGAAAGTAAGCGGCAATGTGACGGTACCTGGCTCCAAGAGTTATACCAACCGTGCATTATTGATCGCAGCTTTGGCAAGCGGTGTCAGCCGTCTGGAAAAACCGTTGGTGAGCGACGACACCAAATTCATGATACAGGCTTTGAATGGGTTCGGCATTCAGGTAGAAGAAGAACCCAACGCTTTTATCGTTTCTGGAAAAGCAGGAAAGCTGATTGTTCCAACTAAAGATATTTTTGTTGGCAACGCCGGAACCACCATGCGCTTTCTCACAACATTTTCCGCTTTGGTAAAGGGAAAGGTTCGTTTAGACGGCGATGAGCGTATGCGGGAGCGGCCCCTTGCCGACCTGCTTGAGTGTCTTGGGCAAATGGGAGTCAAAGCCATTCCCACCTACCATAACGGTTGCCCACCCATAGACATAGAAAGCGAAGGGGTTCCCGGAGGAACCGTAAAACTGGCTGGAGATAAAAGCAGCCAATATTTAACTTCACTGCTTTTGTCGGCACCCTATTTCCAAAACGATACAAACATTCTTATTCAAGGAGACCTGACATCCAAATCTTATGCAGATATAACTTTAGATATCATGCAAACTTTTGGCGTGACGGTGGAAAATGATAGCTATCAGAAGTTTTGCGTTCAGCAAGGGCAAACTTATAAAGCCCAGACCTACCAAATCGAAGGGGATTGGTCGAGCGCCTCCTATTTTCTTGCTGCGGCTGCTGTCACAGGAGGTGACATCACTCTTTCAGGGGTCAACCCAAACAGCGTTCAAGGGGATGCACAGTTTCCCGATGTGCTGGAAAAGATGGGGTGCGAAGTAAAAAAATCAGCCAATTCTCTGCAACTAAAAGGCAACCCCTTGAGAGGAATTACTATCAACATGAATAATATGCCAGATGCCGTACAAACTCTCGCGGTGATCGCTTTGTTTGCAAAAGGCGAAACAGTGATAGAAGGCGTTGGCAACCTTAGAATAAAGGAAACCAACCGTATCGAAGCTTTAACAAATGAACTGGGGCGATTGGGAGCAGAAGTCGAAGCTGGGGAGGATTTCATCATTGTTCGGCCCCGCGAGTATGGGGGTACAGAAATCGAAACTTACAACGATCATAGAATGGCGATGAGTTTTGCGGTAGCAGGTCTAATAATTCCAGGGGTGAAAATAAAAAACCCAAAATGTGTAGAGAAATCTTTCCCAGATTTTTTCGACCACTGGCCTCTAGGCCGTTAGGCCGGATTGAGGCGAATAATAACTAATTCAAAGCCGTGGGTGGTTCTTTTTCTTTAGGCTCTTGCTGACTAACAGTAAAAGGGAGAGCCATGATGAAATAAAACAGCATACTTACCTCAGAATCATATAAATTGGTTTCAAAAAACCCGGCAACCAAAAACCCAATAACGGCAGCAGCACTTGCCATAGCATCCCTTCGAAAAGCAAAATCTCCTTCCATTGAAATGAGCCGCCGATACAATGTCATAAAATATACCACCCAGATTGAAATCCATGAAACCAAACCAAACAAACCTGTATCAACAGCTAGTTGAATAAAGTTATTATGCATTCCTCGCAATTTTTTTATATCACCCGTGGGGTCGGGGTAATCCTGGCTTAAAGCATCAATACATTTAAACCCGCAACCCGTCAAAGGATGATCCTTGAAAACCAACCATCCACCTTGCCAAATAGCCATACGAATTTTAAGATTGGCATCTTCTAAGTTTGTCAATGTATTTATTCTAAACTTTATGGTAGCTGGCGAAAACAAAAATACAACTCCAAAAACTACCGGAAGGAACCATAGCAAACTTCTTTTTCGAAACCATATGAGAAAAATAACCCCCGCCATAACTCCCAACCAGGCTTGTCTTGTAAAAGTCAGCAAAAGACAAAAACCTAAAAAAATTAAAGAAACAGGAAGCCATTTGTTTTCCCTTGGGGCAAAAATAAACTTACCGGATGAAATCAGAAAAGCCAACATCAAAAGACCCGCATAGGTCATGTAGACACTCATAGTGCCTTCAGCCCTGTAATAATGGGAGATGCCCTTTTCCCAGGCAGAGTAAAAACTCGTCAAGGTGGAAAGAGTAGCGGAAGCGATTAAAAGCAAAGAAAGCTGTTCTCTCAGCTTTTCATTATCAATGCAATTGATGGCCCAAAAAAATATCAAAATTTCCAACAGGCGTTTGAGCGATTTGTAGCTTTCTGAAATATCAGGTGCCCCAGCTACCCCCAGAAGACAAGACAAAACGAAGAACAAAAATGGAATTTTTAGAGGAAAGCTTTGTTCCCCCCAAGATCGGGCCATAAAACATTTTGCCACCCAAGCCAACCCACCAATTCCACACGAAATCTGTGTCAAACTGATAGAAAAAAAAGAAAAGAAAACAAAGCTCATCAAACTAAATGATATAACTTTATCGAGATAAACCAATCGAAAGGACATTCAATTAAACGTTTAAGGGATTTCTAGCGCAACTTGGATTAATTATGGGCATATGTTAAAAAAACTGTTGCACGCACTAGTTGAATTCTGGGAGGCAATAATTTAATAGGATTTAAATTACAAACAACTGGAATGTTTTCTCAAAAAAATTTTAACCCCGCGTTCCAGCAATTAAAATATAGCAAAACCAGTTCTTTGACCATCCTAGTTCTCATTTGGAAATAGAAATACTTGCGATGGCTAAAGAAACTATTATATTCCTCTATTTCAAGCTCTTCATTGTATCTTTCTCGCTCATTTTATCCCAATTCTGATTTTTTTATTCCATACTCTCTACTTAAAATTTTGTTTACCCGGCGACATTATATCACCAATTAAAATGCATGTTGAAGTTATTGGTGTTCTCAAAAAATATTTCAGATGTTCTATCAAAAAGCAAAACCAAACCTTAATTAGAAATCCTCATCTAAATAATCAAATACAGCTTTATGATGTTTAATATCTGGAAATTCGAGTTGGAGCGGAGTAAAATTTTTTTACTTCACTCAAAGTTAATGCTCAGACCAAATCATTAACGAAATCCCGACTCCTTTTTACCGGATAATATTTTTTTATGGCACAACACAAATATACTAATGAACTTATAAAAGAAAAAAGCCCGTATCTATTACAACATGCTCATAATCCAGTCAACTGGCATCCTTGGAGTAATGAGCCATTCCGCATTGCAAAAGAAAAAAATATCCCAGTACTGATCAGCATCGGCTATGCCACTTGCCATTGGTGCCATGTAATGGAACGCGAATCTTTTGAAGACGCGATTCTTGCTGAAGTACTCAACGAAAGTTTTGTCTGTATCAAGGTAGATCGGGAAGAGCGACCCGATGTGGATAGCATCTATATGCAAGCTGTTCAAGCTTTAGGACAACAAGGCGGCTGGCCCCTCAATGTGTTTTTAACACCCGATGGCATTCCATTTTACGGGGGAACTTATTTCCCCCCAGAAAGACGGCACAACCTGCCTTCTTTTATCGAGGTAATACAATTTTTAATTAAAACCTGGGAAAATGAACAGGACAAGGTAGCCAAACAAACCACGGCTCTGGTCGATTACATCCGACAATCTTCCACACGAGAAAAAATCACAGCCGATCTTGACGATTTGAGTTTTGACGGAGAAGACAAGGCATTCGAACTTTTTGAAAATCATTACGACAAACTAAATCATGGATTTCAATTTCAATCGCAAAACAAATTCCCGCCATCTATGGGACTTTCTCTATTATTAAGACATCACCACCGAACAGGGAATTCCAATAGCTTGGTGATGACTGAAAACACTCTCAAAGCGATGAAGTTCGGTGGAATTTATGACCAGATCGGGGGCGGACTTTCACGCTACAGCACGGACTACCGATGGCTGGTACCCCATTTTGAAAAAATGTTGTATGACAATGCCCTGTTCACTACTGCCTTGATTGAAACCTATCAAGTCACCAATAAAAAAGAATTCGCCAATTTTGCTAACGACCTTCTCCATTATATCGACCGGGACATGACCTCCAAAGAGGGGGGGTTCTACAGCGCCGAAGATGCTGACAGTGAAGGAGTTGAGGGCAAGTTTTACGTCTGGGCCAAAGAAGAAATTGAAAAAATTCTTGATAGAAAAACAGCCAGTGTTGCAATTCCATTTTACAATGTCACGCAGAAGGGAAATTTTGAAGGGAAAAACATCCTTTTTTTAACGCGAGGTCCTGAAGCCGTTGCCAAAGATGTTGGCATGAACCCAGAGGACTTCAACAAAGAGTTGCAAATTGCACGGGAAAAATTGCTAGAGGTTCGTAACAAACGCATCCGCCCCTTGCTTGACGATAAAATACTCACCTCCTGGAATTCCCTGATGATCAGTGCTATGGCTAAGACCGGGCGTGTACTGGAAGATGCTGACCGAATTGATAAAGCAGCTAAGGCAATGCAATTTCTACTCAACCAGCTTAGAACTTCAGATGGGAAAATGCTGCGCCGCTACCGGGAAGGAGAAGCTCGTTACGATGGTTATTTGTTCGACCATAGCGCCACGGCGGTGGCTTGCCTGGATTTATATGAAGCCACATACGACCCGCACTATATCCAAACAGCGTGGGAGTTGATGCAAGGGGTTGTTAACAAATTTTCGAGTAAATCTGGTGCCTTCTATGAAACTGCGAACGATGCAGAGGAATTAATTGTGCGTCAGATCAGTGGCTACGATGGAGTCGAACCCTCAGGAAACAGCAATGCCGCGCTGGCTTTCCTAAAACTTTCTGCCTATTTGGTTGACCCGGAGTTGACCAGGAAAGCCGAAAACATTTTTTTAAGCTTTTACGATGAGCTTATGGAATACGGTCTCAACTCTGCCTATATGTTACAAGCGCTGCATTTATACTTGGGCGGATTAAAAGAAGTCGCAATTGTAGGTAAAAAAAATGATGCTGCGACTCAAAATTTCCTGACTACCATCCGTAAGGGATTTTTTCCGAATTCGGTTTTTGCGTTTTCTTATGAAGATGAGATAGAAAAAAACGCTAAAATAATCCCATTACTGACAGGTCGTAATTTACACCAGGGGAAAGCCACAGCATACGTCTGTCGCCAGGGCACCTGTCTGCCGCCTGTGCAAACTTCAGAAGAATTGGTGAAATTATTGAGTTACGAGTAAAGAACCTCTATGATAAGGTCACATTATTACCGCAGGGAGAGAGTCAACAAAAATGCGAAAAGAACTGATAGACAGCATGGTCGAAACAGGTCTTAAAGGCGAATCGATTTCCAACGATCAGGCTTTGCAATTGGAATCCTTTACCCACGAAGAACTGGATTACCTTTTTATAGGAACTGATCGTATTCGCGACCAGTTCAAAGGCGAGGATGTAAAAATTTGTTCCATCGTTAACGCCAAGTCCGGGCGTTGCGTGGAAGACTGTTCCTTTTGCGCTCAGTCGAGCTCATTTAAAACCGATGCACCTGAAACTGAGCTGATGAGTGTCGAAGAAATGGTAGCTGCCGCTAAAGAAGCGGAAGCATTTGGGGCCAATGAGTTTTCCATTGTCGCCTCTGGAACCAAGATGGATGACCGAAAGGAATTGGACCGGGTTATCGAAGCGGTGCGACGGATCAAAGCTGAGACTAAACTCGAAACCTGCTGTTCTTTGGGATTGATGGAACTCGACCACCTAAAAGAGTTAAAAGCCGCAGGACTGGATCGATGTCATCACAACCTTGAAACCGCTGCCAGCTTTTTCGATAAAATTGTAACTACCCATACCTATGAAGATGAAGTCAAAGCGGTGCAAAATGCTAAAGAAGCCGGGTTGCAGGTTTGTGTCGGAGGAATTTTTGGAATGGGAGAAACTTTCCCTCAAAGAGTGGAACTCGCCTATTCCATTCGAGAATTAGGCACTCAATCTCTTCCCATCAACTTTCTAAAACCTATTGATGGAACTGGATTGGACCATTTAGAAACAATCGAATACTACGATGCACTTAAAACCATCGCCTTACTTCGACTGGTGCTTCCAAAGATTGATTTGTTTGTATGTGGAGGCAGGGAAGAGGTAATGACCGACAAGCAGGAACAATTGTTCTCAGCCGGGGCAAATGGAATTCTGGGAGGCAATTACCTGACCACCAAAGGTCAGGATCCAAAAAGGGATATTGATATGATCCAAAACCTGGGCCTTCGCCCAGTAGCGAGGGAAGCAACCAGTAGCAGATAATTTTCGCAACTTATGGGCCTCTCGGCCCAACAAGTCTTGGCCCCATCCCCCGTAATACAGATTGGACCGATCTTTTGGCTTGATTTGGAAGAGCTTGCTAGCTCTCCGCCGAGGTGCTAGCCCCAGAGCTCGTCAGGAATTTCCAGCCGATCAATCTTTTTACCCTGACCCACATGTTGATCAAGAATTTCATCAACATCTTCTGGTTGAACTTTTTGGTACCATACACCCTCTGGATAAACGATCACTACGGGACCCACTCCACATGGCCCTATGCAACCGGTATTGGTCACAGTACATTTCCCGAACAAACCTTTTTGTTCGACTCCCATGGCCAGTTTTTCAAAAATGGCGTTAGACCCACTCTCACCACAAGATCCACGTGGGTGCCCCGGAGGACGGCTGTTGGTACAAACTAAAATATGATAACTTGGTTTCGGCATCTGAAAATCTCCGCTTGGATTTAATAAAAAAACAGAATGCTACATTAGATGTTTGATAATTGAAATAGATTTTTTTATCCGTATGAAAAATTTAAGTATTAACTTTGGCCGTTTTGATAAAGTTTATCTGACCTCGTGGCTTGAGCTTTTTGCCAATGAGCCGGTTTCACAATTAGAATGCCTTCTACTTAAAGGCGATGCCTCAGATAGAAATTACTACAGAGCAACCTATCGCTTAAAATCTTCACTTGAGTACTCACAATCCATCATAATAATGCAACTAGCTGAATTAGAACCAGAGCCCGACTTCAATTGCATGCAAAAGTTTCTCAAGAAAATGGATATACCTGTACCAGATATATTACATTTCGATGCTGAGCGTGGATTACTATTCCTGATGGATTGTGGAGATACTCATCTTGCTGACAAAATTGAGATAGAACCAGAAAAGACCGTATATTGGTATCAAAAAGCCATAGAAATTATCGTGGCTTTCCATACTCGCACAACAAAAAACCTGACACCCGATTGTCCAGCTCAAAAATTATTTTTTGATGAAGAAAAACTGATGTGGGAAATGGATTTCATGTTGGAGCAC
>CAZECX010000145.1:0-8423 GCA_964510965.1 uncultured Nitrospina sp. | reverse complement strand
CAGAGGACTGAAAATCCTCGTGTCGGCGGTTCGATTCCGTCCCGTCCCACCACTTCTCGCCCTATTTCCGCCCATTTCCCTGCTTCTAGGGTTTCTGTTTTTCCTTTAGCCAGTAACACAATAAGCCGTTACAAAACCTAATTAAACTGGGACAAAATTGTGACATTAAATCCTCCAAATTTTTCCTAAAATAAATGTAAATATATGAAAAACTATTAATTTTTCATATGTTATAATCCACTTTTCCAGCTATAAAGAATTTATCCTATAGAGAGGCTAAAATTGGCGGATAACAAAGACAAAAAATCCAGCCCTCGTTCGGAAGAAGACTACCAAAAACGAATTGCAGAATTGGAAAAAGCCAATCAGGATCTTGCTGATGCAAATCGAGCCAAATCTACGTTTTTGGCCAATATGAGTCATGAACTTCGTACCCCTCTCAATGCCATCCTCGGTTACAGCGAACTTCTTGAAGAAGTCTCCGAAGAATTAGATATTGAAAAGGAAATTGGCCCAGACATAAAAAAAATTCATTCCTCTGGAAAACATCTGCTGGCGATCATTAACGACATTCTGGATCTCTCAAAAATTGAGGCTGGGAAAATGGAATTTTACAGCCAAAATTGCAATTTAAAATCCTTGGCCGATGAAGTCAGTCAGACCGTACAACCCGTCATTGACAAAAATTCCAACAAGCTAAAGATAAATCTTGATAAAAACCTTGGCTCCATATCTGTAGACATCACCCGTTTACGGCAAGTTTTATTTAATTTGCTGAGCAATGCCTGCAAATTTACGGAGCAAGGTGAAATCACATTCACCATTATGCGTAAAACCGTAAATCAGGCAGACTGGATCAATTTCACCATTTCCGACACAGGAATTGGTATGAATGCTTCTCAGGTTGAAAAACTATTCAATAGTTTTTCACAGGTTCACTCATCCAATATCCAAAAATATGGCGGAACGGGGCTCGGTTTGGCAATTACCAAACGTATTTGCGAAATGATGGGCGGAGATATTTTTGTAGAAAGTCACCCCGGTGAGGGTTCAACATTTTCAGTTCATCTACCTGCCTTAATGCCTGTGGCAGCGTCTCCAGAAAAAATTCTCCAGACCTTAGGGCAACAAAAGAAAGATTCTGAGGAATCGAAACCTAAAGAAAATATTATTCTCGTGATCGACGATGACCCAATGATTCACAGCCAAATGAAACGCGCTTTTGAAAAAGAAGATTACAAGATTGTTTGCGCTTCTGATGGTGAAGAGGGCCTGACTCTGGCTCGAAAGCTACATCCAACTCTGATCACCCTTGATGTTTTGATGCCGGGAATGGACGGCTGGACTGTTTTGACAAAATTAAAAGCCGACCCTGAGGTTGCGAATATTCCTGTCTTTGTTATTTCAATGGTGGATGAGGAAAATAAAGGTTTTACCCTAGGCGCGTCAGAATATCTCACCAAGCCCATCGACCGTACCCGACTTCATATCCTTATGAAAAAATATCGTTGGGATTCCGGTTCTGCTTTGGTAGTTGAAGATGATATAGGAACTCGCAAATTGCTCTGTTCCATGCTGGAAGAATATGGCCTCAATATTCAGGAAGCTGAAAACGGGAAAGTCGCACTTGAAAGAGTCCAGGAAAAATCGCCGGGAGTTATTTTTCTCGATCTGATGATGCCAGAAATGGATGGTTTCGAATTCATTGAAGAGTTGAAGAAAAACCCGGAACATCGTCCCATTCCTATTGTTGTGGTCACCTCAAAAGATCTGACATCAGCAGATCGCCTCCGCCTCAATGGAGGAATTGAAAAGCTGATCGAGAAAAAATCTTTCATTCATGATGATTTGCTCACAGAAATCCGCCAAACCCTGGATGCCCATACCTCCTGATTATTCACACCCTTCTTTTTCAATAAAACTTTTTCGCTACAACTGAATCTAACTTATTAGCGCTAAATTAATCCTAAAATTCAGAACTTCTAATAAAACACTCATACAAAAATAAAATATGGATAAGTACGAAGAAATTGAAGCAATTGTTCAGGAAATAACAGAAGAAGCCACAAATTTTAAAAATGCAAAAGATCCGAACGAGGAGGTTGAAGCGTTGAAAGATTTGCTGGATGCTCTGATGCGCGGCACCACTCAAGTCGTAGAAAGGGTCGACCAGTACAATGACCGGCGATACCGGTGACCTCTAATCAGTAACTCGCAGTCTTTATTTTATAGGACGCACAGAGCTACAAATATTTATATAAAACCCGATTCCTTAAAACACTTCCAATCGCCTTAAACTCGGCAGACTTTGTTTTTTTGCCAGGTCATCCGTCCGCTGTCCCGGATTTATCTCATTTCGAACCAGGATAAGTAACTCCAGACTTTTTAAAGATTTGGAATTCAGCAGAGCTTCCATTCCTTTTTCGGTGATTTTGTTATTATAGAGATCCAGTGTTTTCAGGTTTGTAAGATGAGGCGAATTAGCAATTGCCATAGCCCCTTTATCGGTAATTTCGTTTGCGCTCAAATCCATAAAAATTAAATTTTTTGAATTCACGGAACCGACAAGAGCCATAATCCCCTCGTCACCCACTTTATTGCGAGTCAACTTGAGCTCAGTAAGATTTTTCATGTTTGGAGAATCAGCGATCATTTTCGCGCCTTTCTCAGAAACATTGTTTTCCCACAGAGAGAGTTTTTCGACGTGTTGAAACGTATCCGAGGTGCATAAAATTTTCACACCTTCATCACCCAGCTTGTTTCCTTGCAAAGCGAAAGAAGTTATTTTTTTTGCTTCTGGAGTGTTTGATAGAATCTCAATTCCTTTCACACCAATGAGCGAGCGATTGAGATTAATTTTGGTTCCATCAGGGTCCAGTCTTTCCTGAATATGAGCGGAGATATCTTTGGGAGGCCCTTTCGGTCGACCGTAACCATGACCGCCATGTTTTCCTTTCCCCCCATGTTTTCCCCCATACCCACCATGCTTACCTCCGGCTTTAGCACCGTGGCTGCTGCCATGTTTTGCAGAGTGCTTACCTGCCGACGGATGCCCTTCATGTTCGCCGGATGCAAATACCGGTACAGACCAGAGCAACCAACCCAAAACTAAAATTACCTGAACTATTTTCTTTTTCATTGACACAATAAAATCCTCCAGAATTAATTCGTTGCCACGCAACGGAACCCAATATAATTTTTTATTTGATCCGGCAATGCCTTGCCTCGCACCGAGCCTCTCGCCAAGTCCAGATTTGAGTTCCACGACCCGCCTTTAATCACCTTGAACTGTTCTCCATATAAATCATTGTCATATTGATTGCCCGGATGCGGCTGATACCAGACTTCCGTCCATTCCCAAACATTTCCCGCCAAATCCATTACTCCATAGGGGCTCGCGTTTTCAGGTATCGCCCCTACCTGGCTGCTATATCTAAAAACATCTCCTTTACCTCTGATATTCGCATTGAGGGCATCGGGTTCATTTCCCCAGGGATAGTATCTGGCATCCGAACCCCTTGCGGCCTTTTCCCATTCTTTTTCCGTGGGCAAACGTTTTTTTTCCCAATGGCAATAGTCTCGGGCTTCTTGCCAGGCCAGGGCAACTATGGGTTGCCGGGGATGATTAAACCGCGCATTGTCATGTTCGCGTGGGGCAGGCTTGCCTGTCACTTCCCGGTATTTTTCATAATCCCTGACCGTCACCAGAAATTTATCAATTTTGAAAGCCGGTAAAGTCACTTCGTGAAGTGGGGTTTCATCCCGATACCAATCCAGAGATTCAGAATGAAATTGTTTGGCGGCCCACAGGATATCCTTTTCAGAGCTTCCCATAAAAAAAGGCCCTGCCGGAATCACAATCATTTCCCGATCAGAGGCTATCGCAATGCATTTTGTCCCAGCACTGAAAATGATAAAAGCAGCAATTATAATAATGGGTCTGATAAAACTGCGGCCCCATTTAGAACCCATTAATTTCTCCGTGTTTATGAGGCAATCATCCCGGTTTTTCTGGCATATTCAAAAATATTTCCGGCTTCAATTATTTCTATGACCTCACCCAGCGATTTTAGATCGTATGTTTTGTTCTGCGTCTTATTGGTGAGGGTATTCGCGCCAAGATCTATCTTTAAATCATCACCGGTCTTGATATCTTCTACCAGGCGCGTATCGCATTCAAAAGGGATGAAGAATCCACCATCCACAGAATTTCGATAAAAAATTCGAGCGTACGATTGCGCGATCACCGCCCGCACACCAGCAATTTCCATACATGCCGGAGCATGTTCGCGTGAGGAGCCACAGCCAAAGTTTTTTCCGCCGACAATAATCGAATACTTTGATTCAAAGTTATCACCGTCGGTAAAAGAAACGTTGCCATCAGGCAACCCTGCCTGTGCATCGGGCACGCCGGAAAGCGCAAATTTGCCGTAATTTTTTTTCTCTTCCGGGTCATTCAAACTGTAAACCAGATGCTCTGCAGGAATTATTTGATCCGTATCGATATCGTTGCCCAACACATAGGCAAGGCCTTCAATTATTTTTTTCATTAGTTATTAACATATTCAGCAGGGTTTGTAATATGTCCGGTCAAAGCCGATGCCGCAGCAGTGTAAGGAGATGCCAGATAAACATGAGATTGTTTTGAACCCATCCGCCCAGGAAAATTCCGGTTAGTGGTAGAGATCACCACCTGATTATCTCCCGCACGCCCAAAAGTATCTTTGGGCCCACCCAGACAAGCTGCGCATGAAGGTTCACCCAAATAGGCACCTGCATTCTTAAAAATATCGATCAGAGATTCTCCACCAATTTTTTCCTTATGAAGATCATCTTCCACCTCGCGGGTCGCAGGAACGATGAAAGTATCGATCTGCACTTTTTTTCCTTTAAGAAGCTTTGCCGCAGCCATAAAGTCCGTCAACTTTCCACCTGTGCAAGACCCGATATAAGCTCGGTCCAATTTCACATCTTCACATTCTGAGACCTTTGCTTTGTTATCTGGAGAATGTGGTTTTGCAACAATGGGTTCCATCTCATCCGCGTTGTAGGTTTTTTTGAAGAAATACTTCGCGTCTTCCTCAGAATGATAAATCTTATAAGGCGCACCCGTGCGTTCCCGAACATAATCCGTAGTCACCTCATCCGCTTCGATGATGCCGTTTTTACCTCCGGCTTCAATGGCCATATTGCATAGGGTCATGCGCTCTTCCATGGAAAGCTTCATCACCGCATCGCCCCTCCATTCCATAGCCCGATAAGTGGCACCATCAACACCAATATCCCCAATCACATTGAGGATGACATCCTTCGCCATAATATGATCCGGGAATGTGCCTGTGAATTCGAAGCACATGGATTCAGGAACTTTGACCCAAAGCTTCCCCGTGCCCAGAATAAACGCAGCGTCTGTATTGCCGATGCCCGTTGAGAACATACCAAAAGCGCCGGAGGTCGAAGTATGAGAATCCGTCCCGAACAAAACTTCCCCAGGTCGATTGAATCCTTCCTGTGCAAGAGCTAAGTGACAAACCCCTTTATAATTTTCCGTTCCAACATCGTAGTAATGCGGCAGATCCTGTTCCTTTACAAATTGTCGCAGGAGGTCAATATTACGATTGGCGTGGGTGTCTTTTGTAAAAATAAAATGGTCGGGAATAATAACAACTTTATCACGGTCCCATACCTTTGCATTTTCACCGAACTGCTTTTTGAAAATTGCAAAAGTACCTGGCCCGCAAACATCGTGCGTCATCAAAACATCTACATCTACCCAGATATTGTCGCCTGGAGCGACAGAATCTTTCCCAGCGTGGGCAGCAAGTATTTTTTCTGTAATCGTCATACCCATTGAGTGAAACCTTTCAAATTGGATAGGGGCTGATTAATAAGGATTCCCCATATTTATCGTATATTTAGCAATTTTAAACACCCCGTATAAAATCCACAGAATGCTTGAGTTTTCTTTTGGAAATTCCGAAAAGAGTGTAAGTAAACAAAGATACCATTGAAAGCCCAGAAACCCCAAAAAAATTTGTACAGCATTGATTTTTCTGAGGTAAAATATTTTTAAAGAGTAACTTTTAAGCCTTAAATCCCAACTATTTTATGAATAATCCATTCTCGCTGATTAAAGAGACGATAAACCGGCTAAGATACAAGATTCCACTTCGGCCCAAACAGGTGCAAATTGAAATCACCAACCGGTGCAATATGGATTGCCCCATGTGCCAACGGGAAGATTTAGGGATCGAACTCGAGCATATGGAATGGTCGGATTTCACCTCTGTGGTGGATAAACTCGATAACAAAGAGAACATTACTCTCACCGGTTGGGGCGAGCCCTTCATCCATCCTCGTGTATTCGATATGATTGCATATTGTAAAGAGCGCGGGCACCCGGTAGTTATTACATCCAATGGATTGTTCACCAAACCTAGTATGGTTGAAGATATCCTCAATTCCGGATTGGACTGCGTTACCTTTTCTATCGATAGTGTCAATGGCAACGAAACGGTCGTGGAAGGACATACCAGCTCAAAAGTCTACGACAATATTGAAGCCGTTGTACGTGGCCGCAAAAACGGAGCCCCAAGCATTCGCTTGCAGGCGACCATCCATTCCGGCTGCGAAAATGATCTTTACGATGTCATCCGTTATGGCGCACGAATTGGCTGTGATGTGGTCAACGTGGGTCGACTCGATCGTCAATTCCGTCCCAATCTGAAAAGACCCGATGCCAAAGAAGAAAGATTAATTTTCCTTAAGGCAGATGAAATTGCTCATGCAGCAGGCATTCAATTGGATTGGCTGCAATATACCGTATCCCATGGAATCACCCGGTTTTTCTACAAGCTCCTGCGTAAAAAACTTCACAAGTCAGGAAGTTATTGTTTGAAAACTTTCGATTACGCCTACGTCACACGTGAGGGCAACGTCACACCGTGCTGCCTTCTCCCCAATTCCAAAATGGGGAACCTGCTCACCGACAACCTGAAAAGCATCTGGCAAAACGGCAAGTTCGACCACTTCCGCGAAAACTATCGCGACACCTGTGGCGATTGCGACTTGTGGACCATAGACCAGGTAGATACACGCCAAACCTGCTCACCGCAGGGGCAGAATGACCCCTCTCCACAGGGGCAATTGGCAAAGGTTCATTAGGGCTTTACCAGACTCAAACCACCCCTCGTATTTCTTCATAAGAAGAAGCATTAGTAACCTACTGAAAAAGGCTCCATTCTGCTAGACTTGCTTTTCGGGCTTTGACCTATTGCCCCCGGCAGCTTGCCGGGTTATCATCTCAGGTCGACCTAGTTCAATAAAAAATACCCATTTAACAGTTTTAGCACCCAAATCCAATGGCAGAATCACAATCACAACCCAATCAAATTTTCGTGGATCGCCGTCCGCTTTGGATTGTGCTGTTTGATCGACTGCGTCGCTACCTTTTTTTAGCGATGTTCTTTGGCCTTTTCTCGTTGTTGCTTGTTCAGGAAGGCCCCAGTGACCTTTCTTTGGAAGGTTATAAGGTTCTTTGCCTTTTCGTGCTTTGCGTATTGTTATGGTCGACCAATCTGATCCCATTATCTATTACCAGTCTATTAGCCATCGCGGCTGTCCCTCTTTTAGGAGTGATGGAAGCTTCACAGGCCTACGCTTATTTTGGCAATAAGGCAGTATTTTTTATTCTAGGTGTCTTTATTCTATCTGCCTCCATGGTCGCTTGCGGACTCAGCACAAGAATATCCATCTGGGTGATGAAGAATTGGAGCAACACTCCGTCACAATTAATTACTTCCATATATTGTTTTGCGGGAATCAGCTCCTGCTTTATGTCCGAACATGCGGTAGCAGTGATTTTGTTTCCCATCATTCACGAGATCGCACAGTCGCTAAACCTGAAAAGAGAAAACTCCATCTTTGCCAAGAGCATGTATTTCGCCATGGCATGGGGATGCATCATAGGTGGCGCTATGACCGTTCTCGGCGGAGGCAGGGTTCCGCTGGCCGTCGAAATGCTGGAAAAATCCACTGCTGGCACTGAGACCATCGGCATCCTTCAATATACCCAGTTGAGTTTTCCATTGGTGCTAGCGATGTTTGCTGGAGGCTGGCTGGCATTAAAATTTTTATTTCCGCCTGACATTCAAGACATTGAAGCGGCAAGAAAAGCCCTAAAGCATAAATCTCATGTCATGGGAAAACTGACCTTTCAGGAAAAAGGCATTGCCCTGGTTATGCTGATGACCCTTTTTTGCTGGTTCGTTTATGGCGATCAATTGGGAATCGCAAACATAGCCATCATTTCAATTGTCCTTTTATTTGTGCTGAATCTAATCACCTGGAAAATGGTTGAATCCCATATCAATTGGGCCATCGTTCTGATGTATGGGGGAGCAATCTGTTTGGGTGAAGTCATG
>CAZECX010000144.1:0-8447 GCA_964510965.1 uncultured Nitrospina sp. | reverse complement strand
CTGGATGGTGAGCCGGCTTTTGAACTTTATACAAAATATCTGGGAGACAAAATTAAAGACTTTTCAACCCAATGTTTCTATTTTCCTCTCTGGCTCAAAGAAAAAAATATTGACAACGGAGTAGTCCGAACTATTCTTGGATTTGACCAAAAGATCGGTAGCATTACCTTTGCCGGTGATATTGCTGAGGGAGGTATTGTCAAACTGATGAAAGCCAATGTAGACAATCTCGTATCGGGGGCTGAAGAAGCTGCGCAAAACTGTATTCTCGATGAAAATGAAAACCCGGAACTCGCCATCCTGGTAAGTTGTGTGGGAAGGAAAATTGTAATGAAGCAGAGAGTGGAAGAAGAAATTGAAATCATCCGCGATATTTTCAGTCCTGATACAACCATGACCGGGTTTTATTCTTACGGTGAAATTGCGCCCATCAACAATTTAGATATCCACCGTCTTCACAATCAGACCATGTCGATCACCACTTTTTCAGAATCCTGACCGAAGGCAATGAAACATAAATTACTTTTACGACAGATAAAGCGCTTCTTACAGGATGAAGAAAACATTCCCCATGAGTTGGATGAATTTTTATCTGCTGTAAATGAGGCCTACCATCAGCGAGATGATGATTATTCTCTCCTGGAACACGCAATGGACGTTTTGTCGGATGAAGTTCATGAAAAGAACAGTCGAATAGAATGGCTCTCCCGGTTTCCAGATGAAAACCCGCATCCAGTTTTGCGAATTTCTAAAGAAGGGAATTTGTATTATGCAAACCCCGCCAGCCAGATGCTATTAACTGCCTTCAACATGGAAGTAAACAAAAACGTCCCGAAATATTGGAGATATATTGTCGAAATTTCTTTATCAAAGAAAAAAAACGAAACTGTTGAAATGAAAGTGGGCCAGCAATTTTATTCCTTCACGTTTTCCCCAGTTGAAGATGAAGGTTATGTCAATGTCTATGGTTACGACATTTCCGGAAGAAAACTGGCAGAAAACTATCTACTCGACCAAAATAACATCCTGGGGTCCCTTGCAGCCGACGCAGATTTACAAACTATACTTGATGAAATTTGCCTTAAGGTTGAAAAATATACCGATGGCTTAAAAGCCTCGATTTTACTTGCCGATAAATCGGGCAAATTTCTCCATTATGGCTCAGCCCCAAGCTTGCCCAAAAATTACATGGAAAAAACCAGAAAGGTTTATATTGGTAAGAATCAAGGCTCTTGTGGGTCAGCAGCATTTTATAAAAAAATCATAATTGCGGAAGATATTTCAAAAGACTCCTATTGGGCCAAACACAAAGAACTTCCTCTTTCTCACAATTTAGAATCCTGCTGGTCGACACCCATCATGGATACTGCAGGCAAGGTCCTGGGAACATTTGCACTCTATTACCATAAACCAAGGAAACCCATTCAAGCAGAACTGGAACTAATAAAATCATCCGCAAACATCGCAGCCCTGGCAATACATAAAGATAAAGCCGGGGAGGAACTAAAAATCTACGCCACCGAGTTGGAACGCAGTAACAGGGAATTGAGCGATTTTGCTTACATTGCCTCTCACGATTTGCAGGAACCGTTAAGAAAAATTTCTATCTTCAGTGATCGCGTTCTTGAGGTCAAAAATTCTTTTAACGATACCCAAAAAGGTTATCTCGAACGAATGGGTAGGGCTGCTGGCAGAATGCAGAGCCTGATCGAAGACTTATTGAAACTCTCGCAAGTAACAACCACAGGCGAACCTTTCCAAAAAGTCGACTTGGGTCAAATCGCGTTGGAAGTGATTGAAGACCTGGATGCAAAGCTCCAAGAAACTCAGGGGGAAATAAATGTCGGGGAATTGCCACAGATTGAAGCCGATCCTTTCCAAATGCGGCAGCTACTTCAAAACCTGATCGAAAATGCCCTGAAATATCATAAAGAAGATACCCCACCACAGGTGCAACTTGACAGTAGCTATGAAACCAAAGAAGGCTGGAGCATCAATATAAAAGACAATGGTATTGGTTTGGATGAGGAAAAATTTTCTGACCGTATCTTTGCTCCTCTGGAACGATTGCATGGAACCTCGGCCTACGAGGGCACCGGAATTGGTCTGGCTATCTGCAAAAAAATAATTACCCGGCATAGCGGGTCCATTTTTGTGCGAAGCCAAGAGGGGCAAGGAGCCACCTTCACTTTCACCCTGCCCGAGGTACAACCTCAAACATAAATCACCGTCTTCTTTAATCGGCAGGCTTATTTCTTTGCAATTTTTGCCCAGGTATCGCGGAGGGTAACGATCCTGTTAAACACTTGCGAATCATTAGAAGACTTCTGACTATCTACACAAAAATAACCCAGCCTTAAAAACTGGTACCCGCCATTGGCATTTTTCAAAGAAGGTTCTAAAAGTGCCTCATCAATTATCTCCAGAGAGTCTGGATTCAAACTTGAATTTAAATCGGGGCATTCTTTTTCATCTGCAGGGTTTTCATGCGTGAAGAGGTGGTTGTACAATCTCACCTCTGCCTTAATTGCATGATCTCCCGATACCCAATGCAGGGTACCTTTAATTTTACGACCATCTTGAGTCGAGCCACTACGGGTATCGGGATCGTAAGTACAACGTAATTCAACAATCTCTCCCGCCGAATTTTTGACCACCTCTTCGCATTTGATTACATAGGCGTGTTTGAGACGAACTTCACGACCTGGAGCCAGTCGGAAAAACTTTTTAGGCGGGTCTTCCATAAAGTCGTCTTGTTCAATATAAACAATTCGGGAAAAAGGCATTTTTCGGGTTCCGGCATCCGGGTCTTCGGGATTGTTCACAGCATCCATCTCTTCAACCTGATCTTCTGGATAATTCACCAGAACAACTTTAAGTGGACGCAAAACAGCCATCACCCGGGTAGCCGTTCGGTTCAAGTTTTCCCGGACACAATGTTCCAGCAAAGCAAAATCAACGGTGCTGTTACTTTTAGAAATGCCGATACGCTCGCAAAATTCACGGATTGCTTCCGGCGGATAACCCCGTCTACGCATTCCTGAAAGGGTCGGCATACGGGGATCGTCCCAGTCACCCACATGACCTTCTTCAACGAGCTGTAAAAGTTTCCTTTTGCTAAGGATGGTGTAGTTGAGATTCAAGCGGGCAAACTCAATTTGCTGAGGATGGTAAATCCCCAGCTCATCCAGAAACCAGTCATAAAGAGGCCGATGGTCTTCAAATTCCAGAGTGCAGAGGGAGTGGGTTATCTTTTCAATCGAATCGGATTGCCCGTGAGTAAAATCATACATGGGGTAAACGCACCACTTGTCTCCCGTCCTATGATGTGAAGCTTTCAAAATTCGGTAAAGCACGGGATCACGCATATTTAAATTACCCGAACTCATATCGATTTTAGCGCGCAGAACTTTTCCCCCTTCTGCAAACTCACCGGCCTTCATTTTCTTGAATAATTCGAGATTTTCTTCAACAGTTCGATCTCGATAGGGACTATTCTTTCCGGGTTCTGAAAGCGTTCCGCGATATTCCCTCATCTGCTCTGGAGTCAAGTCATCAACATAAGCCTTGCCCTTATTGATCAACAGTGTTGCAAACTCAAACAGCTGATCGAAATAGTCAGACGCATAAAAAATCTGATCGCCCCAGTCGAACCCAAGCCATTTAACATCTTCTTGAATGGCTTTTACATATTTCGTTTCTTCCTTGCTGGGGTTGGTGTCATCAAACCGCAAATTACATATTCCAGAAAATCTATCCGCCAGGCCAAAATTAAGACAAATGGATTTTGCATGTCCAATATGAAGGTGACCATTCGGCTCGGGTGGAAAACGGGTATGGACGGTTAACTTTGTGGATTTTAATTCTTCTTCAATTTTATTCAGAATAAAATTGGAAGGGGATTCGACTTCTGACAAATTTTCTCTCCTCTTTCTTAATCTTTGGCGGGAAACAAACGCAGCTATTATAACCGCAAAATCGGTTTTTCAATGGAACGGATTCTACCAATAGGAGTTCTTGCAGGCAAGGAGCGAAAATTGGTTTCCCCTTCCAACCTGTTTTAAGGTAAAAATATATACGCTAGAACTCATTTTCATTTCCCCAAAAATACACAATGCCTGGTAATCGAAGGTTTACAATCCTTATTGTTTTTCTTGTTTGCGTTTCCTGCAGCTTCTGGCTGGTTTCTCGCTATCCTGCTTTGGACACAAAAGCGGCTCTTTCAGGGATGGAAGCCTTTGAAGACCCTCTCACCAATGAGGCGCATTTCCATGCATCGCGAAATGCGGACTTTCCCACACGCGTAATGTTCACCACCCTCAACTGGTACGAAACTAATTGGCGCGGTATGGCATTTGGATTGGTGATTGCTGCAGGATTTTATACCCTTTTGAAATACACTCCAAGACAACCCTCCGATAAACGCTTTCGTAACAGCTTTATGGGAATGTTTGTGGGCACACCGCTGGGTGTTTGCGTCAACTGCGTAGCACCCATAGCCAAAGGAATGTACGAAGCTGGCAGCAAAATGGAAACGGCCCTGGCAGTCATGTTCAGCTCGCCGACCTTGAATATCATTGTTTTGACCATGCTTTTTTCAGTTTTTCCTTTTTACATGGCCTTGGCAAAACTGCTGGCAACCTTTGTGCTGATTCTTCTTATTGTTCCTCTGATATCGGATAAAAAAAGGCTCGCACCGGAAAATTCTGTTTGTGAGGTCGACACCGATATTTCCAGCGAATCCTGGTTGGAAGCCTTCAAAGGTGCCACTTCTGATTATCTAAAAGGCCTGCGATACATTTTCATTAGAACCGTTCCGCTCATGCTATTAGCGGGGGTATTGGGGGCCGTAGCCAGCCATGCATGGAGCTTCGACCAATTGATCGGCGTGCCCATCAACCTGGTTAACCTGAGTTTGATTTCTTTTATGGGAACGCTCATGCCTTTGCCAATCGCCTTCGATTTAATGCTGGCACAGGCATTGATGATGTCGGGGCTGGCACCGGCCTTCGTCACCACAATGCTGTTCACCCTTGGAACTTTCAGCATCTACTCCGCGATGATCGTAGCACGCACATTTTCCGTTTTTCTCGCTGTAAAACTTTTTGTCATTGTCTTCGCAATTGGGGTTGGCCTGGGTTATATCTCAAATGGATTTATAGAATATCGCCATATTAAATGGTTACAACAATACGATCAGATTGTAAGCAAAAAATCTGTTAAAAAATCTTCAACTCAAACCAACAATTTTTCGCTGCAACCCATGACCCGGTATGCGGCACCCATTATTCTCAAACAGGAAAACATCACCCTCCAGGCTATTCAACATAAACCCCGGAATCTCCAAGAAGGTAAACTCTTTACAATACGAAACGGGATGGAGATGGGAATCACCTACTCCAATTCCCTGACTCCGAGTGTTTTTCTCGATCCATTATTTTTTGGGCGTGGCATTGCCTCTGGAGACTTTGATCTCGATGGTTGGACAGACTTTGCCATTGCCACCGACAACGGATTCGAACTTTATCAAAATCTATATGGGAAAAAATTCAAGAAAACCTTTAGTAATGTACCGGAGCTAAAAGATAAACAGGCAATAAACATTGCATTGGTCGATTTGAACAATGATGGCTGGCTGGACATTTTCCTGACAACTTTCGACGAAGGAAATTTTGTTGTTCTAAACCCGATTCCAGTTGAAGGGGAAATTACTGTAAAAAAAGTTCCCAATGGGGATGCCCTGCTCACCAGCGCTTCAGCGTTTGCAGATATAAATCAGGATAGCTATCTCGATATCCTTAACGGTAATTACTATTTGGGTATTCTTACTCGCAAACCCATAAAGCAGGCCGCCGACCAGTTGGTCTTGAATCGCAACCTTGATTTTAAAATTCAGGAGATGGAAGGCATTCCCGGACAAACTCATTCCACTCTACTTTCAGACTTCAATCTTGACGGGCAACCCGACCTGGCGATTGGAAATGATTACCGCGTGTCTGACACTTACTATCACGGCAAAAACAATGGCGCATTTAAAAAAATACGCCATCAAGACAAAATTATTCCGCTTACAACTCAGAACACCATGAGCATCGATACAGGTGATTTTAACAATGACCTGATTCCCGATATATACCTGGCCAATATTGGGATGTCACGTGGACTGGATGTGGTTTCTAATATTTTCGGTGACACCATGAAAAATGTGGGATTCGATTTTTGTGAATCGGGGAAAAGCGTTCTCAACAAAAAATCCTGCTACCAACTGGTAAAACTGGCAACCCTGTTGAATCCGGAAAAACAGGATATCTCAGAGAAATGCTCGACATTGGGAGATCCTGAACAGGTTCAGGAATGTATGGTTATGCGAATGGTGTTGGTAGCAACCTCACGAAAAAATAAATCACTCTGCGAAAAAATTTCCGATCCTTTCATGCTCAACAATTTGGTTTGCAAAAAATACTTTGAAGCACATCATCTCAATCTTCCTGTGGATGAAGAAATTCCCATGCAAACTCAATTCAATTTGCTTTTATCAGGTCAAACCGATCACACTTTTACAGATGTTTCTAAACAAACCGAAATTGCTACTGCGGAATGGAGTTGGAACGCTCGCTTCGCAGATCTGGACAACGACCAATGGCAAGACCTCTATGTGGTCAATGGAGTGCCCATTACCCAGGAATTTGCGGCCAATAATTTCTTTCACAACCAGAAAGGGAAAACGTTTAAATCCGCAGAACAGGAATTCGGGTTGGATGACTACGATCATAGCTCTTCATACACCTATCTGGACATAGATCGCGATGGCGATCTCGATATCATAACGAATACCCTGTATGGGTCGTTCAAGGTGTATACTAATCATGAATCCAAAAATAACAGTGCGACTTTTAAACTACAGGATGAAAAGGGAAACCGATTTTGTCTGGGATGTAAAATTATCATCCACTATGGACGGAACGAAGAAAAACATCAGTTTCGTGAAATTAAAACCGGGGGCGGCTTTCATTCTTACGATGCACCTCTGGCACATTTTGGTTTAGGTGAATTCGACACCCTCCATAGAATTGAAATAACCTGGTCCACAGGAGAAACTACCTCTATCGAAGGAAACTTTCCTGCGAATCATGAATACGTTATTCAGAGGAAAAATTTCCAATGAAGAAGTTAATCGGCGCATTATTGATTCTGGGTGTCATAGCAGCAACTTTCTGGCGCATGGCAACCCACGAAGAACCTTTACATGCAGAAGATTATCTTATTTTGGGAATTGAAAAGGGCGCTTCTGGCAAACATGAAGATGCCATCGAGGCATTTAAAAAGGCCCTCAACGAAAATCCCAATTATATTGCTGCCTATTTGAGTTTGGGGAACGCATATGGTAATACAGGACGTTATGAGGAGTCGATCGCTTCCTATAAAGAAGGTATTCAACTGAATCCCAGGCATAAGGAAGTTCCGAACATGGAAATGAATATTGCCTGGGTCGCCCATAAGATGAATGATAATAAAACCGCCGCCCTTTACGCCAAAAAAGCCATCCAGTCGTTTACTGACCGGAATGATTATGCGGGTGTGGCCCTGGCAGGAACCCGATTGCGCATGATCGAAGAGAAATCAGAAAACACCATAAAATAATCTAATGTCACTTTGGTTACTAGTCGGATTGGGAGGGTTTGTCGGAGCAATTTTACGCTATTGGGTCAGTGGTTGGATTCAAAGTGGCTTTATCACCTTCCCTGTTGGAACTCTTGGGGTCAATTTTATCGGCAGCCTTTTGCTGGCTCTGATAATGTATGCCTCCGAATATAAAGGACTGTTCGGGGAAGAGGTCAGAGTATTCCTGACCATTGGTGTACTGGGTTCGTTCACCACCATGTCTACTTTTAGTTTTGAATCGATGAAGCTTTTGGAGCAAAGTGAACATATGATGTTTGGTCTCAATCTCATAGGTACTGTGGTGCTTTGTTTACTGGCTATCTACCTGGGTAAATTTTTAGTTGTTGGAATGGGAATGAAATGAAAAAAGAATCTGATGCTATATTACTAAGAATATATATTGGGGAGTCCGACAAATTTGAAGGCAAACCCTTATCTAAATATCTGGTCGAATTTTTCAAACAGGAAGGGTTGGCAGGTGCCACGGTACTTAGAGGCATCGGAGGATTCGGCAAAACGAGTAAATTGCACACCACCTCCATTTTAAGATTGTCCGATGATTTGCCGATAGTCGTTGAAGTCGTCGATCGAAAAGAAAATATAGAACGCGTGAAACCTCAGCTCGGAGATATTATTGAAGAAGGGATGATCACCGAAGAAGAGGTTAAAATCGTTTTTTACGAAAGCAAAAAATCTTCCGAAAATTAGAGTAGAATAACTCCCCTAAATTAAATGCATGCGCCTGTAGCTCAGCTGGATAGAGCAACGGACTTCTAATCCGTAGG
>CAZECX010000143.1:0-8606 GCA_964510965.1 uncultured Nitrospina sp. | reverse complement strand
GAAGCCTTTTATCCGTTGGGTCCGCTGCGGGAGTGGCCGTGATGGGGGTGGATCGGGTGAACTATACTTTCTTAAATCACCTGAAGTGGATGCCCGCAGTGGCCTTGGGTTATGCCGCCAGTATCTTTTGCTGTTGGTTGGTTACAACCGGACTTAGATAAGAGATTGCATCCTCTTAAGTTTTAATCCAAAGCTCGGATCTATTTTCTTCCTCTAAAAACTGTTCTCTTACCTATGTTTGAATTGAGGTCGTAAACCTATTGGTCAAGGAGGTGCGTATGATGACCAAGATATTCGTTAGGATGATTATGGGCTAATTACTTGAGTCCCTGGCTTTATTTTGGGTCAATGAGGATTAGCCTTTTTGTCCGATGGCCATCAGGATACCATTTAGAAGATCGGTAGGGGTTGGTGGGCACCCATGAACCAAAACATTCACGGGGATGACATCACTCACTTTTCCAATAGTTGCGTAGTTGCATCCGAATTCGCCTCCACATACAGCGCAATCACCCACAGCCACAACGAGTTTAGGATTGGGGACAGCCTCATAGACCATTTTTAAGGCGGTTTCCATATTACGTGTAACCGGGCCTGTCACCAAAAGCATATCCGCGTGTCGAGGGGAAGCAACAAAATGGATGCCGAATCGTTCAAGGCTATAATATGGATTGTTAAGTGCGTTGATCTCGAGTTCGCAACCGTTACAAGAACCGGCATCGACCTGGCGTATAGCTAGGGAACCTCTGAAGCGTTTTTGAATTGCTTGATCAAGCGTGTCGCCTACAACCTCGATTTGGTTTTTCGCATTTGCAAGGGGCTCGGTAATCGTTCCCACTCTGAATATTTTCCTGAAAATACTTTCCATGATGTTTTATAGATCGTGCCCGGAATAAGAGCAGTTAAAGGATTTATTGTTTAATGGGAAATCAGGTACAGGTATATCGCGTACCACCAATTCTAACCCTAACCAGTTGACCATCGAAGGGTCGCGTACATAGCAACGGTTGATTTGTCCTTCCGGACCAAAGCGAAGCCAAGTGACGATCTCCCCGCGCCAGGATTCTACCGCTGCAAATCCCCAGCGGCCGTCCGCCGGAGTTCGTAGGTTTTCCAGAATTTGACCCGATGGCAACTCCTCTAACAGGGTTGTGATCAATCCAACGCTGACCTGAATTTCCTCAAAGCGGATCCATAATCGGGCTGAAACATCACCACCACGGCACACCTTTATATGAGGAAGATGGCGATCATAAGGTGAGTAAGCGGCATCGCAACGTGCATCTAGATTCTGCTCGCAAGATCGGCCAATAAATCCCACCACTCCCAGATCTTGAGCATCACGGGTGGCGAGGCTTCCCGATCCAATCACGCGTTCGCGAGTTGAAATATGATCCTCATAAATTTGGAAGAGTTCAGACATTTCTTTGCCGATCGCATGGGTCTGTTCCCGAATCAGTTTTTTCTTTTCATCATCCAAATCGCAAGCAACGCCACCCGGAACAAGGCAATCCATAAGAAGCCGGTGGCCGAAAAGGTTGCCATGCAACCGAGCGAGGTCTTCGCGAAGACGTTGACATTGCATTTGCATGAAACTCCATGCCACATCATTGCACATGGCGCCAATATCCCCGATATGGTTGGCCATGCGTTCGCGTTCGCATAATATCGCACGAATATAATCGGCACGAAGAGGCACCTTTGTTTCAGAGGCTTGTTCTGCTGCCATGCAGAATGCCCAAGTGTGAGCCACCGTGGCGTCTCCGGAAATCTTACCCGCCAGTCGAGCCGCAGAATCTACATCCCTGCTCTCCATGTGTTTTTCGATGCCTTTGTGCACATAACCGAGACGCTCTTCCAAGGTCAGAATGGTTTCGCCTACAGCGCAGAATCGGAAATGCCCTGGCTCAATGATGCCGGCATGAATGGGTCCCACAGGGATTTCGTGACCCACGCTCTCTTTCATTCCAGTAAACGGATAGCTTCCAGTTTGTTTCGCCCAGATCGTCTTCAGGGAAAAATCCTTTCGCAGGGGTGAAGCCTGCTCAGGCCAGGATTCACCTTTGATCCATGGACGAAGATCAGGATGCCCTTCGGGCACAATTTGGTATAAGTCATGAATGGCTCGTTCCATGCGAACCGCGGCAATGTAATGCGGTGCCAAGCTGGGAAAGCTTTCGTTTCCTGAATCCAGCCGGGCAAAAACCAGGGCGTATCCTTGTTTGGGCAAAGCATAGGAGGAATGAATGAAAAAAGACTCGTTTTGTTGCGAGGCCCATTCCGCCACCAATCGAAGTCCCTCCTGTTTGGCCAGGTTAGCCACAGAGGCCCAGTCATTCACTGATACCCAAAGGCAGGGCGGCGGTCCGGGAAGATATTTAAAGGGAATGGTCCTTTCGGTCAGCCAGTCCGCCAAGGTGTTGGAGAGGTTGAAATTCATACATTCCCCCGAGACAGGAGTTCCGCAGCGATTTGAAACCAGTTTGCGAGAAATTTGGGAATAAATATCCCCAGAAGCAAAGCAATGCCCAAATGGATGTACACGGGCAACATGTTCACCCGTAATAATTTTTGTTCCCGTGCAGGAATACCAAACACCATAGGATGCAAATGACGGAAAAGACCCGCAAAGGCGATAACCAAGCTGGGAAGGATGATGCCGACCGTCCATGGATAAGTTTCTAAAGCCGCAGTAATAAGTAGAAATTCACTGGTGAACACTCCGAAAGGGGGAAACCCTGCGATAGCGATGGTCCCTGTTAACAAACCCACACCGACCCCCGGCTGAAGATTGATCAATCCGCGAATTTTCTTCATTATTTGGGTCTTTGAAGATTGAGCCGCGTGACCAACGGTAAAAAAGATTCCAGATTTAACTAGTGAATGGACGGTCATATGTAAGAGCGCAGCAAAATTGGCCAGGAATGTGCCGATGCCAAAGGAAAATGTCATCAATCCCATGTGCTCTATAGAGGAAAAAGAAAACATCCGTTTAATATCCTTTTGGCGATGTAAAGATAAAGCTGCGATCATGACGCTAAGAAGGCCGAATCCCATCATCAGATATCCCGCCAACCCATTTTGGGTCGCACCATCTACCAGAGTCTTGCAGCGTACCAGAGCATAGAGTGCAACGTTAAGCAATAATCCTGAAAGCACAGCTGAAATTGGGGTAGGCCCCTCTGCGTGAGCATCTGGCAGCCAGCTATGCATGGGAAACAGGCCTACCTTGGTTCCGTATCCCACCATTAAAAAGACAAAAGCTATCGTCAGGACACTAGAATCCAATTGATCGGCTATCGGGTATAAAAGTGTCCAGGTCAATGCTTCATTACTGTGCCCCAGAACGTGTGAGGAAGTGGTGAAGATCAGGATAGTGCCAAATAAGGCGAGGGCGATTCCCATTCCGCAAAGAATAAAATATTTCCAGGCTGCGCTGATTGCAGAACGAGTTCGATATAAGGCGACCAAAAGAACGGTGGCTAGTGTTGCCAGTTCCATCGCAATCCACAGAACCCCAATATTGTTGGTAGTTAAGGCAAGTAGCATGCCAAAGATAAATAATTGGTACATGGCATGATAATGCCGAAGTTGGTTAGAGGTAACTTTACCGATTTCTTCCTCGTGCAACATGTAGGTACCGCTGAATATCGAGGTGGTTGTCGCAACGAAGGTGGTTAGACAAACCAGGAAAATGTTGAATGGGTCTAAAAAAAAAGCGTGGTCATCGAACTGAATAGTTCCTCGCTTAAGGACTTCCAAAGCCAAGCCGAGAGAAATGATAAAGGTCAGGCTACAGGCAGCGACGTTCAATTTAACTGCCAGGCGAGAGGAGGGGATGACAGATAAAACCCCTCCCGTCAGAAATGGCAGGATTAAAAGCAGGTTCAACAAATTCATGGTTTGTTCTCCAAATGCCGCAAGTCCAGCGAATCGAAAGTTTTTCGGATTTGAAAGAAAAATACTCCGAAAATCAAAACCGCGATAAGTACATCAAAGGCGACTCCAATTTCTACCACCAACGGCATCCCATGGGTGGCCGCAGTGGCGGTGAAAAAAAGTGAATTTTCCAAGGTCAGGTATCCTACGACCTGAGTCACAGCTTTTCGCCGTGTGATCATGATGAGCATACTGATCAGCACACAGGCTAGTCCGATGGCTATGATGTTGCGAGTCATATCCATTATGGTTTTTTGTATTGGCAGACTGACATAGTAAGAAAAAAGTACCAGGATGGCACCAATCAACATGGTTGAAAAGAGATTTATCTGGGTTTCCACCTCCCGGTTAACACCTAATCGGATCACAATTTTCCAAAGCAGAAAAGGTATCAAAATTCCCTTGAGGAAGAATGCAAGGATGGCTGAAACATACAGTTCATATGAGTCGGTGGAATAAGCCACCATAGCGGATAGTGACCCCAACAGTATGCCCTGGAAGGAAAACCAGATCAAAAAGGCTCGCATGTGTCGTTGAGCCAACAGGGCGAAAGACGTTAAAAGAAACAGGGACGCGCTCACTGTAGACAATTGTCTAAGAACTTCTGCTGAATTCATAAGGGCGGCTCCAGAATGTAATGGGTGAGCATGCCGAGGATAGCCACCAGAAATGCCAAGCCCAAATATTCCGGCAGACGGAAAATACGCATTTTGGCCATGGATGTTTCTAGAATTGCCAGAATGAGCAGAAGTATCAGCAATTTGACTATCCAGGTTCCTAAAGAAATTATCAGGGCATTACTGGAAATTTCTTCAGCTATTCCCCAAGGGGCAAAAAGATTGATTAGCAGGGTAGCAAACAAAACCAGTTTCATTTGTTTGGCCCACTCGATCAGAGCCAGATAGCGTCCGGAATATTCGAGAATCATTGCCTCATGAACCATGGTGAGTTCCAAGTGCGTGGAAGGGTTATCCACAGGGATTCGGCCTGTTTCTGCAATAGCGATTAAAATCAGACAGGTCAGTGCAAATGCCAGGGAGGGCTTGAGACCTAAATTCCCTTTCAGCATGATATGCATCATTGTAGAAAGATTTGTGCTTTCTGCTGTCAGGGACAACACAAATACACCCATCAGCATGGCGGGTTCCGCGAGGGCGGCAAATGTCATCTCACGGCTGGCACCCATACCGCCAAAAGCCGTGCCGGTATCCATGGCACCCAGGGCAGTAAAAAATCTTGCCAGCGCGAACAGCCCTACCAGAGTGATTACGTCCGCCGCTGCCGAAAGGGGGGCCTGAATCAGAATAGTGGGTACAATGGCGCAAGCTAGTGCTGTTGCTGCAAAGACAGTGTAGGGTGCCAGTCTGAAAATCCACGATACACCGTGCGGCAAAACGGGTTCCTTGGAAAACATTTTGAACAGATCCCGGTAGGACTGTAACAGGCCAGGACCCTGCCGATTTTGTAAAACAGCTTTAAAATTTTTTAGAACCGTGGACACAAGCGGAGCTATGCCAATTAGGAGTAATGCCTCCAGAAAATTAAGAAACCAAGGATTCATAATAATACTCCCAATAAGAAGATCAGGGTCAAAAAAACCAGGAGCAAATGCCCATGGATCCGGTGGTTTTGAAACCAATCCATTTTCCGGGTGGCCCACTCGATGAAATGTTTTATTGGATGATATATGTACACCCAAGCTAGATCCTTAACATGAACCGAGTACCTTACCCGGCCCGAGTCGGTCGGGTGCCGGTGGTCGGGACGTGAAACTTCTTCGTGCGGCTGGTATATTGTTGAAAAAATCTGGCGCAATGGTTGCGAGAAACTTGCGGCAGTGTATTGCATGGACGAAGTGAGGTTGGGGTGACCGCAACTCCAAATCGGAGCCGGACGATCCGCGCGTCCCCTGCGGTAAAACATAAATGCCACTACTCCGGCGAGCAACATGGTGCCCAAAACAATTAATGGTGAATAAGAAGCGCGTTCCTTAGACAAGGGGGTTAGCCACAACCATCCTCCATTTGAGGTGGAGGAACCCATGTCTGTGCCCAGAAGTAAAAGGGGGACTTTTTCAATCAACGGGATAACCCATACCGGGAAGGCTCCCAGAAGGATACAAAGCAGGGCAGGCAAGGCCATTCCCGTTAGCATCCATCCATCCACCTCATGAGCATCAGCAGCCGAACGGGTGCGCGGGGTTCCCTGAAACACAATACCAAATACTTTGGTGAAGCAGGTTGCCGTCAGCGCCCCTGCCAGAGCGAGCATTGCAGCAGAAAATGGAATAAGTGCGGATAGAGGAGAACCGGTCAGTTCGGGCGCCATCAGGGCTGCCTGAAAAGTCAGCCATTCGGACACGAACCCATTGAAAGGCGGTAACGCAGAGATGGAAAGACACCCGATTAAAAAAAGTATAGTTGTCCACGGCATGCGGTGGATCAATCCGCCCAGATGCTCTAGATTGCGTTGGTGGGTTGCGTGAAGGATGGCACCAGCCCCCATGAACAGCAGACCTTTGAACAAAGCATGATTAATTGTGTGATATAAAGCGGCCACCAGGCCGAGTGCTGCCAGTTGAGGATTATCGAATTGGGCAAAAACCATTGCCAAGCCAAGACCGATGAAGATGATGCCAATATTTTCCACAGAGTGATAGGCGAGCAGGCGTTTCAGGTTGTGTTGCTGTAGCGCGAGTAATACACCCCCCAGCGCAGAGCTTGATCCAGCCATTAGCAACAGTCCGCCCCACCAAGCCTGAGCTTGGTCGAGGCCGACAAGATCCCAGACAACCCGCAATAAACCGAAGATAGCAACCTTAATCATAACCCCGCTCATCAATGCAGATGCATTGGAAGGTGCAACGGGGTGCGCTTCAGGCAACCAAACGTGCAAAGGAACTATCCCTGCTTTCATGCCGAACCCTAGCGCAGCCAATACAAAAGCCAGCGAGGCCCATATAGGTTCCAGTTGAACGGACCGCATGATTTCAAACTCAAATGATTTCCCAGGGGCATAGAGAATGGAAAAACTACTTAGAATAAATAAAGCTCCCAAGTGGGCCATCAATAAATATAAAAAGCCCGCTTTTCTATTTGCTTCTTTCTCATGCTCAAAAATTACTAGAAAATATGAAGAAACGCTCATAACCTCCCAGAACACCATGAAGGTGTAGGCATCATCCGCTAGTAGTATTCCCTGCATTCCCACTATAAATAGAGACATGGAGAGATCTAGAAAAGTCCGATTCAACTCCCTTTCCCGGTTTCTTAAGTAACCAACCGAATAGATTCCGACTGAAACAACCATCAGCCCGACGACAATCATGAAAAAACCCCCAAGAGCATCCAGACGGAGATGCATAGGTAGCCAAGGCAACCCAAGGGGAAGAATGAGGGTACGTGAGGGGGATAGCAAACCCGTAAGACCGGTGACGGTGGAAAAGATTCCCGAACAGACAAGGATCAAGTTGGTGACGAGGTTACGGATTTCTTTTCTGCCCGAAAGCACCATGCTGGCAAACGGAACCAAAATTGCCAAGACTGGGCCAGCTAAAATAATAAATTTGGTATCCATCAAGTTTCCTAAAATTTCTTTAACTAAAAAGGGACAGCAACCTTAAATTAGTTTAGATTTGCGTATTAATTCTTCTAGGTTGTCTTTTTAGAAATCAGTTTTCCTTTATAAAACTCTTTTCTACCCTGCGTAACTCACCCATGATGGATTCGCGATTTCCGGCTTGCGTGATGATATCCCGAAATCCTGGATCCTTAAGTGCGTAAACCAGACGCGAGAGCAAGTGAATGTGACAGCGAACAGTAAGGCTTAATATGACAAACATTGCAGATATGGGTTGACCGTCCAGAGCACCGAAATCGATCGGTTGCTCCAGAAAACCCAAGGTAATGGATGGTCCCGAAAGATTGTGGATTAGAGGACTGCGCGGATGAGGAATACAGATACCTTCACCTATACCCGTAGAACCCAGGGACTCGCGGATCTTGATCAACTCATAAACTTGGTCTTTGTCCACTTCCGGGGCTAACCGTAAGTCTTGCACCATGGACTTTAAGACCTTGTCTCGGTCATTACCCTCCAGTCGATATGTAATACCTCCAGTTTCCAAGGCCTGTTCCAGCGAAGGCAATGGATTGGTTTCTTCTTTAGGTTCCTGAAAAATTTCAGGTTTGACAGAAACACGATTGATCGTTGCCCATTCAAGGATTTCCGAACGCAAGAAACGGTACTGATCATTGATACGGAAAACAGGGATTTTGTTATTTGAAATCCAGCGGTAAAGCGTTTTTGTGGAAACATTCAGCAACTGGGCTGTTTCGCGGACATTTAGTCTCATTTTGTGTTTAGTTTAGACATTTATGGACCTACATTCTTATTTTTCTCATATTATTTGTGTTTTGGCAAGAAAATTTTTAAAATAGGAAAAATTACTCCTTTAATTTTTACTTCTTTAGTGAATAGATTTTCTTGTAAGTGCTTTTGAAGATATTTTCAGTTAACTGGTTTTTCTTAAAGTTTCCTGGAAAATTTGACCTTTAACAACCTGTGTACCCTGGGCGGCCTTTGTTCAAAAAATAAACGGTCATAAGATCGTCCTGGAACAGAAGGACATTGTGAACTGCCTCCTGGAACAAAATGAAGATAACCCT
>CAZECX010000142.1:0-8632 GCA_964510965.1 uncultured Nitrospina sp. | reverse complement strand
AAATGGACATCAAAATCACGGGACTTGACCGTGACCTGATGAAAACAGCTCTTCAACAAGCTAAAGAAGGACGTTTGCATATTCTTGGTGAAATGGACAAAGCACTTTCCACTCATCGCGCTGAAATAAACCAACACGCCCCAAGGATTGTTACTCTCACCGTACCAAAAGACAAGATTCGCGATGTCATAGGACCAGGCGGTAAAGTCATTCGTGAGATCATCGACAAAACCGGAGTCTCCATCGACATCAACGACGATGGACTGGTTTCCATCGCTTCAGCAGATGCCGAAGCAGCAGCGAAAGCTGTGGAGTTTGTCGAAAACCTCACCCAGGAAGTTGAAGTGGGGAAAATTTATCTGGGAAAAGTTAAAAAGATCGTCGACTTTGGTGCCTTTGTAGAAATCTTCCCTGGCACGGATGGACTCGTCCACATCTCTCAAATCTGTGATCGTCGTATTAAAAATGTGAGCGATGAAATTCAGGAAGGTGATGAGATCAAGGTCAAAGTCATTGATGTAGACCAACAGGGAAAAGTGAAGCTAAGCAGAAAAGAAGCCCTGAAAGATGGGGTAGAAGCAGCAGCTCCTGCAGCTACCTGATAGAAAAAAGGATTACTAAACGGGAGAGGCTAACCAGCCTCTCCCGTTTTTTTTTGCCCTCAAAAATAAACTCGAGCAAACCCTAATCTTATTCCCCCCCTAATAAGGGGGACTAGGGGAGTTTTAGATAAAGTTTCCAGAAAAAACAACCCCCTCAATACCCCTTCGGGGCACGAAGTCTAAGGAACAATATGACGTCCCCTTGTCAGAATGAATATTTTGGGAGGTTTTAACACATTTGAGCAATATCTTGAAGCCTAGGCATTTCTAGTTGTATTTCTTAAAAAGATAAACTTTAAAGGAAATCTTCCTACTATTACCTTAAATGATAATAACGAAGAACAAATCACCATTATTCGGAATGCTTTTAATGATTTAGGTGGAACAATTTTTAAAGAATTTGAAGTTGAGTCAAATTTAAGTACTTATGATGATGCCAAAGCCAAATTTTCTGCAAAACTTGGAGCTTCATTCGCCTATGAATTTTCAGAAGGCGATCTAAAGAAAATTCAAACTTATTTAAATGAACTAAGAGATTTAATCGATGATTCTAAAATCATTGAGGATAATCATAAACAACGTTTACTCAAACGGCTTGAACGCTTACAAAGTGAATTGCATAAAAAAATGTCCAACCTGGATCGTTTCTGGGGTTTTGTAGGGGATGCTGGTGTAGTGATGAAAAAATTAGGAGAAGACGCAAAACCAATCACCGACAGAATCAAAGATATAATGGAGCCCATTTGGAATGCACAAGCTCGAGCAGAAGAACTTGAAAGTGGTTCCCCAAATCCCTTCCTTAAAGAAAACAATGAAGATGACGATTAAAACTTCCCCCTGACAAGGGGACGTCATATTGTTCCTTAGACTTCGTGCCCCGAAGGGGTATTTAGGGGGGTTCCTAATAAATTGGTTTTTATCCCTTACAACAAGACACTCACTCAGAAAGCCCGCGAGAACCGCAAATCCCCTACCCCGGCTGAGAAAAAAATTTGGACGGATATCCTCCAAGGCAAAAAGCTCAACGAATTAAAATTTTCCCGTCAGAAGCCATTAGATGAATACATCGTAGATTTTTATTGCAGCAAAGTTTTACTGGCTATCGAAATTGATGGAGACAGTCATGCAGAACAAAAGCATTATGACCAAAAAAGAACAGAGCGGCTCAAAGCTTTGGGTGTAACCGTCATTCGCTATACCAACGAAGAGGTGATGAACAACATAAGTGGAGTTTATGAAGATTTGAAGATAAAAATTGTAAACCTAAAACAACCCCCTCGGTCCCCCTTATCAGGGGGAGGATAAAAACTAAAATCATTTTTTCAGTATTTATTTAATCACCAAAAAGGTTATTAGAAATCAATCTAGATCACCTACGTTAATTCTTCCCGCCAACTCTTCCACAAACAACTCCAGATACTGCGGCGAGGCAGCGGAGAGATGCGGTTGAATGAGGACGTTGTCCAATCCCCATAGAGCAGAAGATTCGGATAGTGGTTCTTCTGCAAACACATCGAGATACGCTCCTGAAATTTCTCCCGTTCTCAATGCGTTCACAAGATCAGATTCCTTATAGATATTCCCGCGACCCACATTATAAAGAAATGAAGTTTTCGGTAAACTTTGGAAATGAGAGGGCTTTAAAATTTCATCGGTTTCCATTCCTCCGGGTAAGGCGCAGATAAGATGATCCGTGTCGGGCAAAACAGATTCCATGCTGTCGGTTGTAAGAATTTTATCTATAGCATCAAAATAATCCGGCGCGGTTATTTCGCTACGTTTGATTCCTGTAATATTACAACCAAAGGGTTTTAAAAACCTCCCCAAGTAATTACCTATTCTTCCAAACCCCAAAACAGTAATGCGGGATTTATAAAGCGATTGCAATTGCTGGGAAATTTTTACACGCGCCCATTTCTTCTTCTCCTGCATCGTCATTGATAGAGGAAACGCTTTCAAGAAATACAATATGGCACCGATGACGCTTTCTGCAACCATCGGCCCATGAAACCCGCCAAACGAAAGTTTTAAATTCTCAGGAGGCTGCCAGGGAATCCAATCGTTGCCGGCAGCAGGGGTAGCAATGAGTCTTAGCTTTGGAGCGTTCACCAGCCACTCTTCTTTGAAAAACCAGACGATCGCTGCATCGGCATCTGGCAGCTTGTCCCTGAACTCCTTGGAGTTTGCGCACACCTGCACTTTAGCTTCTGGTAGACGAGATTCTAAAAGCACACTGTGCTCGGATTTAAAGTTCCAGGCATCCACATGCGGATGCGTTAAATAAACCAGAATATTTTTATATGTCACAATTTAGCCTCATTTTTTGATCAAACAATTCTTCCATATAACAGACTGAAATCCCTTGGATAAACGACTCTTAAACTGTGCACATAAGTTAACACTTTTACGATTTATCATACTGATCCCCAAACCCGAACATTTCAACGTTTTTCATTAAATATTTGAAAATATTGACCTTAATAAAAATAAAATGTTTTGGTCCGGTTTTTGCTTTAACCCAATTGTAACATTCTTTAACTGCTTACTTCAGTGGGAGGGATCATGACACGAGTACAACTGGTAGACAAGCTGGCGTACAGGATGAAAATCACCAAAAAAGATGCAGAAACTTATCTAAGTGCTTTCCTGGATTCTATAGTGGATGCTCTGGCAAAAGACGGGCGCGTGGTGGTACAGGGATTTGGATCATTTAAAGTTAATGAATACAAAGCCCGAATAGCAAAAAAACCGCTAACGGGAGAAGTGATTCAATTACCGGTTCGCCGAAAACCAAGTTTTCATGCTGGCAAAGAGTTGCGTGAACGAGTCAATGAGGAAATGGAATTGATGCACGAAGCGGAAGCTTTGATCGGTCGACTTCAGGTTCCAGAAAATATATTTGAAGCAACTGTGGGTCAATAGCTTTTATTATATTTCGCTTTGTTGTGTTACAATCAGCATTAGCTATTAAATAACTGTTCAATAAAGCATAAGGAGCCCCGGAATGCCAGACAACCGGGATACCTGCAGTAAATGCGGGGAAAAAAGTATTCTTAAAGGTGACATCGGCCTCAGAAACAGTAAAACTATGGATCTGGTGGTCGTTGTCCGGCAGGATCACGGCATAGAAAAAAATGTGCCTTTGCAGCCGAGCGTCTGCGGCAGATGTGGCTATGTAGATCTTTACGTTAAAGACCCCGTACATCTAAAAATTTGCACAGAAGATAAACCCATCAACCCCGATTTTAAGCAACGCCCCCTCCTTGAGGCAGATTTTTAATAGTCCCTTCGCCTCTGCAATTACTCAATTGGCCCCATTTTGTTTTTTTCAGGGATTACCCTTGTGTGATGCCCAATTTTGCGTAAGAATGTAACCCAAGTCTGGATTTACTTTTCTTGTGGAATTATATTAGCTGGCTTTTTCTAACATCATCTACTCTATGACCAGACCTTCAAAAGATGAAATCCATTATCTTCTCCTAAAGCTTCACTCCCTCACGGGAATTGTTCCCATAGGAGCCTTTCTCGTAATTCATTTATCTATTAATTCTCTGAGAACGGTTGGAGTTTTGCCTTACCAATTGAGCATTGACGTGCTCAACAATCTTCCTTTTCTACTTTTAATTGAAATAGGCTTTATTTACATTCCCTTATTATTCCATTCGCTGATGGGCTTTTATGTTATGCACATCGGCCAAACAAATACTTTCCGTTACCGATACCAGCGCAATTGGCTTTACACCATGCAGCGATTAACGGGAGCCATAACGTTTTTATTTCTGATTTACCATATGGGAACCACAGTTGGAGCCAAATTGTGGGAGGGAAAACACTATTTTGAAGCCGCGCCTTTTTTAATGGACATTCTCAACGGAGAATTTCAAACCTGGCAGGGAATCGTGGTTTATACCATAGGCATTGTTTCAGCGACTTTTCATTTCAGCAATGGACTTTGGGGATTTTGTGTCTCATGGGGAATCTTGATTGGCAATAATGCCCAGAGAAATGGAGCCATCATATTCGCAGCAATGGGACTCGGATTGACTTTTCTAGGCCTGGCAACGATCCTCGAATTCAATATGAATCCAATTCCCGTAGAAGCCACGGTAGCGGGGTAATACTATGATGAATCGCAAGAAAAAAATCGTAATCATTGGAGGCGGGCTCGCGGGACTGGCCTTGGCCATGAAGTTTTGTGAACGAAATGGCGAAGTCACGGTTGTGTCATACCAATCCTTAAAACGTTCGCACTCGGTTTGTGCGCAGGGGGGTATCAATGCCGCCATCGATGCCAAAAATGAAGGGGACACCCCAGAAAAACATTTCTACGACACCATTAAAGGGGGAGACTTTTTAGCACATCAACCCTTGGTGCGCGATATGTGCCACCAAGCTCCTGCCATCATCCACCTAATGGATCGCATGGGAGTGGCCTTCAATCGGACGGGGGAAGGACATCTCGATTTTCGTCGATTTGGCGGAACTCTCTATAACCGTACCGCTTTTGCGGGAGCTACTACCGGACAACAATTGGTTTATGCTCTGGATGAACAGGTTCGACGCAACGTTCATGACGGTAACGCGACAACATTGGAGTGGCACGAATATCTGGGAGCGGTGCTTGATTCGGATGGCATTTGCCGAGGCGCAGTGATCCATGACTTGAAGACGGATGAAATCTATACCCTGCCTGCGGATGCGGTGGTTCTGGCGACAGGAGGTCCAGGTCAGGTTTATGGTCGCTCCACCAATTCCGTGGTCAACACGGGAGCAGCGGCAACCACTGCATATCTTCAAGGAGCCAAGTATGCCAACGGAGAATTCATTCAAATTCATCCCACTGCCATTCCCGGACAAGACAAACTAAGGCTGATGAGCGAATCGGCTCGTGGCGAAGGAGGCCGGGTTTGGGTCCCGCGGAAAGCAAATGACAAACGCGACCCAAAAAAAATTCCCGAAGGTGAAAGGTTTTATTTCCTCGAAGAAAAATATCCCCTGTTTAAAAATCTCGTTCCTCGGGATGTAGCAAGTCGTGAAATTTACGACATTGTATACAACCAAAACATGGGAGTAAGCGGGGATCCCATGGTGTACCTCGATCTGACCCATAAATCGAGAGAGTTTCTGGACAACCGTCTCGGCGGAATCATGGACATCTATACCAAGTTCACCGGTGTCGATCCGCGTGAACATCCTATGAAAATTTTCCCTGCGGTACATTACTCCATGGGTGGAATTTGGACCGATTATGGGCCGGACCAACATGGTTTGATTGATCACGGTTCACCTCGTAATCAAATGACTTCCATCCAAGGACTTTTTGCGGCAGGGGAAGCCGATTACCAGTATCACGGTGCTAACAGACTGGGTGCCAATTCTCTCCTGAGTTGTATATACACTGGACTGATGATGGCGCGAGGAATAATGAACTATACCGACTCGTTGGAGAAATCTGTCGATAACATTCCCTCCACCGTGTTTGATGACGCGCGAAACCATTGGAAAACCCGGTTCAAAGAAATCAAAAAAATGAACGGTCATGAAAATCCCTATAAGTTGCACCAGGAATTAGGGGAAACCATGTTGGCAAACGTACTCATCGTGCGCGATAACAAGTCTCTCGAAAAAGCGACCCATGAAATCAACGATATTGAAAATCGATTCAAAGATGTGAAATGTGTGGACACAAGTGATTGGGCTAATCCTTCTCCGAGTTTCATCAACCAGTTGTTCTGTATGATCCATCTCTCTAAAATCATTGCAAAAGGGGCTTTGATGCGTGACGAATTCCGCGGCAGCCATTACAAGCCAGACTTCGATTTAAATCAGCCCAAGGATTTTGATCCGCATGAATACATCGATTACCTCGAACAAAAACAATACGGAGAAATTCCTGAAGACAAATTTCCTCCGGGGCATCTTGACTATATGAAACGTTTTGAAGAGAACAACATAAAATGGTTAAAAACCACAGTGGCCCAATTTAAAGACAATAAACCCGACATTACTTATGAAGAGGTGGACACCTCTTTGATAACACCAAGACCGAGAAAATATGACTGAGGTAGCAAAAGAAAAGCAGAAGATGATCACTGGGCTTTTATTTCAAGCCCTCACACTTTTCTCTAAGGGGCAGCCTTGCTGGTTTCAGCGGGGTCGTTCATAAAACTATGACAGATAAAAAAATATCATTCAAAATCAAGCGTCAGGACAAGCCGGGTTCGCCTTCTTACTGGCAAAACTTTCAAGTTCCATACAAGCCCTTCGCTAATATCATTTCCTGCCTTATGGAAATCCAGAAAAACCCGACCACCCAGGCAGGAAAAACGGTTGCTCCAGTTACCTGGGATAGTAATTGCCTGGAGGAGGTTTGCGGCTCCTGCACCATGGTCATCAATGGAAAAGTTCGACAGGCTTGCACCGCACTTGTAGACAATCTGGAACAGCCCATTTCTCTGGAACCTATGTCGAAGTTCCCGATTGTACGCGACTTGCAAGTGAACCGGAGCCGTATGTTTGAAAACCTCAAAAAGGTTAAAGCATGGATTGATATCGATGGTTCGCACGATATCGGCGAAGGTGCAATAATGCCGGATTCCGATCGTTCAAAACGCTATGTCATGTCTGAATGTATGACTTGCGGTTGTTGTTTGGAAGCCTGCCCACAATTCACCCTTAACAATTCATTCATGGGAGCAGCTACTTTCAATCAAGTCCGACTTTTCAACCTGCATCCCGCGGGTAGCATGAACCAAGAAGAGCGACTCGATGCTGTGATGGGGGAAGGGGGAATCACCGATTGTGGAAATGCACAGGTTTGTGTTGAGGTCTGCCCTAAAAATATCCCCCTGACGGAATCCATTGCCGATATTGGCCGCCAAACCAGCTGGCAAATGATTAAAAACCTCCTTATAAAATAGGTGTTTTTTATTTAAAACCCAGAAACAGTTTGTTATTATCCATATTTGATATACTTTTATTCCCTGCACTACCTTTAAAGGAAACATATAAATGAAAGTCTCACTTGCCAGCGCAATGGGTACCTGTTTTGGGGTTCAAGATGCTATCAATCTTGCTATGTCTCCCGAATTCAACAACGAATTAACCATTGTGGGTCAACTGGTTCACAATCCGCAAGTCAGCGATTCCTTAAAGCAAAATGGCGTTTCACTGGTACCAGGAATCGAAGAAATTGATAAAATCCAAACAAAAAAAGTAATGATCACCGCCCATGGCGCGGCTGAGAAAACAAAAAAACGACTCCATGATGCAGGATTCACTGTCTATGATGCCAGTTGCCCCTTGGTGATGCGTGTTCACCAGACGATAAAATCACTGGTGACTAAAGGTTACTTTCCTGTTGTGATCGGACAAAAAGACCATGTAGAAGTCAAAGGCATCGTGGGTGATTTGGATGACTATTTGGTCATCAACAATGAAGAGGATTTCACCAAAATTGAAGCATCCGGGAACCGCAGGCTCGGAATTGTTACCCAAACCACTCAGCAAAGAGATAAAGTAGAGGCTCTGGTTGAAAAAATTCGCACCTTGGACTATGTAGATGATGTTGCATTTGTAAACACTATCTGCCAACCCACACACGACCGACAAGTGGCCGTTCACGAATTAGCAGATCAAGTAGATCTTATGGTTGTTATTGGTGGTTACAATTCATCCAACACCAAAAAACTGGTTCATGTCTGCACTGAAAAAGGGATAGAAGCCCATCACATCGAGTCTTTTGACCAGTTGAATAAAGACTGGTTCATTAGCAAGCATCATGTTGGCATAACTGCTGGCACAAGCACTCCCGAAAATGTCATCAATGAGGTCCATACCAAAATCCTGGAAATTGCCAAAGAAGTAGAAGGCCAGGCTTCGCTCACCTCTTGAAAAATTTTCCATATCAAATCATAAAAGGCTCTCGCCTTTTGCAGCCTGCTCCAACAATCTATTTCCCTTTAACAACTGAACTACTATAAATACAGAAACGTTAAAAGGTTTTCATAAAATGGACGATTGGGCCTACT
>CAZECX010000141.1:0-8698 GCA_964510965.1 uncultured Nitrospina sp. | reverse complement strand
AAGGGGTTGTTGCAGTGGTCACAGTATTGCTCGTGGGTGGAGGACTTTACTGGGTGGCGCCTCAAGGCGGCGGAGTGGACATGGCCCAACTCGGATTCCGCGAAACGTTGCAGTCGGGCGGATGGATTCTTGCTTTCGGTAATGGATTCGGAAACATCGTTCATCAGATGCTACCCATTTTAAGTTTTACGTTCGCATCGATGATCGCGGTTCTGGCTTTGAACACATTTGTATTAACGACACTCGATACCGCAGTACGCATCACCCGTTTTCTGGTTCAGGAATCGTTAGGGGATAAAGTTCCCGCATTCAAAAATAAATATATCGTAACGGTCACGGTGGTGTTCGCAGCCTACCTGATCGGTGCCACCGATGGCTGGCAAAAAATATGGCCCATCTTTGGAGCGACCAATCAGCTCATTGCAGCAGTGGCCTTGTTTGTGGTTGCTACCTGGCTGATGGCGGTTAAAAAACCGACTCAGTATGTACTTTACCCTGCGATTTTCATGGTCGTCACAACCATTGGGGCGCTGGGTTGGCAGGCTTATCGTTTTTTCACGGCACCTCAGCCGAACCTGTTTCTAGGCATCACAGCGGTGGTGCTTATAGGGTTGGCGGTGTTTGTTGCTAATGAAGGCATGCAGGCATTGAGAGGCAGGAGGGAAATATCAATCTCAGGCACAGAAATACCCTCGCGCGCCGAATAATTTTGTTGCGTATGGTTGGAAATCAGAGAGTTATGGTTTAGTATATTTGCTTCATTAAAACACTAAAACATTGAGCGTAGAAAAATTGTGAAGATCAGTGAAGTCCTGGCTATCCAGGCAAAAATAAACGAGAAAACTGCGACAAAGCCCAAGCCAAAAGCCAAGGCAAAGCCCAATCTGAAAAAGGCTTTGAAAGTGGTGCGCACCCGCGAGACTCCGAATCCAAACGCGTTGCAATTTGTGATCAACGCGGTGATTCTTGACCATGGAAATGCTTCCTTCCCCAGCAAGCAGGAAGCTAAAGACGATAAAATGGCAGCGGCGTTATTCGAAAGACCCGGCGTCATCAATGTTTATGTCATGGATAACTTTGTCACCGTGACGAAAGACGATAAGACGAGTTGGGTTCCTCTCAAAGACCGGGTCTGGAAAACCATTGAGGATACGGTATCCGTTTATCAGTCGGAAAAAAAAGTTCAGTTGAGCGGAGTGGATGTGGTGAACTTCTCCAAACTGGATAACGAAAAGAAATTGCAGGGCATTGAAATGGTTCTCGATCGTTCGATTCGAACCAACCTTGCCAAAGATGGCGGCGGGGTAGAATTAAAAGGCATCGAGGGCAACGAAGTCAGCATCCATTACCAGGGCGCCTGCGGCAGCTGCCCCACCTCCACCAGTGGAACCCTGAAATACATCCAGGGTCAACTGCGCGAACAACTCCATCCCGAACTGACCGTCAAGTCGGTTTGAGCAATTTAGATATCAAAAGTAAAAAGTAACTTTGTAAATTTTGAGTCAGCTGGTGAGGATTTGCACTGCAAAGGGATTGGACTTCGCGTAAGGATATGGGTTCCATTTTCCGCCTATGCACTCCTCATATTCAAATGCTTCCGCCCAGCACCGGCACCCAAAGTCTTCGCCAGGATGTCCCCCCTCAGGAGGCTTGTCCCAATCAAAAACGATTCCTTCTCTATCCCAATGCTTTGGTCGAACCTTGAGGTCTTTTCTGGTTCGCCAGATATATTTCGTTTTCTTGTTAACATCAGGAATGAATATAATTTTCCCGTGATTAGACTTATCCAAATATCCTTCTTTCGCTATGATTGCTTCTACAATAGGCTCAAGCTTCAGGCTTTTCATTGGATCTGATCTTCTATAACCCGTTCTCCCTATCACAAATGCAATATAGGCTTCTGTATCATTTTCCGAGTGAGGTGCATATTTAGCGATTGCTTTTTCCAAAGTGAGATCAAAATAGATAGGAAGTCGTAGTAACTTGAAAATTGCACGTTTGCCTGTAGCAAAATCCGGGAAGATGACAAAGGGGCCATTGTTACCAATAAAGCCAAGAGACCGCGATAAGGTTCCTGTGGTGATATTTCCCGGATTCGTGCTTCGCCAGACTATTTTTCCGCCACATTTGTTAATTCCTGTTCCATTGGAAAATTCATAAATCACAGATTTTCCGTTGCCACCATAGGCCTTGACTGGTTTTCCCATATTTAGTTCCATTAGTTAATAGGTGGTAGTAAAATTCGATATTGACGATGAGAAAAAAAAGAGAACACCGGATTATTCCGTGTTCTCTTGTTAATGTGGGTTTGATTTGGATTTTTTAATACATGTTTTTCTCAAAAAGCAAGATGGAGAGGGCTTTATTTATTTTTGAAAAAATGGCTTTACATCAATGAAGGTTTGAATTGGTTTTATTAATACTCTTTTCCTAGTGGAATGTTCATTTCCCCATCGGGGCTCACCAATGCTTTCCACAGGCTCCTCCCCAATGATTTGTAATATTTACCATCCTCACCTTTCCAACCGGAATCTTCAAGCGTGGGAGTGCTGACTGTTTCTACCCCGCTTCTTTCAATAATTAAATAACCGAGGACATCACCTTTTAAAGCTTTGAAAACCAGGTCATAGCCTTTCTTTTTCGGGTAAATCCGCCAGTCATCTTCCTTTAAATCATTAAGAAGATATTTTTTGATTTTATTTGATAAGGGTTTCCGGACTACCTGGAATGCATATCCATGCATAATATAACGTTCATTTTTCCCATCGCTATCCACTGCGTGGATGGCATCGGAAACAACCCAGGCGGGGGTGGTAAAATAGATGGTTTTACTACTAGGTGAAAATTCTTTGCCGTTGAATTGATAAAGTACCTCTTGCGCTTTCAACTCGGGTGTGTGTTCGCGTGGCTCAAGGAGCAGGTGTTGGGATCGGGTTTCAAGATTGAAGATCCAAAGCTCGTCGCTGGGGCAAGGAAAAGGGTCCTCCCACTTTGAGCATTTTTCAGTTTTCTCCCTTATTTCCCGGTTATATGCAACCCACTTTCCATTAGGCGACAGTATAGGTTCGCTGTCTTTTCCTGTTTGGGTGAGTTGGTGGGTCTTTCTATTTTCCTTCAGGAAAATATTTCCATTTTCCTCATAGACTACGGAGCTTCCACTTTCAGCCTGTGCTATGGGCAAAAAGAGAAAATAAAGCAGGGCACTAAAAATTCCGAACCGATTCCACATATAAAGCTTCCTCAGAAGAGCAATACGAGCCCTCTTATAATATAGAAGAAAAGTAAACCTATCAATTGGGTAAGTTGTTCAACCTTGGCGTTTTGTTTATATTTTTTAGGAAGGTTTTGGGGTCCATCTGTAATTTGGAAACTCCTGAAAGGTTCCCGGAAAAATTTCTAGGACCCTTCGCTTCTAAATGGAGCTTGTGGTACAGGCGTCCGTCTCCTGGTTTTGGATTGTACAGGCCGCACATACTGCTTCACCAGATCGGACTGGAGGATTTTTTCATTGCCGTTAGCGTATTTTTTTGCGTAGTAAAAAAAGTTTGCGGCCTCTTTGGGATAACCCCATTTGTGCAGGCTCAAGGCCCCATTAAAATAGCCTTCTGCGGAGGGGGCGATTTTTAAAACATTCCGGAAATGTTGGTAGGCCTCCTTATAATTTCCCTGATTGAAGTTTTCGATGCCCTTGTTATGGTGCTGACTGGCTTCAGGATTTAACCCTTCTGGCAAAGGCAGGGGCTGCTCTTCGGCGAAGAGGGGAGCTGAAATAAAAAACAAACCCAGCACAAATATGGAAAAAATTATTTTTCGCATCCGACTTTCCCTTTTCTCAGTTCCTGTTTTTCTGCAATTTAGTCGGGTTCACACTAAATTCCTGACAAAACGATGAGCCGTCTAAGGATATATCATTCATTATTATTTTGCATAGGAATAAAAGAGATAGAAATGTCTCTAGCCTGTATATTGCATGAGTATTGATTGGCCTGGAAGAAAAAACTTATAAATCACCCTCACCTCAGTCCTCTCCCATCGAGGGAGAGGAAGCAAAAAGCCCCTTCTCCCCTAGTGGGAGAAGGTTAGGATGAGGGGGCGCAATGAAGTTGAAACCATTCCTTGCTTGTGGATTCATTAATTATCCGGGTTAGGGGCAAGCTCTATCTCGATTTGAAAGTCAAGTCGGTTTGACCTGATCTAAGTTTTGCTTGGAATTATTTGCCTGTCAGATTCCCGGGGATGTTGATGAGCCCCTTTAAAATCTGTCCCGGTTTTTCTGTGAGGGATCTATGAGCCTGTGCCGTGACATTCGGTTCGCTCAGTTTGCCATCGACTTTAAAATAGGTTTCGATCACCCCGCCTTTTTTCCCTCCGGTTAATATTTGCCCAAGAAGGGGAATGGCTTTGATGGTTTTATCCAGCATTTGCAGGGGCATAGCCTTGATCTGCGCGTTGACGGTATCGGTTCCAAGATTGGCCTCGCCAACAACTTGTAGATTGATTTGCGGACTTTTCATTTCAAAATTTTTAGTATTGACCAGACCCTTAACAATTTTAAAATCTCCCCCGACTGATTCGTAATTCAAGCCCGCCTTCTTAGCTTGAAGGGCGGTGGTGGGATTTAAAATTGTGAGTAGGGTTTGTACGGCTTCAAGCTCAGGAAGAGTTCCGTCTGTGAGATTTAGTTTCACTTGCCCGGATAGCTCTTTGGCGATGTCGGGAAACCCTGTAGAGTTCTCAGGCAATTTGCCATTGAGTTTTCCCTGTAGATTTAAAGGGCCCGCCATTTGTTTAACAAAATCTTCTACTTTTAATTTGTCTCCCTGAAACCGCAATCGGTAAGCACCTGATTGAGGTTGGAAGGCGCCCTTAAGTTTTAGTTGTCCACTTTTTGGGAAGACTCGACCCTCGGTCAGGTCGATTTGTTTTGGATTGATTTTAAATTTGGTTTGAACTTTTTTAAATTCCATTCCGGCGGTTTTCAATTTATCCAGTTCTACCAGGGCTAGGATTAAATCTTTCGAGTTATCCTTGAGAGTCAGTTTCGCTGTTTCGATAGCGTTCTTTTTTTCTCCGGTGCCCAATGCCAGTTGGCTTGCTGTTAGTGTTCCCGCGGCCTTGATTTTAATTGGAGAACCTTTTCCTTCAGGCAAGGGTCCTTTCACTTTAAGTTTTCCAGTGAGCTTGCCAGAAGTGGGTATCCAGTCGCCTTTTTTGAGCCGTTGAACCCAGGCCAGATCCAGATGTTCCAATTCGATATTTGTATCAACGGAACGGGGAGCGCCGGTATTTTTAAGGGAGAGGTTGCCTTTGGCTGAAACATTTCCGCCCAAAAGTTTTGCGGCGACATTGTGATTTAAAATTTTGCCGTTGAGGGAGGCATTTCCTTTTATTTTACTGATTTCTGCGTTGACGGTTTTTTCTGCAATTTCCACTGGCAACCTTATATTTTCCAGATCAAAAACGGTATCGACTTTGAGACCACTCGGCAGGTTTCCCCCGCTTTCAGGTAGAGGTCCTTTGAGCTTGATGTCCCCTGAAATGGTTCCCGAAGCGGATTGGATAAACTGGTCGAGCGAAGACAGGTCGATCGTTTTCAGTTTAAGGGTGGTGTCGGCAGATTTTCTATTTCCGATGTTTAGGTTGCCCGTGGCACCGAGGCTTCCTCCCAACATATTTGCAGTGATGTCATGGGTTAATTTATTTTGATTGAGACTAGCTGTGCCTTTTAGATTGGGTATTTCCAAAGGAAACATTTTTTTGCTGTGCTCCATGGGCACAGATAAGTTTGCCACATCAAAAGTTGTTTCGATTTTAAGGTTGTCCATGTTTCCATTTTCAGTGAGAGGGCCTTTTAGTTTTAGGGTGCCAGAGGCTTTTCCCCGTGTAGGAATTCCCACACCGGGTTTTAGGATGTTGAGTTTGCTCAAGTCCAGATTTGAATACTCAAGCTGGCTATCAATATTGGGGCGCTTTAAATCTATTACCTTGCCGTTGGATTTGAAGTTGCCATCAAATATATCGCCAAGGAGTTGGTAGTCGAGTTGGTTGCTTTGATAATTCCCGCTTCCTTCCAGCCTGGCTAGAGAAATTTTTTCTGCCTGGTTGGCCAATACCAAATCTTTAAACTGAAATTTCAGTTTTCCCTTTAATTTTTCAGGCAAAGGTTTTTCCGGTTCAGGGAGAGGTCCGTCTAAATTCAAGGTCCCTGAAACCACACCGGCTATGGGACTCCAGCTCTCACTCGCTGGTATAGGCAGTTGGGTTATGTTTAGCTCTTTCCAATGGATGTCAGTGTTGATATTTTTTGTTGTGAGTTTTCCTTTGAGTCCAAATTTACTTCCCAGTGCGGTGCCTTTTATGTCTGGCTCAAAAACGCCTTCAGACCATTTCCCAGTTCCTTCCAGAGGCTCTATTTGTAGAGGATTTGCGCCCGCTAAAGAAACTTTCTTTATATTGAAGTCGAATTCCCCACTGGATTGCTGTAATAATTTCTTGGGTTGCTCAAGAGCCTCCAAAGACGTATTTGTTCTTAGTGACAAGCTTTTAATTTGAAGTGCGTTGATCTTTTTAAGAGCCTCTTGTTGCGAGAAAAAAGTCAGCACAGGTTTGATATCTTCCAGGCCAAATGAATTGGTCTCCAGATCGATGGACAGGTTTCCATTTTCTGCGGTCAGGTTTTCACCTTTTGCTTTTCCTTCCAGAGAAATTTCTCCGGTGTTGATTTTAAAGGAATCAATAAGGACATCCAATCTGTCCGCAGATACTTCTTCGAGTTGCAAACTAATATCGACATGAGCTAATAAAGATTTTTGTTTTTCGGGATGGATTAATGTTACTTGCCCGTCCGATATTTTAAAATTTCGCACCGAGAGTTGAGATTTTTTTAATGCTTCCTGAGCAGATTGAACAGGAGTTTTTGAACCGGGTTTTGCATCCGTGGGTTCTTTTTTGCCTGGGTCCGATTTTTTTTCTGGTTGATCGGATAAATTGAGCGTGAGCTTTGGGCGATCAAGGGTAGCACTGTCTATTTTGAACTCCCCTGCAAACAGGGGTGCCCATTGTGCAAGAAGGTGTAGTTGATCGACCGCATAGGTTTCCCCCTTGGGAGTGACTACCTTTACACCGTTGCATTTGAGTCCGAGACCGTGGGCAAACCCGAATCCAATGGACTCAATATCAATTTTCATCCCAGTTTCTGTGGATACTTTTTCGATCAGGGTGTTTTTGGCTTCGTCCAAGTCAATGGTCGAAAGAACAATCGCCAGTACTAAAATAACCGCAAAAAAGCCTATGAACCCCCATTTAAGGAAGGTTTTTCCGGTTTTTGATTTTTGCGGTGGACTATTTTCCATTTTGGGCACCTTAAAGCTCAAGTTATCAGTGGTTTTGCCGATTTTTCAATAGAAGGATAACGCCTTTAGTTTAGCATATTTAGCTGACTTTTGAAGGCTGCAATCCGAGTCCATTTTGGAGTGATTATTGACGATTCGCAGGGATAAGTTTGTAGTCTTATCGTTGTGTTAAAATTTAGTTCATACACCTTAACGAAATGAGTTTATTTATGAAGATTTCGGGAACACTCCGGAATCTCTTGTTGTTGGCAATTCTTGCGGCTGGAGTTCACTGGCTTTGGCAGGAAGGAAAGCTCGCCCCGATCGAAAAAACGGTCAAGGCGATGATTTTTGGGAAACCTCCTGAAAAGCCTAAAGCAAAGGATTTCCAATTCAAACCGGTTGCCCGGCAAAACGTTCACCAGAAAGTTTTAGCTACGGGTACGGTGACCCTCAAAACAGGCGCGGAAGTAAAAATTGGTGCGCGTATTTCCGGTCAGGTTAAAAGCCTTTTAGTAAAGATCGGTGATTTCATCCGCGCTGGCGAAATGATCGCTATCATTGAACACGAAGATTTGATTTCGCGAGTTGCCCGATTTCAGGCAGATCTGGATGCCGAAAAGGCGCGGCTCGAAAAAATCCTTGCCGAAGGACCGCTTCAAATTAATAAAGCCAAAGCCGAACTAGAAGAGTTGCAGGTGCAACTCAAACTGGCAGGAAAAACCCTGGAAAGAAACCTTGAGCTGAATAAAAAAGGGTTCATAGCAGATACGGCTGTGGATCAGGCGGAGGAACGACTGGAAGTTTTAAAAGCACAAATCAACCTTGCAAAAGAAGAAATAAAACTTAAAGAAAGCCAGCTGGAAAATGACAGCCGGCTTGCGCAGGCTATGGTGGATCGGGCCCGTGCCAACCTTGAAGTAGAAGACATCCAACTTTCTTATGCTACCCTCACCGCTCCTATAGATGGCATAGTCGCATTCGTATCGACGCAGGAAGGCGAAACGGTGGTTTCCAGTATGAGTGCGCCTACCTTTATCACTTTGATCGATCTCAGGAAACTCGAGATTACTGTATTTGTCGATGAAACGGATATTGGCAGAATAAAGGTCGGGCAAAAGGCTTTGTTCACGGTGGATACTTATTCAGAACAATTCTTCAAAGGAAAGGTTCGTGAAATTCACCCGAAAGCTGTCATCAAAGACAATGTGGTGAATTATGAAGTCATCCTCGATATTGAAAAAAAGAATATTTCCAAGCTGCGCCCGGAAATGACCGCTAATGTTGTTGTAACTACGGGCACTCGAAAAAAGGTTTTAACCATTCCCAAAGCTGCGGTCAAAAGAGAAGGTAAGAAAACTTTTACC
>CAZECX010000140.1:0-8864 GCA_964510965.1 uncultured Nitrospina sp. | reverse complement strand
CGATCTATGCGATTTCCTTTTCGGTCCAATCGATTTTCAATTCGGTTTCCTTTGTGATCCAGACGGTTGGCCAGTTTTTCTCTACCATTCGCACGAGTTCTATCTGCTCTTGCGTTTAGTTGGTCATTGATTCGTTCGCCCTTTTGATCTAACCGACTATTTATTCGATCGCCTTTCCGATCCAGACGATTCTCAATCCGGTCTCCCCGGTCAAATTTCTGTTGCGTATCAACTTCCTGAGCTGTGGCAGTATTGGCTGAGAGGCTGCCCAGAACCGTGATAATTCCGATTGCGAGAGTTTTTTTCATTGTTGTTCTCCTTATAAAGTTGGGGATAAAACTATCTATTTACTCTCTACAACGCAGAAAACTAAAATTGGTTGACAGACGAACAAAAATTTATTAAAAAAATGGGCGTAAAAATTGTAACCTTAATTAAACAAAGGGTTTTGTTGAGTTTGTTTTTCTGGAGTGATTTCTTATGTTCAGGATATTGAGGGAGGGAGGTCTGAATTAATCATTAACAGATTTTAAAAAGTTAATTCCTCTTTCTTTTATAAATATGGGTGGCCGTCCCATAAAACACCTCGGCTGCTTCCATCAGGGTCTCCGACAGAGTGGGATGTGGGTGGATCGACAAGGCCAGGTCTTTCGCTTTGGCTCCCGTTTCGATAGCTAAAACCCCCTCGGCAATCAGTTCGCCAGCGCCAGCACCTGTTAAACCGACACCAATAATTCTCTCGGAATCCGGATCGATTACCAACTTGGTCATTCCCTCACCGCGGCCCAGGGTCTGCGCTCTACCGGATGCGCCCCAGGGAAATTTTGCTATGGAAACGTCTTTGCCTAGCTTTTGAGCTTCAGTTTCCGTCAACCCGGCCCAGGCAATTTCCGGATCGGTGAACACCACAGCAGGGATTACTCGATTGCTAAAATCAGATTCTTCGCCAGATAAAACTTCTACGGCTACCTTGGCTTCGTGAGCGGCTTTATGCGCTAGCATCGCGCCTCCAATCACATCGCCAATTGCAGAAATAGAAGCATCGCTTGTCTTTTGTTGCGAGTCGGAGATTACAAAACCTTTATCATCTAATTTTACTTTTGTATTTTCTAGTCCCAGGTTTTCTGTGTTGGGTCTGCGACCAATAGAGACAAGCACCTGGTCAAATACCTTTTTCTCAGTTCCAGATTTGTTTTCCAAAGTCACCGAAACTTCGGAAGCCGTATTTTCTATATTGACGACTTTGGTGTTTAAATGAATCGCTTCAAATTGATTTTTTATTCTGTGTTGCAAGGGTCTTACCAGATCTTTGTCGACACCGGATAAAAGACCTTCCATCATTTCTACGATAGTGACTTGGCTTCCCAGTGCTGCATAAACGCTTCCCATTTCCAGGCCAATGTAACCACCACCTATGACCAGTAAGTGGTTGGGAATGGTTTCTAATTCCAGTGCACCTGTTGAGTCGATTAGGTGAGAGATATTTTCAAAGGGCTGGGTGGGTCGTGACCCTGTAGCCAGAATGCAATGATCGAAGGAAAAAGACTTATTCTCTACTTCAATAGTATTTGAGTCTTTAAACGTTCCCTTTCCCGAAACGAATTCCACTTTACGTTGTTTGCATAACTGAGTGAGTCCCGTAGCCATTTTGTTGATGATTTGGTTCTTCCAGCTTCGAACGCCATCAAGGTCAATTTTTGGGTCGCCAAAATCAACGCCCCAGTTTTTCGCTTCTTTGGTTTCATTTATAAGGTGTGCGATGTGGAGAAGAGCTTTGGAAGGAATGCATCCCCGGTGCAGACATACGCCTCCGGGTTTACCGCCAGCGTCAATAAGGGTAACATCCATACCTCGGTCGGCGGCAAGAAACGCTGCCGCATAACCACCCGGCCCTCCACCTAAAACTACCAATTTTTTATCGCTCATATTTAAAATCTCAATTAAAAAGAATTTGTAGTTTATAGTGGTTTTGATAAATTTTCAGAAAATAATTCACAGGTTCCTTATCATAAATACTCAGTCAGGGTTAGAATTATTGTAAATATCGTAAATCTGTTTACTTTATCTTAAAAATTTTTTATCCTTCTTGTAGCGGAATAAACGACAGGTCAGCCCATTCTAGCCTCAGTCTTATTTCTCCAGCCTGGGAAAATTCTCACTTCTTGATGGTTTTAAGAAAAATTCTATGCCTTTTCGTGTAAACCACCAAAACTTATATCTGGCAGGATTGGCTGCGGTATTTTTTGGATTGGTAATTTGGGTGAGACTTCGACTGCTAGGTCTGCCTCTTGAACGCGATGAAGGGGAGTATGCGTATATGGCTCAGCAGTTGCTCCAAGGAGTTCTGCCCTACACGGAATCTCAGAGCATGAAATTCCCAGGTATCTATTTTGTGTATGCCGGCATTTTAAAGCTTTTTGGTGAAAGTCCTTCCGCAATCCATTTGTCATTAATATTTGTAAACCTGGCCACGGCGTATTTTATTTTTCTGCTGGGAAAGAATTTACTAAACCTGTCTGCAGGTGTTTTTTCAGCGGTTTGCTTTTCGGTTTTGACTTTGAGTCCGAACCTTCAAGGGGTTTGGGCCAATTCAGAACATTTTGTTCTTCTTCCTGCAGTGGCAGGAATATATTTTCTACAGATAGCTAAGGATCAGTCTATGAGAATTTTCCTTGGTGGTTTCTTGTTAGGAATTTCTCTGTTGATAAAGCAGCACGCGTTATTTTTTTACCTGTTTGGTGCTTTGTATCTGGGTTTTCGGATTTTCAGCGAATCATCCCTGTCCAAAAATCCTTTTAAGTACATCGCTCTCTTTATCACGGGTGGTTTGGCACCGTTAACTCTAATCATGCTGCTTTATAGTGCTAGTGGTAAATTTTCAGAATTTTGGTTTTGTACGGTGCAATACGCTTCAGAATATGTTTCGTTGACATCTTTGGGAGAAGGATTTGAAAACTTTAAGTATAGTTTTGCGAAAATATTAGAGTCTAATTTTCCGATTCTATGGCTATCTCTTATTGGGTTGGCCTCGGTGGCTTGGGTAAAGAAAAAAATGCGGGAATATGTATTTCTATTTGGATTCTTTGTTTGCTTGTTTTTCGCAATTGTTCCCGGGTTTTATTTCAGGTCGCATTATTTTTTATTATGGATGCCAGCACTCTCCCTTCTTGCGGGTGCCGGGATTGAAGGTCTGGCCCATTCATTTTCATCTACCAAAATTAAAAATGTGGCTAGTGTTGGTATTCTTCTTTTGGCTTTGGGAATCCCTTTTCTTATGCAGAAAGATGTTTTCTTTAAATTTTCAACTTTACAAATAACTCGATTGGTATATGGCTTGAATCCTTTTTTAGAATCCCTTGAGGTTTCCAGATATATTCATGATCATTCTGAAAAAGACGATAAGATCGCGGTTTTGGGGTCGGAACCACAAATATATTTTTTTTCAAATAGAAAAGCCGCAACTCGGCATATTTATATGTATCCACTGATGGAGAGGCACGATTATGCTCTTGAAATGCAGACCGAATTGATTCGGGAAGTTGAAGGGGCGCAGCCGGAGTTCATTGTGGTTACCAATCTTGCCGGTTCCTGGGCTTCAAGAAGGCCGTATATCTCCCCAACAATGGAAGAATGGGCCCAAGAATATTTGAACCTCGAATATGAAATAAAAGGTGTAGTCGATATTTTTGCAAATGAGCAGACTGTTTATAAGTGGGGAGATCAAGCGAAGGGGTATCACCCTAAGTCTCGTTATCATTTGCTCATTCATAAAAAACGGTCATAACTATCAGTTTTTTGAATATTGTTTTAAGGGAGGCTGTATAACTTTGAGAATCAAGGTCAGTATAATTTTTGTGGCATTAGTTACCTGGTGGGGGTACTCGTTGGTTCAAGACGAGCACAAACATACCCAGTCTGTTGCTTACAACGAACGAGGGAATGTTCTCAGTGACCTGAAAAGGTATGATGAAGCTATCGCAAACTATCAGCAGGCTATTTTGCTTAAAGCGAATTATGCAGATGCCTATAGCAATCTTGCCAATGCTCTCAGAAAGAAAGGGGAATTAGACGAATCTATTGCCAGCTATCGAGAAGCGATTCGTATTAACCACAACCATGCCGATGCCCATAGTAATTTAGGAATTGTATTAACTGAACAGGGAAAGATTGAAGAGGCCATAAAACAATATCAGAAGGCTCTGGACCTCAATCCAGATTTATTCCAAGTGCAAAATAGTATAGCCATCTTATTGAGCCAGCAGGGAAATACTACGGGCGCGATTTCCCACTACCAAAAGGCAATAACCCTTTATCCTGGCTTCGCCAAAGCCCATAACAATCTTGGAAGCGCTCTGGCAGGGCAAGGCAAATTTAGAGATGCTATCGAATTTTTTGAGAGGGCGATAAATATTGATCCCAATTATGTCGATGCCAAAAATAACCTGAAGCTTGCCCGCTCACTTTTAAAATGAAAACTCAAGACTACTCCATTCGAATTACGATCAGTTTATTCCTGATGATCGTAACTTTTTTGGCGTATAGCCAGGTTTTGGATTATGGATTCCTCAACTTTGACGACAACCAATATGTCACCGAAAACATACATATTACGAAGGGATTTAATTATGCAGATGTAGTCTGGGCGCTCACCGAGTCTTATGCCTCCAATTGGCATCCGCTGACCTGGTTTTCCCATATGCTCGATTTCGAATTATATGGGTTGGATCCTTTGGGTCATCACCTGACAAATTTAATCTTTCACATTGCCAATGTTCTTTTACTGTTTTGGGTTTTGTTAAAAATGACCGGAGCATTGTGGCGAAGCGCCTTCGTTGCAGTTTTGTTCGCACTTCATCCTCTCAATGTTGAATCGATATCGTGGATAGCCGAGCGCAAAAATGTTCTCAGTGGTTTTTTCTTCTTCCTGACGTTGTGGGCCTACATTCAATATTCAGAAAAGAAAAAATTTTACTGGCTTGTATTTTTGTTTCTCGCTTTCGGTCTTATGGCAAAACCCATGTTGGTGACCTTGCCCTTTTTATTGATCCTTTTGGACTTCTGGCCTTTGAAACGGTTGAGTTTGGTGGGGACCTCTGAATCTGGGTTTATTGAAACAAAATCCTTAAGCATTTTGATCATTGAGAAAATACCTCTTTTCGTTTTAGCGGTCACATCGAGCATCATTACCTATTTAACGCAAAGAGGCGGGGACGCTGTGCGTTCCACCGAATTCCGATCCTTTTACTCCAGCACTGCAAACGCCCTGGTTTCCTATATAGAATATTTAGAAAAAATGGTGTGGCCTCGCGGTCTTTCGGTCTTTTATCCTCATCCCGGTGACTCTACATCCGGTTGGAAGGTGCTGTTGTGCGGATTGTTTCTGGTTATCGTCACCACTCTGGTGTTACGAGGGATCCGGCGTTTCCCTTATCTGACAGTGGGGTGGTTCTGGTATCTGGGAATCCTGGTGCCCGTAATAGGTATTGTGCAGGTGGGAGAGCAGGCCATGGCAGACAGGTACACCTATCTTCCCATGATAGGAATCTTTATTTGCATCGCCTGGGGTATTCCGGAGTTGATTAAAAACCAAAAGATTCTATCCGTCCTGGCAGGAGTTTTCATTTCCTTTCTTATTCTATCCACCTGGGGCCAGGTTAAATATTGGGAAAACAGCATCACTCTTTTCGAACATGCTATTGAGGTGAATGAAATCGAGAGCCCAAGTTTTGTGATCGCCTACAACAACCTTGGGCATGCCTTGCTCAACGAAAAACGGTTTGAGGAAGCTGTCACGAAATTAAAGCGAGCGATAGAAATCAATCCCCATTACTCCAAGCCGCAAAATAACCTTGGCAATGCCTTCAGTGAATTGAAAAAGTACGACGAAGCAATTCAACATTATCGACAGGCTATAATCATTGAACCCAATTATGCTGAAGCTTTTAACAATTTAGCCAACGCGTTTAGGCAGAAAGGCCAGCAGCAAGAAGCTATCGCCTACTATAAGGAAGCAATTCGCCTCAATGGGGAATATGGGGAAGCGCATTTTAACCTTGGGATAATACTCAGCCAGCAAAGTCAATTCGAAGAGGCGATTAGGCAATACCAAAAAGCTTTGAAAATAAATCCTGAATTTACTCAGGCGCACAACAATCTTGCCAGTCTGTTGGCTCAGCGAGGGGATGTAGAAGGGGCGATCATTCATTACCGGCAGGCGATAACCATTGATCCTGAATTTGCCAAAGCCCATAACAATCTTGGCAGCATCCTGGCAGGGCAGGGAAAATTTAAAGAAGCCATTTTATATTTTGAAAAAGCAGTAGAGATTGACCCGAGCTATACCGATGCAAGAAACAACCTCCAGCTTGCCCAGTCACTGGCTGGAAAGAAGTTGTAAAAATAAATGTGTGTTTGAAATATCTGGATAGGTTGATGAACACTCAGGGAGTAATGGTTAGAAAAACACCCTGCGGTTATTTATTGTTGAACCCTGCCAGACAACTGGCTTATTGAAACCATTCCATAGTCACCACTGTCGTAGCTGTTTTTGCTGTTGTCGCCCATAACGATCAGCTGTCCATTGGGAATACGGTTGCCATAGCGTTTGAGCTGGATTTTTAAAATTTTGAGTTTGTTATGGGCGATATTCCGGTTTTTTATCCACGCTTCGGTAGGGGCACGCCCGTTGATCCAGAACTTACCATTTTTAATTTCTACTGAATTACCGGCGACCGCGACGACACGTTTCACCATAGGGCGGTTGCGGGACTGAAATTTTAAAGCCACCAGATCGCCTCTAGTCACCGGATGGTTTTTGTAATAACCTTCTTCCACCTGAATGTTGTCACCGGAATTCAATGTTGGCTGCATTGAAGTTCCAGAAACCGTATAGGATTTCGATGGTACAGGCGGTGGGGTTCTAACTGGAGCAGGATTCCGATTTGCCGGGATCGGTGCCGAGACCACATTCACCTCATTCCCATCAAGACCGATGATGCGGATTCGACTTTGATCCAATGTCTTTCCCCATACGGTCATCACGTTGAACGAATCCAGCAATTCGGTAATAGCGGATCTCCAGTCCGCTGCTTGGATGGAAGCTGTGACAGGGGTGTCAAGCAAAGAGTCATCGAGTTTGAAAGTGACACCGGTTTCATTCTGGATGCGTTGCAGCACATCACGCAGGGCGCGGCTTTGTACCGAAATGCGAACACCGCTGGCGTTTTTGCCAATCTCGGTCTGACTGATCGCTGAAGGGTTGCCTTTGGTCAGAGTGACAAACTCCGCATCCACGATGTGGGCACTCAATAATAGAAAAAAGAAAGCAATGAAAAAGGTGTTGGTTGATTTCATGGTACGGATTTTAACCTTCTCATTTCAGACAACCGTATTCGGGCATAAAAAGAATGGCTCGCGGCAGTGAGCCGTGAGCCATTTATTCATGAAATTAAAAATTCCTAGTTAGGCGCATAAAGGACATTCCTTCCACCGTCTCTTGTACCAGTTGGAGGATTGAAAAATGCATCTCCCGAGGTAGGATAACCGCGTGCTCTATTGTTGGCCCAATAGTTTGTGGAGTTGCTACTAAAACGTATCCCCACTTGGTTAGCTAGGCTGGGATCGCCAATCACAAGGTTTTCTTCAATAACATTGAACGGGCCCACTTCCATATTCCAATTCCCGTTTCGGACCAAATGATTCCCTTTTACCAGGCAACTTTGGCTCACAACGATACCTGGTGCAGAATTTGTGATACCATTATTTTTAACAGTGTTATTTGTGACTGTCGAATCAGAGCGGGCATTGATGCCAATAGAATTGTTGGATTCAACTGTGTTTCCATCAATCTTGGATAGTCCAGCATCAATCCCAATTCTATTATTTTTAACGGAGTTTCCCGCAACGATAGAACCTGTTTGTGCAAAAATACCATCGCCAGTGCCATTTTTTCCAACCACTATATTGTCACGGATTACAACTTGTTGGAGAGCGGCAATGCCTGTTCCTGTGTTAGCAACCACGGTGTTTCCTATCACCCGGGAGCCATCGGCCACACGTATTCCATTGCCTCCATTAGCCGCTGCCAGCGAGTTTTGCACTAGGGCATTTCCTGAGGAAAAGAGAGAAATTCCAGAGCCGATATTATTACGTGCCACGACATTGAAGACCCGGTGGCCTACGCTGATACCAAATAGTGCATTATCCGCTATTCCATCGCCGCCAAATCCGCGCACCATACCATTTTTGACCGTAACATTGAATCGGGATTGAATCAAAATTCCGCTCCCACCTGTCCCCGTGCCAATCAGTGCAAAACCGTTGAGGTCGATAGTCACCCCGTCCGCTTTAACAGTAATCCCACTTGAGCCTGTTACATCCTTAGTCAGGTAATACGACTTTGCATCGTTCTCTTTAATGACAAATGGTATGGAAGAAATCGCAATCCGCGCTTCATCACCGGCGGCATCGATGATGTCACTGCTAGTCATATTATTTAATAATTCAACATTCACTCCACCCAATAATGGGCCTTTAAGGATTTCGCTTGCGCCAATCGTACTGGGAACAATTTTAGACCCCGGTAAGGTTCCATCGGCAATCGCCAGTGGATCACCCGGATTACCTTGCGGTCCTTGTGGTCCTTGTGGTCCTGTCGGACCCGCTGGGAGATCGTCACAAGTCAATTGCCCTGTCGAGCCGGTATTACAATTAAATTCTGAATGAAAGGTATTGACGATGGTTGCCGGATCAGCATCTTGACCATCAACACCATTAATTCCTGCCAAACCGGTTGCACCGGTATCTCCTTTAGGCCCTTGCGGTCCTTCGGCTCCGTCAACCCCATCTGCCCCGGGAAGCCCCTG
>CAZECX010000139.1:0-8882 GCA_964510965.1 uncultured Nitrospina sp. | reverse complement strand
ATGAGAGGAATTTTCCCGTCAATTTCCTTACGCACAAGCTTGATGGCATCCCCTACAAACTCAAGCTGCTCCTCCGCATTGACTGGCAAAAGGTTTTCAACCGCTTTTTTATCTCTAACAGGTCGAGGTATTACAGGCCCGTCACCCGCAGAAAATTCCAAACCTGTACCCATGGGTTCGAGTGGAAGAAGAATATCAGCAAAAATAATTGCTGCATCAATATCCAGAACACTCAGTGGCTGCATGGTAACCTCGCAAGCCAACTCAGGTGTTTTACACATTTCCAGAAAGGTATACTTTTCTTTCAGGTCACGATAAACTTTCATATATCGGCCAGCCTGACGCATAAACCAAACCGGTGTTTTGTCTACCGGCTCACCCCGGCAAGCTTTTAAAAATCGAAATTCATTTGAATCGCTCATAGACCTCTAATAAGAAAGGGATTAAAATTTACTGATTATAGGACGGGACTCCGACATGTTCAACGGTTTGTTTTGTTGCTTCGGTAGAAATTAATACCCTCATAAAACCCCTGGAAATCGATCTCGAACTGCTTCAATTTCTCTTAAAACCATTGGCTCCACTTCTTCGGCAAGCTTTTCATCCAGAAGGGACACACTTTCCGACAACAAAAGCTCTCCCAATGCCCAAACAATATGCGCCCGAATGAGAGGCTCTTTATCATTCAGAGCTTTTATCAGAAATGGAACCGCCTTCGGATTTTTAGAGTTCCCCAAGGCTATGGCAACGTTCCTCAATAGTCCCCGGCGCTTAATTCTTTTAATCGGACTCCCTTTAAACCTTTTTCGAAATTCCTCATCATTCAATTGGATCAGGTCGATCAGCAATAAATTGCTGTCCACAGATTTAAAAGAGGGCTCATCGGTCTTGACCGCATAAGAATTCCAGGGGCAAACAATCTGACAATCGTCGCATCCGTAAATTCTGTTTCCTATAGCTTTTCGAAACTCGATGGGAATGACGCCTTTTAATTCAATATTAAGGTAAGAAATGCACTTTTTTGAATCCAACACGTATGGTGCAACGATAGCATCGGTGGGACATATGTCGATACAACTCCGGCAGGTACCACAATGATTCTCTGATACCTCCGATTCAGGCAACGCAACATCTACTAAAATTTCCGATAAAAAGTACCACGAACCGATCCCCTGACTGAGCAAGTTGGTGTGCTTCCCAATCCAACCCAGGCCCGCCCGTTCAGCCAGGGGCTTTTCGAGAATGGGACCTGTGTCGACATAAATTTTAGTATTACAGCCTTCAAACTCTTTCTGAATAAATTTTTCCAGCTCTTTTAAACGAGGAGTGATAATATCGTGATAGTCCTCATTCAAAGCATATAAAGAAACATCTCCCCTTTCAGGGAAATCCAGGAAATCCATTCCTTTATCTGCTGTGAAATAATTTGTCCTCAGGCAAACAATGCTTTTGATGCCTTCCAACACAAGGTTTAGATCACGGCGTTTTTCCTCTCCGCGAGCCATATAGGCCATTTCACCTGCGTAATCCATTTCCAACCACTGGCTGAATTTAGCGCCCGCCTCTCCTATTTCCGGACTGGCAACCCCAAACCCATCAAAACCAAGGGCGTATGCCTGCTCTTCAATATTTTTAATTTTACTAGTTTCTTTCAAGGTAATATCTTTATCTTCCAAGCAAAATAGCTATGTCTTATATGCACATTGCCTCCCACGTGTTATATATCCCCTCCATAAACTTCATGCCCCGCAGGGGTGCTAGTGGGCGGCTATTGGTTGAAGGTATCTCGTTATTTTGGTACTCTCGTTCTTCGTTTAAGATAAAAATTTACAACTCCAAATGGGAAATAAAAAGTGAATAAAACGGGCTACATCTCAGATCCCTTTTATTTGAAACACGAGAACGAACCTCACCCGGAAAATCCGGGACGCTTAACCGCCATTCAAAGTAAAATTGAATCTTCAAAATTGTACAACAACCTTACCTTAATTCAACCCCGCAAAGCCACTGTAGAAGATATCGCCAGGGTTCATGATAGAGGATATATAGAGAGCGTCGAGCAGAACTGTAAAAATGGGATTCGTAATCTGGATGCAGATACTGTCATTTCTCCTGACTCTTACGAAGCCGCATTGTTAAGCGCAGGTGCCGGATTGGAAGCTCTGGACAAAATTTTAGAGGGCACGATTAATAAAGCATTTTGCGCCGTGCGCCCCCCCGGTCATCATGCCGAACAAAATCGGGCGATGGGGTTTTGCCTTTTCAATAATGTTGGTGTGATAGCCCGCTATGCTCAGGAAGTTAAGCAGCTCGATAAAGTTTTAATCTTTGATTGGGACGTACATCATGGAAATGGGACACAACATTCTTTTTACAAAAATTCCTCAATCTTTTACAGCAGCACTCACCAATACCCTTTTTATCCAGGAACGGGTAGTAATGATGAAACAGGTTCCGGAGATGGCCTGGGCTCGAATTTGAACATACCCATGCAGGCATTTTCTGGAGATTCCGATTACCTCAATGCAATAGAACAGAAATTGGTTCCGGCGATTCAAAATTTTAACCCCGACCTGATTATTATCTCCGCAGGATTCGATGCCCACGAAAACGATCCACTTGCCCAAATTGAGCTGAGCACAGAATGCTATGGACAGATGACACAACAACTTTGTGATGTTGCCAATGAGGTTTGTGATGGAAGAATACTTTCCATGCTGGAAGGCGGATATGATTATTCCGCTTTAGGTGATTCGGTTCAACTACATGTTGAAACCATGCAAAACCATCAGGCAGGGTAATATATTGAAAACACACCGTATAAATTCTATTCTTTGCATAAATAATAATAGAAAAAAAGAGTTCCGATTAAATATTGTTTTAGATATTATAGGAAGGCTGTTTTTAAATTCTTTTCAAGGAAGATAATAGAAGGATAATTATGACTCCCCCATCCGATCCAGACAATAAGCTCAGCATCATTTCAGAATTTTGGGATTTTTTGAAAACAAGAAAAAAGTGGTGGCTGGGCCCCATTGTTCTAATCATGCTGCTAATGGGCTTGTTAATTGTGCTCACCGAGGGCAGTGCGGTAGCCCCTTTCATTTACACACTTTTTTAAATATAGACCTTGCTAAAACTATCTATTGTCATTCCCATTTACAACGAGCGGGAAACCCTGGAGACTTTAATAGCCAAAGTCAACGCGGTAGATTACGAAAAAGAAATAATTTTGATTGACGATTTTTCGACAGATGGTACGCGCGAAATTCTGAAAAATTATGAAAACAGAGAAAACTTTCAGGTTCATTACCACAACCGTAATCAAGGAAAAGGTGCAGCATTAAGAACAGGGTTTTCCAACGTAACCGGGGATATCATTATCATTCAAGATGCGGATCTGGAATACAATCCTGCTGATTACGGAACATTGATCGAGCCAATATTAGATGGCCGCGCTGACGTAGTATACGGCTCCCGGTTTCTGGGAGGCCCTCATCGGGTTTTATTTTTCTGGCATTCCGTGGGAAATATGGTGCTGACCACTTTTTCCAACATGCTAACCAATGTGAACCTCACAGATATGGAAACCGGTTATAAAGTTTTCACCAAAAAAGTTAACGACACCCTTACCTTCAAATGCAATCGTTTTGGATTTGAACCTGAATTTACAGCAAAAGTCGCAAAAAATAATTTCAGGATTTATGAAGTCCCAATTTCCTATAATGGCCGCGACTATTCGGAAGGAAAAAAAATAACTTGGAAAGACGGTGTCGCTGCCATCTGGTACATTTTCAAGTTCAGATTTACAAACTGAGTTGCCTTAACTAAGCTTCTCACCACAATGACTACAAACTTCATCCTGAAAACCTACCTCGGTTTCACAGGAGGAGCAAATCTGAACATCCTCTCTTTCTTCGAGAAGTTTTCTTGCTCGCAGAACATCTTCTTTTTTAGACCAAAGACGAACCTTCATTAAATCTGCCACCGGCGCCGGCCCGGCGTGAAAAGAAATATTTTCCAACTGGCAGGGAATATTTTCATTCTCAAGAAATCCCCTGATAATATGGGCCGTTGTTTCATTTAAAATGGTACATACAACAGCTAACTCGGGAAACTCTTCTTCTGCCAACGAAGAAACAAGCCCTACATTGCAATCCCAGCAAGTCGCAATTGTATCTGCGTATACTTTTTCGCATTCTGGACAAATCAACATTCATCAACCCTGGAAAAAACTTGAAACTCTAAACTCTTTTCAATAGTCGGTGTATCGCATCGTGTACATTTTTCACAGTGACATCTTCCAGGCAATAAGGTTTATTGTGTGGAGACGGTTTGCATTCTTTAAAAAAACGTTGCCGACAAGGAGAGCAAGAATAGTTTTGTGTCAAAATTTCGAAATACTCCGAGGACATATATGGGCCTGTAGTATTTGGATTTCCGGGACCAAATATTCCTACAATAGGAGTCCCTACCATCGCGGCAAGATGCATCATCCCACTATCATTGCCAATAAAAATCCGGCTTTTTTTCAAAACTCCCGCTAATACTCTTAAATTCATGGGAGGAGTAACTTTGACCTTACCAGGAGGACAATAATCCTTAATCCTGTTCAACATATTTTCCTCAGATTTTGTACCTAGCAAAACCAGTTTTTTCCCATCTGCTTTAAATATTTTTTGGCACAAAATACCAAAACGTTCCACATGCCAGCTTCTTTCTACCTTTGATGTTCCTGGATGGAGCGTAATAAATTCTTCATCTTCATCAAGTCCAATATTCAATAATGCTTCGCGAACTGACAAATCTCCTTCCTGCTTGACTACAGGGCTAAAAACAGTATCTGGGACATCCATTCTTAGTGGGGAAAATATCTTAAAATAATACTCAACACGGTATTGGCTTTTCTTCAGATGGGTTGTTGTAGTTATCGGGTGTGTCAGCAAAATATCTCTTCCGTCAGTATTATATCCCAGTCTGTATTTCGCCCCTGTTAAGCTTAATAGAAATGCTGAACCAAATGAATTTGGAAAAACAATGCCCACATCGAACTGATATTTTTGAAGGCTACGTGCAAATTTTACACGCCTCCAAAACCCAGATTCTGTACCAGACGGCAAAGAAAGTACTGTGTTAATTGCGGGATGACCTAGAAGCAATTCATCGGAGGGAGGATTTACTACGGCAGTTATTCGCGCCTTTGGATATGCTCGGCGTAAAGATTGTAAAGATGGAAGAGTCAGTATTACATCGCCAATCCAATTTGGCATCCACAAAACAATACTGTGAATATCCTGATTGTATAGGGGTCGGGATTCATCCATTATTTTACCCTTTGCCAGCGCTCTCTAATGAGGCGTGGGGCTGAAGACAATTTCTTTCTCAGCCAAAAATATGCGCATTGATATTACCTAAGTCGAGAAAAATTTTATTTTATTCGGCTAATCTGCGCACCCAGTTTCGATAACTTTTTTTCAATGCTCACATAGCCACGATCGATATGATAAACTCGCGAAATTATGGACTGACCTTTAGCTGCCAAGGCTGCTAACACCAAAGAAGCACTGGCACGCAAGTCGGTCGCCATTAATGGGGCGCCCGAAAGACCCTTCACTCCATTAATGATTGCTGTGTGACCATCCAACGAAATATCAGCGCCCATTCTTTTTAATTCCGCAACATGCATGAACCGGTTTTCAAAAACAGTCTCCACGATAATACTCTGTCCTTGGGCCAAAGTCATCAAAGCCATAAATTGGGCCTGGATATCGGTAGGGAAACCAGGGTAAGGATGGGTTTTTGCATTAACAGATCCTATAGGGCATTTGCCCTGCACTCGGATTTTATTTTCACCGATTTCAATATCAGCATGAGCTTCCTGGAGCTTCAGCGTAATGGGCTCCACATGCTGTGGCATACAATTTTCAATCATCACATCTCCTTGTGTGATTGCCGCTGCAATCATGAATGTACCCGTTTCAATGCGATCAGGAAAAATCGTACAATCGATAGGTTTGAGAGAAGTCGTTCCCTGGATGGTAATTATATCTGTTCCTTGGCCTGAAATATTTGCCCCTGCCAGATTCAAAATATCGGCAAGAAAAACCACTTCGGGTTCTTTCGCAGCATTTTCAAGAAGGGTTTCCCCTTCCGCTAAAACTGCCGCCATGATCAAATTTGCAGTCCCTGTTACCGAAACCGTATCAAAGTAAAATTGTATCCCTTTAAGATGATCGGCCTTGCCATGAACGTAACCCTGTTCCAAGGTAATTGTTGCTCCCATCGCTTCCAATCCTTTTATATGAAGATCGATGGGTCGTGCACCAATGGCGCAGCCTCCGGGAAGAGAGACTCGTGCTTCACCTAACCTTGCCAATAACGGACCCAACACCAGGCAAGAGGCCCGCATGGTAGAAACCAGATCATACGGGGCTTCCGGATTATCTGCTCTGGAAGTATCTAAAATAATTTTTTCGTTGCCGTTACTCTCAACTTCGGCGCCCAAACTTTCCAAAAGTTTGACCATCGTGGCAACGTCACGAACTTTTGGAACCCCCTGAATAATATTTCGTCCCCGAGTCAGTAAAGTAGCAGCAAGAACGGGCAACACCGCATTCTTGGCACCGCTCATTTTCACTGTTCCTTTTAGCGGCGTGCCACCCTCAATAACTATTTTATCCATTGGAGCTTTCCTTTTGTGCTTTGATCACACGGTCATAACCCGAATAGTCCTGAATAACTTCAACATTTTGGTAACACGAAAAATTATCCAATATGGTTGTCACCTCACTTGCTTGAGTATGACCGATTTCGAAAATTAAATATCCGCTATCTTCAAGCCGATCACTCGCCATTGGAATAATATCTCGATAAAAATCCAGCCCCTCCAACCCTCCGTCCAAGGCTTTTACTGGTTCATAATTCTGAACCTCGGGCATAATTTTTTGAATATCTGCTGATGGGATATAGGGAGGATTCGATAAAATCATAGAGTAAACTCCTGGCCAATTTCCTTTTCTTAGATCCGCGCAAATAAATTCGATCCTATCCGCCACGCCATGACGCACTGCATTTTCTTTAGCAATATTCAAAGCCTTAGGGTCCACATCCAAGGCCGAAACTTTACAATCGGGAACCTCTTTAGCCATTACCACAGCCAGGATTCCCGATCCCGTTCCTAAATCCAGAATATTTGAAGGAAACGGTGACAGACAATTCATAGCTGTTTCGATCAATATTTCCGTTTCCGGCCTGGGTGTCAGAACATTTCTATCCACTACAAATTCGAGTGACCAAAATTCCTGATGCCCGACAATCTGAGAAACAGGTTCTCGTTTTCGTCGACGTTCCACATTTATTTTTGCAAGATTTTTTTCGGATTCATTGAGAACCCTTTCGGATTGAGTCCTAAGGTCGGTCCGTGAAAGTTTTAAAGTGTGGGCAAGGATGATCTCTGAATCCAATCGGGGTGAGAGCACACCCGCCTGAGCCAATTGGTTTTGGGACCAATTTAGAAAAGAGTTTATATTCGCATCCATCTTTTTTAGATGTCGCCTTTAAGCGCTTCCGATTGAAAATGTAAGCTTAAGGCATCTATGACTTCGTCAAGAGCCCCTTCCATAATGGCTGTCAACTTATGCAAGGTCAGTCCGATTCGGTGGTCCGTGACCCGCTCTTGCGGAAAATTATATGTGCGAATACGTTCACTGCGATCCCCCGAGCCGACTTGCTGTTTTCTTTCACTTGCCTGCTCATCATGCATTTTCTTTTGTTCTTCATCATACAGTCGAGCCCTTAATACTTTCATGGCCTTTTCGCGATTTTTATGTTGTGATTTTTCATCCTGACATGTAACGATCATTCCAGTTGGCACGTATGTGAGTCGCACCGCAGAATCAGTGGTGTTAACGCTCTGCCCGCCGGGACCCGATGCACGGTACACATCAATTTTAATATCTGAGGGGTTTATCTTTATATCCACATCCTCCACCTCAGGAAGAACTGCCACTGTTACTGCAGAAGTATGAATTCGCCCCTGGCTTTCAGTATCGGGTACCCGTTGAACTCGATGGGTGCCGCCTTCATATTTCAACCGACTATAGACCCCTTTGCCAGAGATATTAAAAATCACCTCTTTGAAACCACCCTTTCCTGTCAGATTAGAACTTAAAATTTCTACCTGCCATTTTTTTTCTTCTGCATATCGGGAATACATTCGGAACAGGTCGTTCGAAAATAAGGCGGCCTCTTCTCCTCCCGTTCCAGCACGAATTTCAACAATTACATTTCGTTCATCACGAGGATCTTTGGGAAGAAGAAGAATTTTTAAATCTTCCTCGGCTTTTTGTTTTTGTGTTTCTACCTGAACCAGATCTTCTTCTGCCATCTCAAGCATCTCTGGATCTTTTTCCTCTTCCAGAATTTTTTTGCTCTCCTCTAATTGCTTGAGATACTTTTGCAAATCCTGAAACCTGTTTACAATCGGTGTCAAATCGGATTGTTCTTTGGCGTACTTCTGGAAATCGGATTGCTGCGCAATGACTTTTGGGTCACTGAGCAAATCATTGAGGTCGTTATAACGTTTTTCAACCGATTTCAACTTATCGAACATGGGAGACGCCTTTATAAACCCCGCATCAAGCGGGAAAAGCCAGGGAAAGGAAAGAAGGAGAAGCTACTGAGGGCTTGCGGATTCCTGAGGTTTTGCTTTAGCGTACTTGCGTTTGAATTTCTCAATTCGGCCCGCCGTATCCAGAAGTTTTTGTTTTCCTGTGAAAAAAGGATGGCATTGCGAACAAATTTCCACATGCAAGTCTTTCAGGGTGGTTCGTGTTTCCACTTCAGCGCCACAAGCGCAGCGGACATTTGTTTCAAAATATTCT
>CAZECX010000138.1:0-8933 GCA_964510965.1 uncultured Nitrospina sp. | reverse complement strand
CGAGTAGCCAGACCGCGGTGGCGGAATATTTGGCATAAGAGCCAGGCCATATCTCTACACGATCCGGATTTAAGTTGCAGAGTTTCTTCGCAGGTTTGGATTCCCGGTTCCATGCGAATGATATACTTTAAATATTCTTTCAGTGTTTGATTGACGTTGACCAAAAAATCATTAGTCGTTTCTCCCTTTTCAGGCAAGGTTTTAAGAAACTGATTGAGTAACGGTCCGTTTTCTTTAACCTCCAAATAAGGCTCCAACTCATCTGCTAGCCACGGTTCGTACTTGAAAGGAAATGCCTGCGCATAATCTTCTAAAAAGAAATCAAACGGATTAAAAGCGCGGATTTCGGTTACAAGATCCACTTCAATCTGAAGGGCTTTTATCTTTTCAGGAAAAACAATGCGTGCCAGAAAATTTCCAAAAGGATCCTGTTGCCAATTCAGGAAATGTTTTTTGGGCGAAACTTTTAAGGAATAGGATTGAATGGGAGCCCGTGTATGAGGAGCGGGCCGTAAGCGGATCGTTTGCGGCCCAAGCCGGATGGGTTTATCATATCGATACCGCGTCAAATGATACAAAGCAATCTTGTTTGCCATAACGCTATAAATAACAAAATATTAGAAGTATCTCATATTTTACAATAACCCCGCTTCAATTGAAAGTCACTTTCAATAGATTTTAAGTGTCGCCTTCCAGCCTTATTGATTTTGTAATCCGGAGCGACGGTTATCAGTCAATGGTTTGACCTCAAAAAAGTTTTCGAAAATCGCGCTGTCCAGATTATTTAAATCGGATTGAATACCATCCAGAAATTCATGCAGGCCGATGGACATGACTTCATCAACGTTGGAGTAATTGAGTTTTCCTGAAAGCTTTCCAAACTGCCTCTCCAGTTCATTATTGAATGCGCCTATGGGGGTGCCCGTGATCCTGAACAGAGATTGTTCTGAGTGGTTGACACAATATATTATCGACCGGGGAAACTCCCGATCAAAAATCAGAAAGTCGACAATATTTTTTGGACTGATCATGTTGAATTTTTTTCTGTACATCTCGAAGGAGCTTGTAGATTTTAAAAGTGCCGACCATTGGACATTATCCATTGAAGTACCCACATCGTCTAACCTGGGTAGAATAATAAAATATTTAACATCGAGAATACGCGATGTTTTATCGGCTCTTTCCAGATACCTTCCCAGCTGAGCGAAATGCCAGGCCTCGCCCCGAGAAAGGGTTGTATAGGCGATCCCTATTATCAAGTGGCTGGCCATTTTAATATCAGAATAAAATTTATGTGGGTTTTTAAAAGCTTTTGAACTTGTTCCTTTACCTGCAACTTCAAGATAAAGTTTGTTGACCGTTTCCCAGATTTCAGAAGGGATCACCTCTCGGACCGAGCGTGCATTTTCGCGAGCAGCGGTCAGACAGGATTTGATGGAGTGAGGGTAATCGTTGGAAAAGGTGTGGAAGAACATTACATTTTCCATGGTGGGTTTTCCCATTTTTTCTGAAAAATATTCTCCGTCACCGGTGATATCCACCAGAGGTTTCCATGCATTGGGATTCTCCCTTAACGAAGGCAGGTCCAAGAGCATGTGCAATTGAGTTTCAATCAGCCGCGCAGCATTCTCCGCACGCTCCAAATAGCGGCTCATCCAAAAAATAGAATTTGCAACCCGACTTAACATGGTCCCCCACTCAATAGAATCTAATTTGGATCATCAGCCAAAACCCAAGTGTCCTTACTTCCGCCACCTTGAGACGAATTAACCACTAGAGAGTCTTTTTCCAGGGCAACTCGAGTCAGTCCTCCGGGAAGAACATAAATATCTTCTCCGTACAAAACGTAAGGCCGCAGGTCGATATGTCGGCCTTCAAAATTATCTTTTACGATCACGGGTACGCGAGAAAGTTGAATGACCGGTTGAGCAATATAATTGCGCGGTTCTTTTTTGATGTTTTCAATCATCTTCCGCTGTTGCTCTTTGGTAGAAAAAGGACCGATCAACATGCCGTACCCGCCAGAGCCGTGAGTGAGTTTGACAACAAAGTTTTCAATATTGTCGATGACATGTTGTCGGTGCTTCTCATCCTCACATAGGAAGGTTGGGACATTGGGAATGATCGCGTCTTCGCCGGTGTAATATTTTATGATGTCCGGAACAAATGAATAAATCGCCTTGTCATCTGCAATGCCGGTTCCCGGTGCATTGGCTAAGGCTACTTTCCCGGCCCGGTAGGACTTCATAATCCCAGGTACCCCAAGTAACGAATCCGGATTGAACACGGTTGGGTCGAGAAAATCATCATCAATCCTTCTGTAAATGGCATCGACCCTTTCGAAGCCTTTTGTAGTCCTCATGTAAACAAAATCATCCATCACCACCAGATCTTGTCCCTCAACCAGCTCTTCGCCTATCTGTTGAGCCAGAAACGAATGTTCGAAATAAGCTGAGTTATGAATTCCAGGAGTGAGTATTGCGATATTGGGTTTTAAAATCGAATCGGGAATCAGGTTTCGAAGTGTATCGGCAAGCCGGTTGGAATAATCATCGACAGGTCGAATGGGTAGGGACTCAAAAACAACCGGAAGGGTATGCTTCATAACTCTGCGGTTGCCCAATACGTAAGAAACACCAGAAGGGCAGCGCAGGTTATCTTCGAGAACGAAAAATTGACCCTCATCGTCCCTGACAAAATCGATACCACTTATATGACACCATATTCCTTTCGGTGGCTTCAATCCTTGGCATTCTTTGCGGTAAGCCACAGAAGAAAAAATGATTTCTTTTGATATTACTCCATCTTTTATAATTTTTTGATCATTATAAACATCGTCAATAAACTGGTTGAGCGCGAAAACCCTTTGTTTCACCCCCCGGTCAATCAAGTCCCAGTCACGAGCGCTGATGATCCGTGGAATAATGTCGAAGGGAAATATTTTTTCCAAACCTTTATGATCGTCATAGACCCCAAAAGTTATTCCCATTTGCATGAATGCGGCTTCGGCGGCTTTTTGTCGGTTGGTTAACTCTTCTTTTGGAAAGGAATTGATTCGATCAATCAGCTTTTTAACTTCTGCCCTGGGTTGGCCAGATTTTTCAAAAAATTCATCATAGAATTTTTCGGGATTGTACGAATTGAAATTCATTTTTAAATCACGATTGAGAAATTAAATGAAGTTTTCCATTTCAAAAAACCCCGTTCGCCAATCTAGACTTATTATTATAACCTGAATTTAATTTTTTCTTACGCCGTGCAGTTAAAAGAAAAATATAAGTAGTGGAAAGGAAGACCCCTCGAAACGAGGCTTAAATAAACGGGGATAAAAAAATCAGTTAGCCAGTTTGGAATATTTTTTAGATATCCACCCCTTTTTTCCGGGCAAATATTCGATCTGGTACCATTGCCCGGTTTCCTGGAACATGGGAACAATGGTTGCTGTGGGTAATTGAGCAACTACCTCGGCCTTGCTTGAAGGGTCTGAGCGAACCCTCAGCGGTGTGGTTTTTGTAGTGATCTTAACTTTTTTAGCCGGCTTCACGGCGGCCATTTTCTTTGGTTCTGGCGGCTTTTTCATGGCAGGTTTTTCCTCCGCCTTCATCTCTTTAACGGGTGTCTCAGCCATTTCAGGGGGATCCATTGGTGGTTCGCCTTCAGGAAACTCATCGACATTTTGCGTTTCCTCTTTGGGCTCTGCCACAATCTCGATGGTGTCCTCACTTATTACCGTGCTTGGTATTGAAGATTTCGGTGTTTCCATTGATTCAGGAACAAACGGCTCAAGTCCCATTTCAGGTTTTGAAGGGGAACGGTCTTCCGCCATTACAGGTATTTCACCCATGGGAGACTGCTGGGGGTTCATTCGCGCGATCCGGCGACGCGCTTCATCTGAGTTTTTCGGGCTGTTCGGGTATCGGGCCAGAAAGACTTCATAATCTTCACGAGTGTTGGATCGTTTCACCTGCTCAAAAATGTGATCCTCCATTGTTTCAATTTCCAACGCCACTTTTTCGCGTTCGGGTTCTTTAGAGAGTTCATGAATGCGTTTTAAAAATTGAATAGCAGCGTCATAATCTTTATTCTCACGCAATAGCGTTACCTGAAACCGCAAAGTTCGTTTTAGATTTTCTTTGATTTTATGGTCAATGGGTTCGAGAGCCAGTCCCGTTTCAAAAGCGGAAAGGGCAGGGGATAACTGGTCATTGGTATAATGAGCCATCCCTAAATTGTTATAACCTCTAAATGACCTGGGGTTGTTTGCTAAAAAGCGTTTCCAGAGGTCTATAGAAGAATCCAATTTGTTATTTTTTTGTTGCATTAAGGCCAGAGCAAATAATTCCCGCTCGGCTTTCAGCAGATGCTCAGGTGGCATTTCAAAGTAGGGATTTACACTTCGAGGAGTCGTGGCGCAAGACCCGATCCCGAACAGCAAAATACCTAATAATAAACGCCAAATTGGAAATATCTTCATAAATGAATACTTCTCTTTTTTATTTTTCCGTTAATATAACTTGACTTGTGTTAAATATGAAATAATCTTATCTTAACATGATCACTGGGGGCGTTTTTAAACTGAGAGTCCTTTTCTGGACGACCCTTTGAACCTGATCTGGATCATACCAGCGAAGGGAAGTGAAGCCATCTGAAAAGATACGCTGCATTTCCTTGTCTGGTTTGGGATGCGGCTTTTTTTATGCCCTCCTGTTTTTTCTCGTTCAGGTATTACTTCATTATCGGCCAGGTTTTTCAATTGCTTAAACAAACCTGCTGATTGTTTTTTCAGGAGAATTTTTTCGTGGAATTGACCATCAATGGTGAAAAACGAGAAATTAAGGAAATCCAGAACCTCACTGATCTGGTAAAGGAACTGGATATCCAGGCACCTAATTTTGCCATGGCCTTGAACCAGCAAGTGGTTCCCCGGTCGAAATACGATTCCACCACCATTAAAGAAAACGATCAGGTCGAAATTGTACATGCGGTCGGAGGCGGTATTTAATCAACACTTTAATTTTTACGGTTTGGAGAATATGAGTAAAGAATTTATGAAAATAGGCGACAAAACCTTTAATTCCAGGTTGATTGTCGGTACGGGAAAATATAAAGATTTCGACGAAACCCGGCAGGCCCTAGAAATTTCCGGAGCCGAGATGGTCACTCTGGCAGTGCGCCGCATTGAGCTTGATAAAAATAAGGACTCCATTCTCAATCATCTCGACCCTAAGAAATACACGTTTCTCCCTAACACAGCGGGTTGCTACTCGGTTAAGGAAGCGGTGATGACCTGTGAACTGGCTCGAGAAGCGGGGCTTGGCAATATCGTCAAAGTAGAAGTGATCGGCGATGAGAAAACCCTGTTCCCGGATAACGAAGCGACCCTGGAAGCCTCGAAACTTTTAATCAAAGATGGTTTTCATGTCTTACCCTATTGCACCGACGATGTTGTTCTCTGCCAGAAGTTGGAAGACGCGGGTTGCTCTGCTGTCATGCCCTTGGCGGCTCCCATCGGGTCGGGACTGGGCATACGAAATCCATACAATATTAAATTGATTCTGCAGGCTGTTAAATGTCCCGTCATCATTGATGCGGGTGTTGGCACCGCATCCGACGCTAGCCGCGCAATGGAGTTGGGAGTCGATGGAATTTTAATGAACACCGCTATCGCCGGCGCGAAAGATCCACTGAAAATGTCCATGGCCATGAAAATGGCTGTGGAGTGCGGGCGTATGGCTTATGAAGCAGGAAGAATACCGAGAAAACTTTATGCCTCGGCGAGCAGTCCGATGGATGGTTTGATCGATCTTTAAACAAAGTAAAATCACCCCAGCCCCTCTTTAAAAAGAGGGGTTCATTAAGTCTCCCCCTTTATTAAAGGGGGTCGGGGGGATTTTCAAAATAAAAACCCGAAGGGTTTGAAATGAAGACATCAAATAACAACGGACTTGATTTTTTACATGTCTACCTCATTTCAGATTTTAGTCATCATCAGGCAACACCCATCACCGAGCAGGTAGAAAAGGCATTGCAAGGCGGTGTGCGGGCACTGCAACTGAGAGAAAAAGATTTGAGCCCGAAAGAGCTGTATGCACAGGCTCTTGAAATAAAGCCGGTCATAAAAAAATATGACGCTAAGCTTTTTATTAATGATCGCGCCGACATTGCTGAAATCGCCGGTGCGGATGGAGTCCACTTAACTGAAACAAGCGTTCCGGCAGGTGAGGTAAAAGATAAGTTTCCGAACCTTTTGGTAGGCGTTTCTACGCATGCAAAAGAAGGAGCGCTGTTAGCAGAAGCAGAAGGGGCCGACTTCATCACTTTCAGTCCCATTTATGAAACACCCTCAAAAATACATTTTGGGCATCCACAAGGTCCGGAAAAGTTAGGTGAAATTGTAAAATCGGTTCACCTTCCCGTGCTGGCCTTAGGAGGAATTAAACTGAACCGCGTTCCCGAAGTTCTGGAACAAGGCGCTCATGGAGTCGCCGTCATTTCAGGAATCTGGGACTCACAAGATATAAAACAGAAAGCATTCGAATATATGCATCACTTTGGAGGAGTAACATCATGACAACATCTAACGGTAATGGAAATGGAAACCGACATGGAGCCACTGACGAAAAAATTAATATCTCCACCGATCCGATTTCGCCTAAATCGAAAAAGGTCTATGTTTCAGGAACCATCCATCCAGACATCAAAGTACCATTTCGAGAAATTTCTCTTTCGCCTTCAACAACCGTAACTGGTAATGGAAACGGGAACGATCATCATCCTGAAAATGATGAAAGCTCATTGATCGTTTATGACACGTCAGGACCCTACACCGACCCGAATGCAAAAATCGATATTCGAGAAGGACTGGAACCCATCCGCCTGCCGTGGATCACCGGGCGTGGCGATGTGGAATATTATGGCGGCCGAAAAATCGAACCGAAAGACGATGGTTATCGTGAAGGCGAAAACCCCAACACCGAGCGATTCCCAAAAACTCGCGACCAAGTTCTGCGCGCGAAACCTGGACAAAACGTATCGCAAATGCATTACGCGAAAAAAGGCATCATCACACCGGAAATGGAATTCATCGCTATCCGCGAAAACCAGAAACGCAAACAGTGGATGGAAAATGCAGAACGTGAAGAACGGTTGACCGGCAACTCTTTTGGCGCCAACCTGCAGCAGGAGATCACTCCCGAATTCGTTCGCGATGAAGTCGCACGGGGAAGAGCTATTATTCCGAACAACATCAACCATCCAGAATCCGAGCCGATGATCATCGGAAGAAACTTCCTCGTAAAGATCAACGCCAACATCGGTAACTCTGCGGTTTCTTCCTCTATAGAAGAAGAAGTCGAAAAAATGGTCTGGTCGTCTCGTTGTGGAGCTGACAATGTCATGGACTTATCGACGGGAAAAAATATTCACACCACCCGTGAATGGATTTTAAGAAACTCACCGGTTCCCATCGGAACGGTTCCTATATATCAAGCGTTGGAAAAAGTTAATGGAGTCATTGAAGACCTGACCTGGGAAATTTATCGTGACACGCTCATCGAGCAAGCCGAGCAGGGGGTGGACTATTTCACCATCCACGCCGGTGTGTTGTTGCGCTACGTACCGATGACCGCCAAGCGTGTGACCGGCATTGTTTCCCGTGGCGGATCGATTCTCGCCAAGTGGTGTCTATCGCATCATAAAGAAAATTTTCTCTACACGAATTTTGAAGAAATCTGCGAGATCATGAAAACTTATGACGTTTCCTTTTCATTGGGAGATGGACTGCGACCCGGCTCCACCGCTGATGCCAACGACGAAGCGCAGTTTTCTGAATTGGAAACACTCGGTGAACTTACACAGATCGCGTGGAAGCATGAAGTTCAAACCATGATCGAAGGTCCGGGTCATGTCCCCATGCATATGATCAAAGAGAATATGGAAAAACAACTGGCAGCCTGCGGCGAAGCCCCCTTCTATACATTGGGCCCGTTGACCACCGACATCGCACCCGGATACGACCACATCACCAGCGGCATCGGTGCCGCCATGATCGGTTGGTATGGAACCGCCATGCTCTGCTACGTCACCCCGAAAGAACATTTGGGTCTTCCCAACCGGCAGGATGTTAAAGAAGGCGTTATTACTTACAAAATAGCTGCGCACGCAGCGGATCTTGCAAAAGGCCATCCCGGCGCACGAGTCAGGGACGATGCATTGAGCAAAGCCCGCTTCGAGTTCCGGTGGGAAGATCAATTCAACCTATCGCTCGATCCCGAAAAAGCGTTGGAGTTCCACGATGAAACCTTGCCTAAAGACTCGGCGAAGGTGGCGCATTTTTGTTCCATGTGCGGACCGCATTTCTGCTCAATGAAAATCACGCAGGATGTTAGGGATTACGCCGAGAAAATGGGCCTGGAAGAACAACAGGCCCTTGATGAAGGCATGAAAGAAATGTCCAGTTCCTTCAAAGAAAAAGGCGGCGAGATATACACACCCGCTCAATAGCTACTTGTGATATTTAACCTTTGCCTTCATGCCCCGAAGGGGTAAGGCGTTGGGCCAATAGAAAGCCAAATCCCCCTAGCCCCCTTCCAGAAGGGGGAATTATTAGCCCCTCTTTGTAAAAGAGGGGTTGGGGTGATTGACATTCATTGAGTCAGTAGGTGCTACCATCCTGAGCCCAGATCTACCATTTTCCTGACATCAGGAAAATGGTCCACACTTCATACTGGATCTACCCTTGCAGGGCACGAAGACATAAGTAAAATATAACGTCCCCTTATCAGGGGGAGGCTTTTCATCCGTGTATATCGGTGTCTATCGGTGGTTAAACTTTTTATCCGGGCTTGACCAAATTGGGTTCCCGAATTAGAATAGCAACCATCTGATTTTTCAGGCGCGTAGCTCAGGGGTAGAGTACTTGCTTGACATGCAAG
>CAZECX010000137.1:0-8964 GCA_964510965.1 uncultured Nitrospina sp. | reverse complement strand
ATGCCGTTGGCCCGTTAAAAAACGGCTTTTACATAATCGCCAACGATTATGATGTAGCTGTAGCCGCTTAATTTAATCGGTTACCGTCCGCCGTTTCCATGTTCGCGGGAAGTGGATCGGACGTCATTCAGCGAACTGGTTCCGTTTATATGTTCCGGATAAATGGGATGAGATTTTTAGGAGCTGGTTTTGACTTAATCCTGCTTCTGGGAGTTGGTCGAGACGAGATTCAAATCAGAAGATAAGCATGTAGACGCCTTTGACTAAAACCTTTCGGACGGGGGTTCGATTCCCCCCGCCTCCACCACTTATTACCCCAAAAACAAGACCCAGTTATTTTACTTTGAGTAGTATGAGTTGTTCGAATCAAGACTCATCTGATCACAATGGAAAGTGCCCGCCCGGTACGGGCGGGATTTGGTAAGCGCTACATATTTACTTTTCTTTCCTGAATCTCTGCTCTTCTCACTTTTGCCAGTTTTGCCAGTTCACCCAACGCTTTTCTTGCACGAGCAGCTGCGGCCTTAATGTTTTTTGTTTCAAAACTTTCATTTTCCGCAAGATAATTTTCGTAAGCAGAAACAATTTCGTCATGTGTCATCCTGTACTCCTTTACAAGGTTTATTAGTTTTCTGGATAAAGAATTACCACATTATCCAAGGCAAGATCAACTTAATACTAAAAATAAAAATTTGGGAAATTTTTTTATAAGAGGAAAATCTTATTCAAAGAGGGTTTTAGTCCAAACGGCTAAATTTTCCCAAGCAGAGAGTCCCTTGAAATTCTTTATCCATATTTGGAATAGAAACCAAGTCTTCAGACAAATTCCACAATCCATATGAATCGATTGTACCAGGAAGGGATCCCATTTCGGACCAGAGAGGTGAGTATTTTTTTACCTTAAATCTGACATCAAGATTAAATGTTGCACGTTTGCCTACTCGGTTTGTTCCAACCATAGCCAAACAATCATTATCAATTTCCATAATTGTACTCAGGGGTTTTCCCATTAGTTCCTCAGGCTCAAACCCAATTGTACGTGCGGATGAGTTGATAAAAGAGATGTTTTTTGCGGGGTCTAATTGAAAAACAATTTCAGAAACTGTTTCAACAATCCTTTTATATTGTTTTTCGGTCTCCACCAATAAATACTCGGCTTGATTGGCTCTCAATTCAAGGTCATGAACTCTTATAGCATTGTGAATGCATTGCGATAAAAGTTCCGGGGATAGTTTTTCTTTAGGAATATAATCAAGCGCCCCGGTTTTGAAAGCTTGGGCAGCAATCATTTCATCGCCCTTCCCCGTAACAAAGATAATTGGAGTATTGGTTCCTCCGAAGTGCAGTATTTCCTGTAATAGATTGATTCCAGTAGCATCGGGCATCTGATAATCCAAAAGAGCGCAATCAAATACTTTTTTATTAAGCTCCTCAACTCCTTCAGCGCAATTAATAGCTTCAGTAATTTCTACTTCTAAACCGGCCCGCACCATCATTCTAGTCACAATCTTGCGAAAAGATCTATCGTCATCAATAATCAGTATTTTAAGTGGCTTATCCACCGGTTCCCTTCCTTTACTTTGGATGCTTTCGGTATTTGTCTGAACCAGAAAAAATGAAAGATTCTGCTCATAAATCAAGAGAATTTAACCTATATTATCAATAATAATGGTTAAATAGAGTCACGACTTTGCAAATTTTTTGGTTCTGAAAATCAATAAAAGTAATATAATAAGTCCTTTATCTATTTGCTTTTATTTTGATTACATCAAAAAACTGGGGCTTATTATATGACTGAAATTGGTAGGCGTTTTTCTCTGGATAAAGTCCATGTTGATCCAAGTCTAAAAAACAAGATTTTTTCAGCAGATGGCGACGAGCATATAGGTGATTGGAATGGAGAATGTATCGATGAACTCGTAAAAGAAATTGACCGCATCGAAGAAAGAACCGATCCAAATTATTCAAGTCTACCCCATAGAGGAAACATTCCTGAAGATTTAAGGTTACAAGTCGAAAAAGATTTTCCTATATGGACATGCGACATAAAAGGACGATGTCTGACTGGAGATGCAGGAGATGGAATAAATACAATCGATGAAATCCGAGAATTTTATAATAAGAAATATGGAAGCATTGAAAAATTTAAGGAAAAATTGCGATTAGACCGTGAAAAGTTTGTCAAAGAAATTAAAGAGCAATCGGAGCAATAAACTCCCCAATCGAATAACCAAATATGAATAGCTCGGATAAATTATTTAATATCGTAATCGCTGAAGATGATGAGGATGATTATACCCTTATTTCTGATGCCCTTAAATTGACACAAAACAAATGTCAAATAGATTGGGTGAAAGATGGTGAAGAGCTTATGGATTTCCTAAATTCTACAATTGAACCTGGGAATATTAACAAAGAAAAACCCGACATAATATTTCTTGACCTGAATATGCCAAAAAAGGATGGACGAGAAGTCCTCCAGGAAATAAAGTCTCATCCAAAATTAAAATATATTCCAGTAATAATTCTTACAACCTCACAAGCTAAAGTAGATATTCAAATGACTTATAATCTTGGTGCCAACTCCTTTATACAGAAGCCCTTTAAATATGCTGACTTCCATACCATGATGGAAAATTGTTTTAATTACTGGATACACACCGTAAAGCTTCCATAATAATAGTTATAAAATGGAAAAAAAAAATTTAAAAATTCTCCTTATCGAAGATGATGAAGACGATGCTTTTTATATAAAAGATATTTTAAATGAAGGCTTAAGCGATTCCCCCCCACATATTGATCACTTCTCTTCCATCGAAAAAGACCTCAAGGAAATAAATCCTTTCTTTTATGACTTAGCCCTGTTTGATTATCGGCTTGGTAAAGTGAATGGAATAGAACTGGTTCGTAATTTTCGAGAACAAAACTGCAGTATCCCCATAATACTATTTACCGGTCAAGGCGATCAGGAAGTTGCCGTTGAGGCCATGAAAGCAGGTGCAACGGATTATTTGACCAAGGGAAAACTATCAATTGAATCAGTTACTAAATCTATTCAATATGTATTGGGGTTGCACAAAGAAGCCACATTAAGAATTCAGGCAGAAGAAGAACTCAAGAAATCTCACACCAACCTTACAAAAGCTCACAAAGAACTACAAGCTTCCATTATAAAACTAGAAACAGCTCAAAAACAGATAATCCGAACAGAAAAACTTGCAGGAATTGGGCGTTTGGTTGCTGGTGTTTGCCACGAAATTTTAAATCCACTCAACATCATCTCAGGGCACACGCAATCACTTTTAATGGAGCGTAATTCTGATACACCGCTGAAGACAGATTTATTTTCCATTATGGAAGAAATTAATCGCATAACCAAGATTATAACCGGCCTGCTGACGTTCTCACGTAAAGGGAACATGGAGCTTAAAGAGACAAATATTGTGAATGAATTAGAGGCTACTTTGGTTCTTGTGGAAAAGGATATGCGGCTCGGAGGAGTTGAAATTAATCGAGAATTCAAATCAACACCTATAATGGTAATGATCGATACAGATGGAATTCGTCAAGTGTTTCTTAACATAATAAATAATGCCAAACATGCTATTAAAGATGGAGGAATCCTGACCGTTTCCACAGAGATATCAAATAGTGAATCAGACTTGCAGCCTAGGCCCTCCGGTGAAACAGCTGATAGTAATCCCAAAAAGTTTTTGCGCATTAAATTTACGGATACGGGTGCGGGGATTGAAAAAAATGATCTTGAAAAAATTTTTGAACCTTTTTTTACAACTAAACCTGAAGGAAAAGGAACGGGGCTGGGATTATCTATTTCTTATTCGATTATTGAAAGGCATGGTGGAAACCTGGAAATAGAAAGTAGCGTGGGTGTGGGGACTTCCGTTATAATCAGTTTTCCCCTTAAAACATAATAAGGCTCATCAAAACCTGCAATTTTATTCTGGTAATTAATTTGGAAATTGAATAACTATCGGAGAAAATCCAGCAAGGTAGGTTGTAATATTTGTGCTGTAGAACTTAAAGTAGCCTGCAAAGCGAATTCCAGGTTTGCTAAATCTGAAGCACTCTTTACAACATCTGCCTCTTCAATTTTTGCAAGTTGCTCAGACCGGTCTACAAAATCTTGCTCATGAACAAAACCAGAACTATCTACACGTGACAAAGATGCTCCGATTATCGCCCTGGAATTATTTATGGATGCCAAACTAGAATCAAGAGTGTCCAAAGATGCTAATATTGCAAACGTATCATCCTTTTGAAACGCATCCCTGAGTTTATATAAGGTTGTAAAAATATTTCTTCCACCCCCTAATCCCAGGTTTTCTGCTGTTTCATCGGTTCCTACATTTCTTACAACGGCTACTGTTGTGGAGCTATTTGATGAAATTTGTAAAGAATTTCCGGCGCTATTTATTGAAGCCGTCACATTCAAACCGGCATTATTTATTGTATTTAATACATCGCCTATAGTAGTGGCTGAGCTTAGGGTAACAGTACCCGATGCTGAGCCATTGACGATATTGATATCATTTAAAGTTAAACCATTGCCACCTTCCAGGTTTGAAATAAGGGTCGAGGTTGTTAAAACTGGATTCAAATCAGAGCCTGTTAAAGTTCCATCCCTTCTTCCTAAAATCCCTAAATCCGCAGCGGTACTGCCTCCAGACACCTCTGAAACTGTTAAAGCTTGAGTTATTGTTGAGTTATTATCCGTAAGCTGCAATCCAGTGCCATTTGAATTTATAGATGCTGTTACGTTCACAGACGCACTATTGATTCTCGAAATTAAATTTGAAATGGTATCTGCAGAATTAACTGCAATAGTTGAGGTATTCCCTGCTCTGTCGGAAATGGATATTGAACCTGCTGTTATTCCAATTCCCCCATTCAAAGAAGATAGAGTTGTGCTCGAAGTTATTTGTGGATTGAGGTCCGTTGCCAAAACTTGCGAACCTGGGATACTAAAATCAACACTTATTTTATCTGCGATTCCAACCTTAAAACTTTCAGAATTACCCAAATAAACAGCACCGGAAGCTTCTGAACTAAAAGGTTGTATCCTGAAATTTGTTCCAGAAAAAATAAACTGATTTTTTACTTTTGTATTGGCTGTCTCAAATACCTGAGAAATAATCTGGTCTAATTCTGATGCGGCAAAACTACGTGTTTCAGCGGTAGATGCTCCCCCTAATTCACTAACGGTCAATTCCTTTGCCCGGATCAGGTTCAAGTTTACTGACTGAAGAGATGTATCTCCCGCTTGGATAAAAATACGATTGTTATCGATATTTCGAATGAATTGATTTGCCTGATTAACTCCTGTCCTTAAAAGGAGGGCATCTCGCATTCCCGCAGGGTCATCTGATGGACGGTTTATCCGCTTGCCAGTTGCTATTTCCTGTTGGGCCTTAAATAAATTTTCCGTTATTCGGAAAATATTCTGGATAGAATTTGCTTGTTGTGCCTGACTAGTAACACGAGTGACCATATCTGTTTTTCCCTGGTACTAAATAGTAAATAGAATATTAAACTGTCTGCCCAACCGTATCAAGAAGCTCATCAATGATTGTGATCATACGTGCCGCAGCATTAAATGCATGTTGAAACTTGATCATATTTACAAACTCTTCATCTATCGATACCCCGGAAATACTTTGCCGGCGATTATTTAACTGCAAGAGGATCCCCTCCTGTTGTGATAAGGTTGCTTCTGTAGAAAAAGCCTGAATCCCCAGGTTACTCACTATTGAACTGTAGAACTCATCGAAAGTGAAAGCACCTGACCCTCCAGATATGTGAGTAATACCATCGAATGTCAGTTTGGATTGTAACTCTATTAAATTGAGAGCATTTCCACCATCTGCTCCTGAATTCAGACCTGCAGAAATTTTATTGGCGTTGGATGAAACCTCGCTTGAAACAGAAAAAGTCTGAGCCGCATCTTCGGAAATCGAAATTTTAAATTTATCTCCTACCGCTGGCGAACCGGTAATCGTTACCGCAAACCCCCCTGCAATATTAAACGTAGAACCCGCGGTAAAATTAAAAGTTCCTTCGCTCACACCCGTTGTGAGATTATCCAAAGTGAATGAATTCGAACCTGTAAAGGTAATCTCAAATTTATCGTTGGAAATGGCAGATGGGTTGCCATTTGTAGCTGTTAAGCTTGCTGAACCGGTATTATTGGTATTGGTTATTGCTGTGACAGAAGGAGCTTCAAAAAAATTATTTCCTGTAGTGCCGTCTACACCAAAACCCTGTTGGTGGATATTGTTAAACTCCTGAATAAAACTTGCGGCGAGACGGTCCAGTTTGTCTTTTATATTAACCACCTCAACATCGCGCATATCTAGGCGACCTTTAAGGGAACCTCCCTTCAATAAAGAAGAAATATTTACTGTGTTACCATTTATATCCACAATAGTAACATCCCGGAATCCTTTGTTATTTCCATTTCCCGTGGAACTGACATCAAATGAAGTTTCTGCATTTACTATCTGAGTTCCATCGCTCAATGTCAAACTGAGCTGCCCATTCATCTGGTCTACAACGGTCAGATCTATTATCTCTCCTAGTTCCTTGACCCTTAAATCCCTTTTGTCTTTTAAGTCATTGGCGCTAAATGCTCCTGCTTCACTGGCATGGATAGCCGAGTTTAATTTCGCAATCTCGGTGGTTAGACTATTAATCCTTGCTACATCTACAGGAATTGCAGAATCCAAATTTCTCTGAATTGTCAAAAGCGACTCGCCCAAGTCTGTAAAGGTAGAAGCAAGGCTTTGTGCCTGAGCAAGAACATTGGATCTCTCAGGCAGTCCGGAAGGATTTGATGAGAGATCCTGAAGGCTTGAAAAGAAATTTCCCAAGCTTTGATTCAGGCTTAGTCCGTTTGATTCACTGAAAAGAATTTCAAGCTGGTCAAAGACATCTTTGCGAACACCAAACTCACCTAACGCTCCCACCTCACCCATGATTTGAGAAAATAAAAACTTATCATGAGCCCTTTCTATACCACCGAGTTGGACACCTGTTCCGAGGGGACCATTTTCGGTAGTTCTCGGTTCCAATGCTTCAAAGTTGATGTCCTGGCGAGAGTAACCTTCTGTCTGAACATTGGCAATATTATTACCGGTTACTTCGATTGCCAGTTGCTGCGCCAACAAGCTGACTTTTGCCGTATTTAATACCCCTAAGAGTCCCATGAGCTTAAACTTTTTTCATTTTTTGGTTATTATCAAACATCCACACTGACCATCCTGCTTTGAAATTTACTTTCTGTAACTTGTCCATTGGCTTCATAAGGAGAGTTAGCTTTCTCACCCTCAGAGTGAATAAAGGCGAGTGACTTTTTCAAAGAAAGCGCAGAATGATCCATCAGAGCTTTTATTTTTGCACTTAAAATATTTATTTTTTGAATTTTTGAAAGTAACATTTTCCTGCACTTTGATAAATTGGTGCGATAAGGATTATCTTTAAACTGGATTAATTTTTTTAAGGTTAATCCAGATGGGTTCACATTTAAGTTTCCTGCAATTTTTTTCATTAAACTTGATCGGCTGTTTTCCAAAGCCTGCATTTCCATTACATGATTGTCTTTTTTAGCAATTACTACCTGTAACTCATCATAGGAATATTGGGTCACACATTTCCATTCTTCATTCAACAATTGGATAAACTTTTCGTATAAGCCGATTTTTTGTTCCAATAAATCCTGAAGGTTTTTATATAACTTTCTCATATATTACTCCTTCAATTTAATTCCGACATTTTTCAAGTCCGGTAATTTTATTTGTGATGTTTTTGGATCAGGCAACTTTATCCCTGAATCAACCGGATCCATTTTTATTGCCGTATAAGTTGATTGAATGGATTGGCCACGACGCACACGATTGATATTACTAAGATCGTTATAAATCATTTCTCCCATACCCATACCTTTGTTTTTCGCCATTTCTTTGGACATTTCTTCATCCATCATTGACTGATACATATCCGATGCAAAACTATCCAATAACCCAGATTTCGGTACTGTTTTTCGCATGGCTGATAATAGTTTGTTCAAAAATACAGATTCAAAATCCCTGGAAACTTTTTCAACGTCTTTTTCAGAATTCGTTTTTCCAAAAGAAGATTCATTTCGCAAGCGCTCTAAATTTTTTTCGGACATTTGCGAAAACAAGTTTTTTTGTATCTGAGCCGGTTGAATGAGTCCCATTATTAAACCTCAACTAATAATTATTAATTTGCAAACACCATACCAAATCACTTCAGTAGCCTTAAAAATTCAAGGCGCCCCATAAACCATTATAATAAAAGGGGTTTTTCTTCAACTGAAATGACTGTGATGAAATAAACAGACTGGATATAACTACGGAAAGGAAAAATTTTCCCTTTTTCCTCATTGGACTAGATAAGCTCAAGGTGGGCATGAAGAGCACCAGAAGATTTAATCGCCTGTAAAATGGCAATCAAATCTCTTGGGGTTACCCCAATGGAATTAAGCCCTTGAACCACATCCCCCAGGGATACGCTTGTTGGAATGACCAAAAGTTTATCCTCACCTTCGCCAACAGAAATTCGAGTTCTGGGAATAACAACCGTTTCCGCATTTTCTGGTGCAAGAGAGGGAGGCTGAGCAACCACCGGTTCTTCTTTTATTTGAACGAACAACGCCCCATGAGCAACTGCAACAGAAGAAATTTTGACATTCTCACCCATAACTACGGTACCCGTGCGTTCATCGATGATTACTCTTGCTTCGGAATCAGGAACTACTTCAATGGTTTCAATTTTTGTAACCAGGTCAGAGGCATTATTCTTGAAAAATTCTGGAATTTTTACACGAACCGTCCGACCATCTACCATGAAGGCAACTTGATCCTTCATATCATCATTTATAGCTTTTGTGATTCTGCTGGCTGTCGTAAAATCGGTTTTTTTCAA
>CAZECX010000136.1:0-8976 GCA_964510965.1 uncultured Nitrospina sp. | reverse complement strand
ATGGGAGAAATAAAACTGCCCCAGGTAGTTAGCTTTCAGGAGGGAATGACGGTGTTGGACGCTATTCTTATTGCCAATGGATTGACGGATATAGCTAAGCCTGAAGGAACCAAGGTGTACCGAAAAATTAGGGGGGCTGGGGGAACTTCCAGGATTCAAATTCTTCCTGTTGAAATGGGCCGGGTTATTTTTGAGGGGGATTTATCTAAAAATATTCGTTTGCAGCCCGGCGATATAATCCATGTGCCGAGAAGTTTTTTCTGATTTTTTGAATTAGTGGGATCAGAATTTTTGAAAAAGAACCACGAGATAAAAGACTTCGCCTTTGGATTCAAAAGGAAGGGTAAATTTGGGTATACCTTGCATCTCAATATCAAGGGTATGTTCTTCACCCATTTTAGATTCGGGTAACCCCAGGTCTAGATTTAAGGGGCCTCTGGCATCTGGCACTTCTTCTCCCCAATAGGCCAGTTCCATCAATTCGGTCGTATAATCTGAAATCTTGGGTTTGACGATCCCGCCTAATATGTTCACCAGTTCCTGAACAACCCCTGCTACCTGTTCAAGATCGACTTCTCCAAAAATCCCCTCATAAATATCACAGGCCATTTTTTTAGGGAAATTAATTAACATGCTTATCTGGACCCGTTTTTCAGAGTCCATTAGGTCCACCCATGAACTGAAAAAACCATTTAGTTTCCAGCCGTCCTTAAGTTCAATGAGGTTGGCATCGGCCATATACTGTTCCATGGCATCAATAGTGCTCTTGGTGAACGGTTCTAAAATTTTTTCGGGAATGGTTGGTTCAGGTTTGCTGTCTTCTCCAGATAATTCAGGAGAAGGAGCTGCAGATGATGGGGTTTCATTATAATTTTCACCGTTCAGGGCTTTTTTTGCAATTTCCAGAATTTGTTTCTGATTAAAAGGTTTACTCAAAAACCCATTTCCAGAATATGTTTTTAGGTCTTCAATATAATTTTCTGTGTTTTCGGAGCTGATGATCAAAAAAGGGGTGTCACGTTGTTTATCATCGCCATTGATTCTAATTTCTTTTAAAAATTCAATTCCGGTAGAGTCACCCAAATGAATGGCAGAGGTAATCAGGTCGAAGGTTTCCAACCCAAGCATCATCATGGCCTGATTTTTTGTTTCAGCTCGAAAAATATTTCCGGGATCAAAACCAGCTTGCGCAAGGAAATTCTGAATGATTTTGGTGAGGACCTTGGAATGGTCCACCACCAGGACTTTTTTCGTTGATAAATCGGTGCTCATAAAGGGATTTTTGTCATAAATTTGATTACTTTAAGGTAAAGGCTTTTGCCTATGAGGTCAAGAACCATGTTGGTTATATTTGTGTCACGATATCGGTAAATATTGGATATATGAATTTTTTACTTTATGGGGTATTGGCTGAAAAAGAAAGAGGGGAGGGTTTAATTTAAATCATCTTCTTCAATTATTTGTTCATCTAATCCGCGTTCGAGAATTTCATCGGCAATATCGCCATAACCACCTGAATGGTAGTCATCCACATTTTGTTCGTCGAAATCATCGAAATGAACGGAGAATTCTTTGATGCACCATTCGCGTGTTGAGGTGCTGAACTTTAAAACTTTTTGTACGGCTTCCAGCTTTTCCATTTTGATTATTTAAGAAGAATTAATTTTGGGAATTCAAGTAGTTGATGTTTTGCAATAGGGGTGGAAAGGTAATCGTTTTCGAAAAAGTAGAATGCGGGTTTCTATTGATTTCCCTGCCATCTCTTAATTGAAGAACTTCTTTAAGAGTCAAGGGTTGGGCTTTGAGAGCCAGGTGGGAAAAAGAATTTATTAATTTTGGTGAACGATTCATGAGTCAAAAATTTGGGTTATATTCTGTTTAGATGCAAAAAATCGTTAAAGGTATTAAAAAATTAACGTTTGCAGTTTCCTTGTTTGACTCTCCCGTTTATAGCTGAAACAAAGCAGATGTAGGATTTTCCACTTCCAACATGCCAGTTTCTCTGGGTATGGCGCACCGCCCAAACGTGGATTTCGCGTCTGGTAGCAATGTTCGCCCGCATGGCAGCTTTTCGGTTTGTATGCGGGAAAAACTTTGGAATTCCCTTCCAGCCAATGATCAGACTTTTCCCTTCAACTTTGTACCATTCAACCTCAGCAATCGTATCTAGAAATTTGACGCCCTCAATCATGTTTTTTTTTAAGGAAGAAGATTGAGCGGGTGTTGAAATAATAAATGCCAGGATAAGGGCAGAGAAAAAAAGAAATAGTTTTTTCATGTCAGAGAAAAATTCAAATTTTATGAGTAAATTGAGACATTAGTTTTTCGATTACGTCTCTTTAATATTTCATAGTATCTCAAGTTTTATATCCTTTCGCACCTGAAAAATCCGTGTCGGTGGTATCTGCCAGACTTAGGTCCGCCCCGGTTAAATTCGAATTTTGAAAACAAGTTTCTCCGAGTTTCGAACCTATAAGGTTTGCCCCTTCTAGATCGGCATAAGCAAAGTCTGCGTGTTCCAGATCAGAGCGTTGTAAATCAACATTTTTCATGTTTGCTTTATTGCAATTTGCATTTCGCATTTTTGCTCCAGCAATATTTGCATTTTCCAGGTTCACTTCCGCCAAATCCGCTTTTTGTAGATTTGCACCAATCAGGAAAGTAGTTTTCAGGTTGGCCTTTTGCAAAATCGCTTCGGTGAGGTTTGCACGGCTCAAATCGCTGCCTTCCAGATTGGATTCTGTAAGGTCTGCTCCGGTCATATTGGCACCGCTCAGATCGGCCTGGGTCAGATCGACTTGAAATAATTTCCCTTTGTTCATTTTAGCGCCGCAAAGTTTAGCTCCTGATATTTTAGCCTGATTGAGTTTGATTCTTTCCATGTTGGCGCCGATCAATTTGACCCCTGTCAGGCTGGCACCTGTTAGATCCGCGATACTCAAATCAGCTTCCGATAGATCCGATCCTTTTAAATCGGTTCGGCGCAGAATGGCTCCATTTAATTTAGCGCGGCTCAAATTGGAGTTAAGAAACTTTGCGTCTGTTAGATCGGCTCCCGTGATATCTGCGCGTGGCAAACTGGTGTTATCGAAGATGCCGCCAGCCAGTTTGGCTCCTTTTACCAAGGTGCGATTCATATTGGCATTTTTAAAATTGGCTTCAAAGAATACAGACATGCTCAGGCGGGAATCGGTGAAGTCTGCAGATTCCAAATTGGCGCCATTAAAACGGGCACGACTTAAATTGCTTTCTACAATGCTGGCGTGGTTCATATCGGTTCGGGAAAAATCGGAATTACTGAGGTCTGCCTCGTTCAAATTACATTTAGCGAGATTGGCTTCCAGAAATATGGATTTTCTTAAATTTGCTCCTTCGAGATTGGAACCCGATAGATTGCTACCCATGAACTTTGCGCCTTGCAAGTTGGCAGATTCAAAATTAGCATTGGCGACGTTTGCTTCGAGGCAGCTCACATTTTCCATCTCCGCATTGTTTAAATTTGCTTCATCCAAATTGGCCTGATCCATATTCGAATTAGAGAGAGTGCTATTTGATAGGTTGGTTTTTTTAAGGTTGGTATTTTTCAGGCTGATACCCAAAAAATTTATTCCAGTTAAATCCAGACCTGATAAATCTTTGCCTTCGAAAACATCTCCGGGACCCGTTACCTTTTCCAGTTCCTCTTCGGAGTCGGCAGCTTCATCAACGTCGGCAGATTCTTCAGATTCTTCAGGCTCTTCTTCTTCGGTTTCGGGTTCTACTATTTCTTCATCATCATCTATGAATTCATCCTCTTCATCTTCAATGAGAGTGGATGAATATTCTTCTAAAGCAGCTTCAACTTCTTCGCGCGTAAAATCTACCATTTAGTCGTTCCTGGAAAGTTGGGTCAACGCTCAGGCGCGTTTAGAGAAAAAGGCCCCTGATAATAATATAGAACTAAAGAAACTATATCAGGTCGGGCCGGAACGCAAGCCCGAACCGACCGAAACCATTAATCTTTTTTTGCAAAAAAAAGGCAGTCCCAACTGGCCTCGATATGCAGGCAAAGGGCTGGAAAATAAAAGGTATAATGGGAAAAACTCTTTTGAGGAATAACTTGAATATTAACGATCAGAGCCCACCTTCGTAGGGGGGGATATGGCAATGTTTTCTTTTATCGCAAGGTGCCTATGAGCACAGAAACAAGCCAGGTTAAGTGGTCTCTCCGCCCGGTAATGGTGTACGACGGTGCGTGTGGATTTTGCACTTTCTGGGTTCGCAGGTGGCAGCATATAACCGAAGATAAGGTGGTCTACAAGCCTTCTCAGGAAGTTGCCTCGCAATATCCCCAAATCGCACCGGAGAAATTTGACTCAGCGATTTACCTGATATATCCCGATGGCACCTATCATTCTGGTGCAAAAGGGGTTTATAAGGCCCTGGCCACCTCCATCCACAAACTCCCTTTATGGGCCTACGAAAAAGTCCCTGGATTTTCCCAAATATCGGAAGGGGCATATAATTTGGTGGCAAACAATCGGGAGTTTTTCAGCCTCCTCACTCGGTGGATATGGGGCACATCCCTTGGCCGCCCCACCTGGCATCTTACAAGGCGTTTATTCCTTATTATAATAGGCTTGGTCTATCTAGCTGCTTTTTCATCATTTGGCAGTCAAATTGAAGGCTTGATAGGCAAAGAGGGCATTCTTCCCGCACAAAATTTACTTCAAGAGGTGGAATCTCAATTGGGTTCGGAACGGTTCTGGGAACTGCCCACCCTGTTCTGGCTGGATGCGAGTGACGGATTTTTAAAATTTATCTGTCTTGCCGGGGCGGCAATGTCTCTCCTTTTAATTGCTGGAATTGCGCCTGCCCTTGTACTTTTCATGCTGTGGCTGTTTTATCTATCGCTGTTCAATGTGGGCCAGCAGTTTCTCGGTTTCCAGTGGGACACATTGCTTCTCGAAACGGGATTCCTGGCGATTTTTTTGGCCCCTCTGAAATGGCGACCTAAATTAGCCAACGAACCGCCTCCTTCCCCCTGGGTGCTTCTGCTACTCCGGTTTCTTTTGTTTCGTGTCATGTTCACCTCCGGATGGGTGAAGCTGGCAAGTGGGGACCCCACCTGGAAGGATCTTTCCGCACTCCTCTACCATTTTGAAACACAACCGCTACCAACATGGATAGGCTGGTATGTGCATCAGCTGCCGCAATGGTTTCAGGAATATTCAGTCATCACGGTTTTCATCATTCAATTGGGGGTGCCGTTTCTGGTTTTCGGGCCGGGCCGAATCCGTTACGCCGCAGCAACTATTTTAATAGGATTCCAATTCCTGATCCTATTGACCGGCAACTATTGCTTTTTTAATATTCTCACCATTGCCCTTTGTCTTTTACTTTTCGATGACGCGTTATTCATTAAATGCATCCCGGAAAAATGGCGAGTGACTTTTGAAGAAACCCGAAGCCGCATACCGCATTGGAAAAAAATATTTGTCGAAGGAATGGGAATAGGGGTGCTGGGGATAAGCATTCTTTTATATCTAGTTCCTCTCTTTGTCAGTCCGGTGAGCTATCCATCCGCATTTATTTCAACGGTACAAACGATCCGCCCCTTTCACATCATCAATCAATATGGACTGTTCGCGGTGATGACCACATCGCGTCCGGAAATATTTATAAAGGGCAGTCACGATGGCAAGGAATGGAAAACGTATGAGTTCAAATGGAAACCGGGAAAATTAAAAGAAGCTCCCGCCTTTGTCGCGCCGCACCAGCCGCGACTGGACTGGCAAATGTGGTTCGCCGCACTCAGTAATTATGAAAGGAATCCGTGGCTGATCCAGTTCATGATCCGCCTTCTGCAAGGATCTCAACCGGTACTCGATTTATTAGCCAGCAACCCGTTTCCGGAAAAGCCTCCGAAATACATTCAGGCAGTAACTTATGACTACTGGTTCACCGATGCCGACACCAAAGAGAAAACCGGCAACTGGTGGCACCGCGAATACAAAGCACCCTACACCCCCGTCCTGCAACTCCCTTAACCGGTCAAGCGACCGGAGGTTGTTATATCCCAACCTTAGCTTTCATGCCCCTGTTATATCCATTCATTAGCCTTCATGCCCGTGTTATATCTCTACCTATTATCTCATGCCCCGAAGGGGTAATCACGGGTAGGAGGGGTAAAATAGGTCAGAACGAATTTGAGTAAAAATTCGTCAGCATTGAACCCTAAATTTGGTATTAATAACGGGGTCGGGTCGGTGGGATATATTGATTTTTTGAGCTCATTCGTCGTTCTCAAAAATCTCTTTCAACCTGTCCTTGCAACGGGGGTCTTTGGCCAGATGGCGCATGGCTTGTTCGTTGGCGCTAAAGTTTGCGATGTTGTTTTTTTTAAAATAATGGGAAAAGGATGCCCAAATGCTGGCAAGGTCATGAAATTCGTTATAGGTGGAAAGAATATTTGTCATATTGGAGATGCTTCTAGCATCCAACCCCTCAAATAAAATGAACAATTGCATCGAAAGGTCATAGAGCACCTGCGACATTCCCTCGATACCCGTTTTTAAAAAGGAGAACTTATTTACATTTTTCTTCAAAGCCGCGTTTTCTGAAGAGAGTACTGCGATATTTTTCCCGATCTCTTCCAAATCGTCCTGGACTTCTTTCCAAATATCCTTATTACCCAACTTCTTTTCAAGCTTCTCCTTCTGGATCTTGGTCGAAAATAATTCTTTGAAATCGGAATATATACCGGCTAATTCCTTCACTTTATTGGGATACATCTTCCGTATATCCGTTTCCATTTTATTGTCGTAGGTCTGCATCATTTTTATAAATTCTTTTTTATCCAAAGGCTCATCAGCCTGAATTTTCTCCGTGGCCTTGGATATACTTTGAAACAATAATTGCTTTTCTTCGGGTGGATACCAGAAGTCAACCTCATGAATGATGATGTTGATTCGAACGAGGATATCTCTTCCATACTTTTTTTCGTGATGGGGAGTGATAGTGATAGTAATGTCTTCGGCATCTTTTTCCTGGACAACAATATTGAAATCCTTTTTTAGCAACTTGTTAAAAATTATATCCAACCGGGAGAAAGGCAATTTTCCTTCCTTGATGAACTTATCCATTTCATCCAAGATCACATTCAAACGTTTTTTATCGTAAGAATTGGCAAGTTTGGTCCCCAACACTTTTTTTGTGCGCTTCAGCTCAGGTTCGTTATAAAAAATAAGGTCTTTGCGCAGTTTATTGAACTGTTCAAGCAGGGTGATTGCTTTTCTTACTTCTTCACAGTATGAATATTTTTTCCTGGATTTTTTGGACAAAATCGTCAGGAATGAACCTGTATCAAATATTTCGCTCATTTTGGAAATAACCTGAGCCCTCTCCTTCACTTGGGAATAAAATTTCCAAAGTTCCGGCTCCGACCTTTTGTCCTTTAAAAAGCCCTCCATGGTTTTACAAATCTCATAATAAATGTCATTGAGATCTTTATAAGACTCCGGAGAATTCTCAAAAAATTGGTACCTGGAAAACACCTTGTTTTTCGCCCGCAACTCCTTATATCCTGAAACCCTGTCATCACCCGAGCCAGTACCGTCAAAAAATTCTTTTAAACCAATCTCATGGTCTTCCAACTTTTCCACCAACTCCTGCACCTCGGAAAGGACGGTACTGGCCTTATTATCTGGCTTGCCGTAATGCTTTTCCATATAGTTCAATTCAAATCGAATGTTGGGGATGATAAAATCGATCGGATCGAGAACAAGGTCAACAGACTTAAATATTTCCTGCTTGTAGACTTCTAGCTTGCACTCATATTGATCCTCGACGATTGTCTCAATGTCCTTCTTTAATTTCTTGAAATACTCATCGAGCATTTGAAGACACTCAAGGGCAATTGAAAGATCAATCTCTTTGTTGGCATTTTTGCAAAGCGCGGTTTCTACTTTATTGGGAATTTCAGAGAGCTTCTTCTTTTGATTGCCAAGGATTGTTAATAGCCGCGCCCTTTCTTCTTCCGGACCTTTTTCTCCCGGTTCGATTTCAGGAGCATCCTTGACCTTGGTCTCAAACATGATCAGTTGGTTTTCTAATAACCCAACGTCCTTTTTAAATGCTGGTAATCGTTTTGAGTCAATCATTTCTGTCTTGGAGTATGATTATCTTCTGTTCAAGGAATTTTTAAATTCCTTCATTGCTTCCTGCATCAAATCAGAAAAGGTTCCCATCGGGTGGACTAGACAGCACTCACACCGCCAGAGAAACACCTCCTGATAATTAACTGTTTGCTTTATGCTAACCAATAACAGACAAAAATCAACCATCAAATTTGCCCAAAAAGTCGACGAATTGCCGCCCTCAGCTTAATTATCGACTAATCGTTATGTTCCTTGAGAGTCTTTTGAAGTTTTCAGCTTTTTTTTATGTTTGTAGATGTAGGCAATTTGAGCGGAAGGATCTCACGTTCAACGGCATTTGGGTTTTATGTAGGATGGGGGTTGGATTTTAATTTAATATATTTACTATTCATATCATTCAATCTATTAACCAGGGTCATAATCAGCTGCGTCTGAAATTTCCTTTGAACCACCGAGTTAAAACTTTCTATGACTTCCTGGGTGATTTTCATGACCACAACTTCCTGGGAGTTGACCAGGGCGTTCGTATTTCTGGGTTGCTTGCTGATCATAGAAACTTCTCCGAAAATCGATCCGGGTTTTAGTTCTGCAATGGTAATTTCTTCTGGTTGCTGAAGGGAGATGTGTCCCTGCTGAACCGGAGTCCCGGTTGTTCTGGTAATTCGAATGGAGCCTGTCAGAACCACAAATATAGCGGACCCTTTATCCCCTTCTTTAACGATGGTATCCCCATCCTCGTATTTTTCAAAAATTCCATCGTTGTCCACCAGCTTAACTTTTTCGTGGTTTGTGAATTCCTTGAAAAAGGGCAACCGGTCTAAAAATTCCATAATAGGAT
>CAZECX010000135.1:0-9087 GCA_964510965.1 uncultured Nitrospina sp. | reverse complement strand
GCATACGGCTCATATCCGTAGTGTCGGGGGTTCAACTCCCTCCACCGCTACCAGCTTTTACTCCTAAATTTCCGGTTTACGATTCGGATTAGATCCTGAAATTCAATTAGACAACCCAACCTATTTTAGCTAAAATTATGGGAATTGTTCTCATTTAATAATTTTGGCAATACTTACAAACATGAATCTCCCTCCAAAAGTGGAAACAGATGAAGCCATTTGTCAATGTTATCAGGTAAATGAGAGCACTATTCGAGCTGCGATCGAAAAGGATAATCTGACAGAAATAGATCAGATTACAGAAAAGTGTGAAGCGGGGGGTGGTTGTCATTCATGCCATATCTTGTTGCAGCTTTTTATCGATGAGCATCAGAAAAAAACCACTCCCATGGAAGATCTGGTTCACGATCATGGCCAGAAGGTTAAAAAACGAGGGATATTGAGTCGGTTCTTCGATAAGGTCAAATCAACGCCTTCCTGATTTCCTCTATAAATTAAAGTACTTTACTTTTTCTGTTATTTCCCGAATATAATGATTCGGATAGTTTAATTTTCAATCAGAGATTTTTAACCTTTTTTCTCCATAAAAAAATGAATCCCAACAATTGTGTCCTATACAGTGGTGGTGCTCAGGGTTCCGAAACAGAATTCGGTAAAATAGCTGAAAAATTTGGCGTGCAGGAAGTAAATTACACTTTCGATGGTCACAAAATTTTTCGATCTCGTGGAGTCCGTGTTCTAACTTCAGAAGAATTGTTGAAAGGGGATGTCAGTCTGGCCTATTTGTCGAAACTAATGAACAGAAAATATAATACGGGCCCAATGTTTAAAAAGGTTTTACAAAGCATTTGGCACCAGATTAATAGCGCAGAAGAGGTTTTTGTAGTAGGGACGATTCTAGATGACAACACAGTAAAAGGCGGAACGGGTTGGGGAGCTGAATTTTCTAAATTGTGCAATAAATCTTTGCATGTCTACGACCAGGAACAACATGCCTGGTTCAAATGGTCGAAAGAAAATTGGAGCCACGAAGATCAGCCTAAAATAAAAAATAAAAGCTTTGCAGGGACCGGCACCCGCTTTTTGAATCCCAAAGGGAAAAAAGCCATTAAAGAATTGTTTGAGCATTCCTTTAATAAATAGGTCCTGTGAAATCCATTCGAGCTGCATATTTCGATTGTTATTCGGGTATTAGCGGTGACATGATTCTGGGTTGTTTGGTCGATCTAGGAGTTAACATAAATGACATTCGCAAAGCGTTAAAGAAAATTGATTTAAAGGGCTATAAACTCCAAGCAAAAAAAGTTCAAAGAAATAGTTTGGCGTGTACTCAAATCATCGTATCAATAGACAAGCCTAAACACCAAAACTCCCATCCCCATCGCAGTTACTCTAGTATCAAAAAACTGATTGAACAATCAGGCCTGCCTTCGAAAGTAAAAAATAACTCTATAGAGATATTTAAAAGAATCGCCAAAGTCGAAGCTCAAATTCACAATACGACTATTGAGAAAATACATTTTCACGAAGTAGGGGGTATGGATTCCATCATAGATATCGTCGGTGGAGTTTGGGCGATTGAATCATTGAAGTTAGATAAAATATATTCCTCACCTTTAAATGTTGGAGAAGGATTTGTAGATTGTGCTCATGGTCGATTGCCTGTTCCCGCACCCGCCACTCTTAAGCTACTAAAAGGAATCCCTGTTTTTTCTAGTGGAGTTGAAACGGAGCTTACAACACCCACCGGGGCGGCAATGATTGGATTTTATGCGGAAAAATTTCAATCCATGCCAACCATGAGCATTTCAGAAGATGGCTATGGTGCGGGCAGTCGCATTATAGCTTCTATACCGAACTTATTGAGAATTTTTGTAGGCGAAATAATATCAAATGAAAGCAATGAGCTTGTCGTAATAGAAACCAATATCGATGACATGAATCCAGAAATTTTTGAAGCGGTTATGGAATCACTTTTCAAGGCCGGCGCTCTTGATGTCTATTTTTCAGCAATAATTATGAAAAAGAATCGGCCTGCGACGAAAATTTCTGTTCTCGCTGAATGTAAAAAAAGAGAAATATTATCGAAAATTCTACTGACCGAAACGTCTTCCTTCGGAGTGCGTTTTCAAAATGTCGATAGATTGATATTGGATCGTGAGGTGCATAAATTACAAACACCGTATGGCTTAATTAAAATTAAGCTTGGAAAGTTGGACGGTAAAATAGTTCAAGCAGCTCCCGAATTTGATGATTGCAAAAAGGCCTCCCGCGCTGAAAAGCTACCTGTAAAAAAAATCTACGATGAAGTCCAGGCGCTGGCTCAAAAAAAATGGTTGGCATAAGTCTTTAGATTTCCTCAACCTTCTTTTCTGATAAAAAATTTACCATTAGCACTCTCCCTTCCTTGCTGCCAAGTTCCTCTAAATCCGTTTAAAAATATTGCAATATCTTAGAATCGTGTGAACATAGATAGATAGGATTAGAGCACTGAATAAATGTTGATTGGAGGTTTTATGCCGATAAATTTTATTTATTCTGAATCTAAGAAAACCGATACCACCGAGTCCTTTTTTTCCAACCATTTTTTAACTGCTCGTATAAATAGTGACCAACCCTCCAATGATGGATTCGATCCTATTTTGGAAAATGAGCGCACTCTTTTATGGAAAGAGACTCATTGGAAAGAAACCAAAGAAAATGAACTGAATTATGAAGAAGATATAAACCAATACATAACTCTGTCATTGGCGGAACTGGTTAATTCTAAATCACCCCAAAACAATTCATATTTAGTTAACACCTCTTCGGATGCAGGCCAAATAGCTATAAACTTGGATAATGATTCCGAAATCTATCGAGTATTTCGAGTTAATGCGGACTTTATGCTTTTCCATTTGGGATTATTCAGTCCTAGCACTAATAATTTAGGGGACACCTATTTTGATAAAGGTGGGTCTTACTATAATTCTGCTGCATGTAGCTTGAAAAGGGCTCGCGGGGGTCGTTCGGGCCTTTCTGATGTGCTGGAAAAACTGGCCTTAAAATTTGGAAAATATGTGGATATATTGAGATATATGAAAAACAGTTCTTCAAATTATTTTAGTTTCCACTTTAAATTTGCAGAAGAGGAAATGGATGAATTCCAGAAACGGCTGACTATTGAAAGCCAAAAAAGGAAATAAAAACAGTAAATTATATTTTAATGAATTTGACATTTTTAGAAAGAAGTGCTTATATTATGAACACTTTCTAAATAAATTAAATTCATGTGTCGACTTAGTTTTATAATTTTATCAATTTTTCTTGTCACCTTCTTGGGAGCTTCTGATGTTTTTGCTAGTGTGCATCACCATCATGAAGGGCATGACCATGTCGTTGCATCTCCTTTTCATAAGAAGCAAGATGGGAAATCACTTCACTGTTTGCTAAATAACCACCAGCACGGAAATGAATTTTGTCCTCACTCAAAATTGCCATCGAGCAAAGGGAAAACGCCCCAGCTTTCTGCAGACTGTGGCGGAAAAGCAAGCGGAACGATACCTTCCTTTTCCTTTCACAAAGACAATATCGATACTTCCTTTTCTTTTGCAGATTTGAGTAATTATTCTTTTAGATTGTTTGCTGGAATATTTTCATCCACCCAGCAAGATTTAAATTCGCAGGATCCTCCTCCAGAAGTTCTTTAGCCACATCTTTAATATCGGTTTTAATCCCAACACGTAAATTCTGTTCTATCAGTTTTTTCTGCTCGTATTTCTTTTTTGAGCAGCATCTGATTTTTCTTATTTCTATTTTTATAGAAAAATGAATTTGTGGCAGTTCTTGCGTGGATTAAAGAAAAAGATCTACATGAGGAGGTCACAGCTTTGCAATATTTGACGCGTAACAAATTTAGAATATGTTTTTCCACCCTACTATTTTTTCTTATCTGTAACTTTACCGCTAATGCGGATGAAAATACTCGTACGGTCGTCCTGGAAGAAGTTGTTATTGCAGCCCCCATCCCCGATTTTGGCGACCCTGCTGGCATGCGTCCAGGAACATTGACGGTTCCAAATAATTTTGAAGCCAAAAGATTGATCCAGAGAACACCAGGTGGTGTTTATGTTGTTGGCTCAGAAGTTTTTGAAGATAAGTACAGTCTTAATTTTCAGGATACTGTTAGCCATGTTCCTGGTGTGTTTGCCACCAAACGTTTTGCTGAGGAGGTCCGAATATCTATTCGAGGCTCAGGGCTGGAGCGAAGTTTCCATCAGAAAGGATTAACAGGTTTTCAGGATGGGGTGCCCTTTGGTGCTGCAGATGGAAGTGGAGATTTTCAGGAAATAGATACTCTTACTTTGCAGCGGATTGAAATTCATAAAGGCGGCAATGCCATGCAATTTGGTTCAACCACTTTGGGCGGTTCCGTCAATATGGTTTCAAAAACGGGTCATAGTAACCCAGGCCACCATATGCGCTTCGAAACTGCATCACAAGATACGTTTCGGGGTAACTATCAAATAGGAAAGGTTTTTAAAGGTGGCTCGGATTTGTTCGTCAGCTTAACGGGAACCACGAGTGACGGTTTCCGTGAACATGCAGATCAGAAGAATATTAAATTCAACACTAATGTTGGTTTAAGACTTTCAGATCAGGCTGAAACTAGGTTCTATTTTTCAGCAAACCATATAAAGCTTGAGTTGCCCGGTACGTTAACTCAAGCCCAGGTATTTAATGATCCGGAGGCGGCACAAAACATTGCTATTTCTGATGACCAGCAGCGAAATATAAACTCCTATCGTCTTTCCAATAAGACAACTCTGGATCTAGGTGATGGACACCAAATGGATGTTGGAGCCTTTATTTTTTACAAAGACTTATTTCATCCGATTTTATCAGCAGTGGGAGTAATAGATCAGGAGAGTGTTAACTACGGCCTTTATACCCGAAACTCTGGATCATACTCATTAGGTGATCATTTGAACCGATATCAAGTCGGTATTACGACCCACTTTGGAGATACTAATGCCAAGATTTGGAGCAATAGTGGGGGACAAGCAGGTCGAAATACCTCCAATGCGGACCAGTCTGCCCAAAGTATTGTGTTGTATGGGGAAAATTCATTTTTTATTAAACCTGATTTTTCACTTGTAACAACTCTTCAATACGCCTGGACCCGTCGCGATATTTTTGACAAAAGGACTCCAACAGACACTGCTAGTGCAGATTTTGAATCCCTAAACCCAAAAATAGGGTTTCTCTACAAGCCCATGGAGAAAGTTCAAATTTTTGGGAACATTAGTAAAAGTTTTGAGGCTCCTGATTTTTCAAATGTAACCCAGGGAAATACAGTAGGTTTCAGTCCCGTTGCGGATCAACGAGCTTGGACTTATGAAATCGGAACACGTGGTGAACATGGATCGATAGCATGGGATTTAAGTTTATATCATGCGGAGATAGACGATGAGTTGTTGAGGTTCAGGGAATCAGGAGCTTTTACTGATTCAACTTTTAATGCTGATAGTACTGTTCACCAAGGGGTAGAACTTGGTATTGGACTGCAATTGGGGAAAAATCTTTTTTCCAAGGGAGATCGGTTGAAGATGTGGAACGCTTACACATTTAGCAATTTTTATTTTGATGACGATGTGAATTTTGATGACAACGAAATTCCGGGGCAGCCAAACCATTTCTATAACGCTGAACTTCGATATGAACATAAAGACAATTGGTTTTTAACCCTAAATATGCTGGCAGCCAGTGAAGCGGATACCGACTTCAATAACACCAGTAAAGCGCCAGGCTATGCCATTATTGGTACGGGCGCCGGATATGATGTGAACAAAAAAGTCAGTTTGTTTTTTGAGGGACGAAATTTATTGAACAAAAAATATATTTCCAACTTTACTGCAGCCGCTACAAACACCGACACTAGTGCCAATTATTATCCAGGTGATTTGAGGCGGTTTTTTGGTGGCGTACGGATTAGTTTTAATTAGTACTCTTGTGTTTGTCTGCTCAAATTAAGTTTTAATTGAAAAGTCGGTATTTGGATTTATATTATTTGAGGCTAATTGAAGCCATTCTTTTAATCTTTAGAAAGGAATGAAATCGGAGGAAAATGACCATATATAAATACCTTAAAATTAATATTGTTGGATGGGTCATATTTTTTGTTTTTTGCAGTTCAAGTTTAATTTTTGGTGAAGAAAAAAACAGAGAGTGGGTTAATTGGGAAACTAGCCCAAAAATAGTAGATCAAGGAAATGGCCTACAATTATTATTGCAGGCTTCAGAGGGTATGAGCTTTATCTACGCCTCTAGAAAAGGATCGAAAGGGCAAGACCTTTATTATTCCAGCTCTCATAATACCGGTGATACATTTTCAAAATCCTATCGCATCAACAAAGAGGAAGGTGAGGTCAGTTCCCATGGAGAAAATGGTCCAATTTTGCGTCAAGGTCGCGGTATCGGCAGGTATGCGGTTTGGCAAGGTGGAAATGATCTTAAGTTTGCGCGATCTATGAATTTTGGCAGGAGTTTTTTGCCGGCTATTAAAGTGAATGATGATAACGAAAAATCTTATCATTCTTTTCAAAGTATGGAAGTTTCACCCGATGGAACCATTTATGTAGTCTGGCTGGATGGCCGTGGGAAGGAAACAAATTTACCTGGAAGCTCTTCTCTTTATATTGCTCGTTCTATCGATCACGGCAGATCCTTTGAAAAAAACATAAGGATTACGGGAGATGCCTGTCCATGTTGTCGACCCTCCCTCGCATTTGATAAATCTGGAAAGGTCTATGTCTCATGGAGACATGTCGATAAATTAAATAATCGAACGGTTGTTGTATCAAAATCCCTGGATCAAGGTCAAACTTGGACTGAAAAAATATTTGTTACCCAAGAGGGTTGGAAAATTAATGGGTGTCCTCATTCTGGTTCTTCCATCGAAATTGATGATGGTGTAATTTTTATTTCATGGTACAGCGGGGCGGGTAATCGTGCATCACTGCGTGCTGCAATTTCCAAGGATGAAGGCCAGTCCTTCCAATATTTAGGTGAGGTACAGGGAAAAGTTTTAGATGCGAATCACCCGGATCTCCAAATCATTAATGAAGAAGCCTGGGTTATTTTTCAGGGTAGGGATCCTGATTCAGAAGGAGGTTGGGGCGTTATTCAACCCTGGGTAATCAAAATTTCAAAAGAGGGAGCTTTTAGTAAGCCTCTTCCCGTTCCTTATTTAGGAGACAGTGTGGCTTATCCCTATTTATTTTCTGGTAGTGGCGGAAGGGTCTATGCCACTTGGACTGAAATTGGGGAAAAAGGCGCCAAGGTAGTTTTATGTAGGGGACGAATCAATCAAAAATAGTTGTAAAAATTTTAATCCGGGAAAGGTGGTCGTCATATTTATGGCTACTCCTTCAAGTGTGGTTTTTATTCGATGGGCAAGATGGGAACATAACCACTTGTCTTATTCCTTCTCCTAAGGGGATTCATCGAGTAACAACTTCATTGCCAATAAGTATGGCATCTTTGCAAGTATAGAAAAATGCTCCTTTTTTTCGGCAAGGAGTGGATGCTCAACTTGAGAGAAGGCCGCTTTTCCCGGTAAAATTTTTATGGTAAAAATTTTTAAATTAAGAAGTGCTGGATAGGAAAGAAAGGGTAGGGTTTAAATTCCCTGTTTGTTCATGAATTCATCGAAGTGCTTCTGATACATAATGTCCCACTCAGGAGAGCCTTCGCGGGGAGCATTCTTATAAGTGTTCATGATTCTTCGGGATTCTGTATCAGCTTTGTCGTCCAATATTAAAATATCTGTCATCGTTCGCGTGATTTCTAACCGTAAATCATTTAAGTCGACCTTGTAGTCCAACTCATCTCGTTTTGAAAAATCTTTGACGATAAGACTGCTAATGTGATTTATTTTGTCTCGGCTTATTTTCATAACTTTTTATAAAATTAGACCGCGTTCGCGAACCAATTTTGACTTTACCATTTGGAATACCCGACCGTAATCCATCATACTTCTTTCATATTCTTCGGTTTTGGATTCTAGAAGGGTTTTTACTTCTTCGTTTAAACGATCTTCTACCATCAAATCTTCTGTGATAATTCCAGTAATGATAGCTTCCAGTTTGTCTGTCGTTTCTTCCCAAATAATCAAGTCTTTGTCAATCAGCGACCGGACAATTCTTTTAGAAAGAGTATCTACAAATTCTTTAGTTATACGCATAATTTTTTATTGCTTATTTTCCGTCTTTTTATCACCCAATAATAAAAAACAATGATTGTCCGTAACCCGCACATCAATTATAGAGGTTTCTTGCAGATTTATTTCCTCAATAACCTTATTGAACATTGCCTCAATGGCCTTGGCACCTTCTTCTGCAATATCCAATACTCGAATGCCCGTTATTTTCTGGTCTGAGTTTCTCATAAAACCTTGAATAAGACATCCCCGGTGGATTACAACCCTTCTTATTGAAAAAAAAGGGGAAATCAGTTTTCCGAACCTCTAAATTTTTGCTATTATCGCTCATTTATAATATTGAATCAATAAATATTGATTTTATTAAAATTAATCCCTTATTAATACAGGTATTTAGCAGTGATTTATCGACTAAAAAGTGAGCTGCTAGAAAGACTATTGAATTTACATATTCAATTGAGTATATTGGCAATAATAAAATAACTCATGCAAACACAAATTGTTGCGGGAACCCCATTGATTAAGGATTCCGCGCTTTTTTTTTGAACCCTATCGGGTTTCGGCGAGATTACACGTGGTTAAAGAAGTAGATTTTACTGAAAAAGTACCTATAAGCCATCACCTCATAGAGATTAAGGATCGGGTGATACAGGTTGCCGTGGTGGTGGCATTATTCTTTGGAGTATGTTTTTATTTCATAGAGATTCTTCTTTTATGGCTTGAAGACCCACTGCCAAAGCAATTTGCAGATCTTACTTTTATTACCCCCACAGAGCCTTTTTTCACAAATATGAAGGTCTCCTTTATGGGCTCGGTATTCATTTCGATGCCTTGGATTCTCTATCATATATGGGGATTCATTGCCCCTGGATTAAAAGTTAAAGAAA